>JBDGVT010000160.1:0-7253 GCA_039585495.1 Gemmatimonadota bacterium | reverse complement strand
GCCGGTATCGACATGCCGGGCGAAGGCATCGTGCGAATGACCGACGTCCGGGATTGGAGCTACACCTCGGACTCGATCGTATCGAAGAGGTACTTCGACGCGTCCTTCGATCCACAGGACATCGTCGACCTTTGGATGTACGAGCAGAAGCTCGATGACAGCGGGTTGATCGCTCACACGTTCATCGTCTTCGAGTTCGACGAGAGCTACGAGGATGCCCGTTATCTCGGGCTGTCCGTCGAGACTCGCCGTGAGTCGGACGAGGAATACTCCCTCCTGGGCGGGGTGCTTCGGTCGTTCGAGGTGACCCACATATGGGCGACGGAAGCGGACCTGGTGACCCGCCGTGTCCAGTTCCTGGACTATCCTCTTTCTCGCTATCGACTTGCGATTCCGCCCGACTACCGGGCCCGGATCTTCGAGAAATTCGCTCGGGAAACCGGAGACCTCGCCGTCACGCCCCGGTGGTACAACACCGTGGCAAACAACTGCACGAGTTCGCTGATCCGATACGTGAACGAGAGCGAACCCGACGCCATTCCGCTGCACTACAGCTACGTGTTCACCGGGAAGGCCGACGAGTACCTGAGGGAGCTCGGTTATCTGGATCCGGAGTATTCGCTCTTCATCACCACCGATTACCTGGACGCGAACGACCTCAGATGATTCTGCCACCCTCCTGGCCACTTTCGTTGCTCTCACACCCATCCAACAGACCCAGGCCACCGAGGCCGACTATCTGACCCATCTGGAGGCCGACATCGTGCGGGAGCACAGCCGGCTCCGGCAAAATCCGGGGGCGTATGCCGAGTACGTAGATGAGCGGACTGGATGGTTCGACCCCTCGGATACGAGGATGCTCCGCATTCCTGGACGGTCTCCGCTCATTACCCCGTGAAGGACCCGGGGCCACTCGAGAAGCCAGTCAGGCGCTGCGCGCTGCGGAGGCGGGTACGGAGCTGCGGCCCTCACAGGGCATGAGTCGCGGTGCGCGAGACCACGCGACCTCTCAGCACGAAGGTGGCATGGGCCATACCGGAGCCGACGGATCGCTGCCCTGGGATCGAGTCGCGCGCTAAGGGCAGTGGAGTGGCACCATCGCGGAGAACATCTCTTACGGCGCGTACGGCGATGCGTGCGCCGACGAAGTGCTGTCGAGGGTGGCGAGTGATCTCTGGTATCGCTGGCTGCCGTCGGAGGAGTTCCCTGCCCCGGTCGACCTCGTACAGCCCATTACGCTGGCAGAGACGCGCCACTAACGACGGTGGATTCCGGCTATCTTCGGGTATGTCACCGACAACATCTCCCGAGGCGAACCGTGAGTTCGCCGACCTCGGCCTCGGGCCCGAGCTCCTTGAAGCCCTGTCGTCCCTGGGCTACGAGGAACCCACGCCCATCCAGCGCGCGGCGATCCCCCTCCTGCTCGAAGGAAGAGACCTGCTCGGTATTGCAGCGACAGGCACGGGGAAGACCGCGGCGTTCACACTTCCGATCCTGCAGCTCATCGAGACCGGACAGCCGGTTCCCGCCGCGCTCATCCTCGTCCCCACACGCGAACTCGCCGTGCAGGTCGCGCGAGCCGTTCACCGGTACGGAAAGGGAATGGCCGTCAACGTCCTCCCCATCTACGGCGGCCAGTCGTTTCGTCAGCAGCTCAGCGTTCTGAAACGTGGAGTCGACGTGGTGGTGGCAACGCCGGGCCGAGCACTCGACCACATCCGGCGTGGTACGCTGAAGCTCGGGGGGCTCCAGGCACTCGTACTCGACGAAGCGGACGAGATGCTGGACATGGGCTTCGCCGAGGACCTCGACGCGATCCTGGCCGAGGTGCCCCCCGTACGGCAGACGCTCCTCTTCTCAGCCACGCTGGCACCTCGAATCGGAACGATCGCGAAGAAGCACCTGAACGATCCCGTAGAGGTGCGCATCGCGGCCGAATCGAGCGAGGACGTTCCGTTGGTCCGGCAGACCGCATACCTGGTGCGGCGTCCCCACAAGCTGGTCGCACTGGGACGTGTGCTGGACATCGAATCACCGGAGGCGGCGCTGGTGTTTTGCCGTACCCGCAACGACGTCGACGAGCTGGTCGAGGCGCTAAACAGTCGCGGGTATCGTGCGGAATCCATGCACGGCGGCATGTCGCAGGAGGAGCGTGAGCGCGTAATGAAGAAGATGCGGGCGAACGCCGTCGACCTGCTCGTCGCCACCGACGTGGCAGCGAGGGGCCTGGACATCTCGCATCTCAGCCACGTGATCAACTACGACGTCCCGTCCGCACCCAAGTCGTACGTCCACCGGATCGGACGCGTGGGGCGGGCAGGCCGCGAAGGCGTGGCCATCACCCTCGCCGAACCGCGCGAGCACACCCTGCTCCGCAACATCGAGCGTCTCACGAAACAGAAGATCGACGTCGCCTCACTACCGACCGTTGCGGACCTCAGAGTCCGGCGACTCGAGCTGACCCGCGCCTCCGTGCGCGAGTCCATTCTCGAGGGAGATACGGATCAGTTCCGCGTCGTCGTGGAGTCACTCTCCGATGAGTTCGACCTGTTCGATATCGCACTCGGAGCCGTGAAGATGGGGCACGAAGCCACCATCACCGTGGCAGAGGGTGACGAAGAGGACATCCCGATCGAACGACCCTTCCAGGAACAAGCGAAGGGCGGAAAAAAGAAGCGCTCCGGCACCCACGGCGCGGGCTCGGACGCCGCCGATGGCAGAGGCAAGAGCGGCAAGGCGCGTCTGACCCAGGTGCAGCGGATTTACATCGGGGCGGGTCGCACCCACGGCGTGCGGCCCAAGGATCTCGTCGGAGCGATAACGGGCGAAGCCGGCATCCGGGGGAACCAGATCGGCTCCATTCAGATCTCCAAGGCCTTCAGCATCGTCGAGGTGTCCGAAGAGGTTTCGGACCACGTGCTCGCGTCGCTCAGAGCCGGGAAGATCAAAGGAAAGAAGGTTCGGGTGCGCATGGACAAGGGGCGCTGAGGAAGTCCGTCCTACACTGCGCTGCGGCGATCTCTCCACAGCCCCGATCTACCCGCTCTTCGGTGTGATGACACCCTCGACAGTCGGACACGTCCCGGGTGAGCTGCTGTCAGGAGTTGATCGAGTTTCCGCGCAGGGTGCTCCCTCTTGCGTCCAGTGCCCTTGCACCCTTTCGTGCATGAACCCTGCCCGGCTATGAGGCGCCTGACATCGCCTGACTGAAGAGGAAAGCCGGAACATGAGATCATCCATCACGCGATGGACTGGACTCGGGTCAATCGCGCTGGTCTTTTGTGCGTGCGCCGAACCGGAATACGAGGTGGCCGGAGAACCCGGAACGGCTCTACCTGGCTTGAGCGCCCGGGCACTCGAGCGCTTCGAGAAGGGGCGGACGCTCTTCGAGCACGGATGGACACCCGAAGAGGGGCTCGGGCCTACGTATGTCCAGGATCGCTGCACTTCCTGCCACGACGTCCCGAGTTCGGGTGGAACGAGCCCCGAGGGCCTGACCAAGTTCGCCTTCGGTTGCGATCCGCTCGCGAGTCAGGGGGGAGACATCCTCCAGCGTCAGCAGACGCCCTTGTTCATGGTCCACGGCTCGGGGCCGGAGTACTACCCGGCCGAAGCCGACATACACGTGACGCTCCACCCGTCAATGCTCTACGGACTCGGACTCATCGAAGCCGTCCCGGACGAGGACATTCTATCGCGTGAGGACCCGGACGACTTGAACGGAGACGGAATCTCCGGGCGGGTCGGACGCACGGAGGACGGCCGCCTGGCACGGCTCGGCCGAAAGGCGTCGACGGCATCGATCGTGGAGTTGGTCGATGCAGCGCTCATCACCGAGATCGGTGTGACGACGCCGCGGTTTCCCGTCGAAGAGACCGTCAACGGAGAACCGGTACCACCAGAATCAGATCCCGTCGCAGACCCCGAGGTCGATGAGGAGACCGTAGCGCTCATCGCGGATTTCATTCGTTTCCTCGCACCCCTGGCGCCCGAGACGCCCGCCACCGATGCCGTCCGCGACACACTGCGTTGGGGCGCGGAGGTGTTCGAAGCCATCGGGTGTGAGCAGTGTCACGTACGTACCCTCACCACCGGTCCGAACGAGGAGCCCGCACTGGACCGGAAGACGATCCGCCTGTACTCGGATCTGCTGCTTCACGACATGGGCCCGGAGATGGCGGGTATGTGCGGACCCGCGGCATCTCCTACCGAACTTCGGACAGAAAAGCTGATGGGAATTCGGCACCGGATAGACTACTTGCACGACGGGCGTGCTACGGGCGTCGGCCAGGCGATCCTCTTCCACGGTGGTGAGGGGGCCGCCTCACGAGACGCTTTCGCGGGACTCAGACCCGACGCGAGGGCTTACCTGCTCCGGTTCCTCATTTCCCTCTAGCACCTCTCCGAGACTCGAAGGGCGTCTTGTTCGCCAAATCGGTGGTATCTACTGTGCACGCCCCGCAGTCGATCCATTGTCTCGAGTTCGGAGTGCTGCACGATGACGTACCCGACGTCGGTCTCCCGCATGTCCCTCTTCCACTCAGGTCTGGTGCGGACGTTCAGCGTCTGCGCGGTCGTGGTGTGCTCGATCGCAAGCTCATGGAGCCCCGCAACGGCTCAGGACGCGAAGCGGTCCATGGCTGCCTTCATCGATGCAAACGCCACGTCCTACGCGGCGGTCGCCCAGGAGATCTGGGAGCTCGCGGAGGTCGGCTACATGGAGACCGAGTCGTCGGAGACGCTGCAAGGCGTACTGCGCGACGCAGGCTTCGAGGTTGCAGCCGGGGTCGCAGGCATCCCTACCGCCTTCGTGGCCACGTATGGTGGTGGTGGGCCGGTGATCGGGATCATGGGCGAGTACGACGCCCTTCCCGGAATCAACCAGAGTCGTTCAGCCGAGCGTGACCCGATCCCTGGGAAGATCGCCGGCCACGCCTGCGGTCACCATCTCTTCGGTACCGGATCCGTCGCGGCCGCACTGGCCGTGAAAGACTGGCTCAGCGAAACCGGCACTCCCGGCACGATTCGCGTCTACGGCACACCCGCCGAGGAAGGTGGGGCGGGCAAGGTCTACATGGTAAGGGCCGGTCTCATGGATGATGTCGATGTCATGCTGCACTGGCACGCCGGTTCTACGAACGCGGCCAACGCAGCGTCATCCCTCGCGAACAAGTCTGGCATGTTCCGGTTCTATGGCCAGTCGGCCCACGCGGCCGCCGCCCCGTGGCGTGGCCGCTCGGCGCTCGATGGCGTCGAGGCGATGCACAACATGGTGAACATGATGCGGGAGCACGTTCAGCCCGCGAGCAGGCTGCACTACATCGTCACCTCTGGAGGCTCTGCCCCCAACGTGATCCCCGACTTCGCTGAATCATACATCTACGTCCGTCATCCGGAGCCCGAAGAGGTGCGCCGTATGTTCGACTGGGTCGTAGAGATCGCGGAGGGCGCCGCGATGGGCACCCAGACACGAATGGAGTTCGAGGTCATCCACGGCATCTACAACGTCCTCCCTAACGAGGCGCTGGGACGGGCGATGCACGCCAACCTTACGGCGGTCGGAGGGGTCGAGTATACGGCTGAAGAACGCCGCTTCGCCGAGATGATCCAGAGCACGTTCCCCGCAGATGTCCCACCCATCGAGCAGGCCTCAGAGATCGAGCCTTTCGAGGTCATCGAGGTCGGGCAAGGCGGCTCCACCGACGTGGGCGACGTGAGCTGGGCAGTCCCGACCGCCGGGCTCCGCACCGCGACCTGGGTTCCCGGCACGTCCGCGCATTCGTGGCAGGCAGTCGCGGCAGGCGGGACCGACATCGGCAACAAGGGCATGATCAACGCGGCCAAAACGCTGGCGTTCACCATGTACGATCTGTTCACTCAGCCTGCGCTCGTCGAGGCAGCACAGGAGGAGTTCCTCCGGCGACGCGGCCCGAACTACACCTACGAGCCCCTGCTCGGCGACCGCGATCCGCCGCTGGACTACCGGGCCAGCGTGATCGGGGGGCGCGGCAACTGATGGTCGAACTGATGCTCTCTCCGGCGTTCTGGGCGACGCTCTTCGGGGTGACCCTCATTCAGCTGGCCCTCGGGGCCGACAACCTCATCATTATTACGATCATCGCGAACAAGCTGCCGGGTGCGGAGCGCACGAAAGCCATTCGTGCGGGTCTCGTCCTGGCCATGCTCTTCCGCATTGTCCTGCTGGGAATGGTCAGCTTCGTGCTCGCCTACGCGACCACCGTGTTCTGGGAGTTCGACGGTACGGCAGTCCCGGGACTCACGCTTTCCGGTGCCTTCAACGGCAAGTCGGTGGTCTTGATCGTCGGAGGGTTGTTTCTCATCTGGAAGGGCGTGAAGGAACTACGTCTGAAGCTGAAGGGCCTCGAGCACGAGATGGGCGCCCAGGGTCGGTTCCGCGATGTCGTGGCGGTCATCGTAGGAATGAACCTCCTGTTCAGCGTCGACTCGATCCTGACCGTGGTCGGCATGACGGACGTCTTCGCGATCATGGTAGGATCGGTCGTCATCTCGGTCGCGCTCATGCTCCTTTTCGCGGGGACGATCTCCAAGTTTCTCCAAGGCAACCCGGAGTTCGAGATCCTGGGCCTCTTCGTCCTGCTGCTCATCGGGTTCGTGCTGATCCTGGAGGGAGGGCACACGGCCCATCTGACCGCCAACGGATCGGAGTTTCCCTACATCCCGCAGTGGATCGTGATCTTCATGCTGCTGCTGATGTTCGCGGTCGACCTGTACCAGAACTGGTGGGCCAAAAAGCGCGACGAGCGAACGGCCCCGGTACACCTGCACCACCGGATCGACGAGCAGCCGGCGGAGGGCCCGGTCTGACCCGGGCGAAGGCCCCGCCCTGCAGCTAGAGAGAAAGCGTCCTCAGCCGTCGGCCGTTTCTCGTGGGTCACTGCACCATTCGGCGCGCAGCGATGAGATGCTCCTGCCAGTACGGATTCTGGAGATTCGAGACCCTGACACCGCTGGAGCTGCTGTGGATGAACTCATCGTTGCCGACATAGAGTCCGACGTGACTGGTCTTGTTCGGATCGTCGAGCGAGAAGCCCAGGATATCCCCCGGTCGCAGAAGGCTCGGGTCCAGAGCGAGCGCGGAACCAGACGCCATCTGGGCCGTGCTCACCCGAGGGAGCACGACACCATACCTGCCATAGGCGTATTGGATGAGACCCGAGCAGTCGAAGCCGTTCGCATCCGTGCCGCCCCACTCATAGGGAGTTCCTATGGCC
>JBDGVT010000159.1:0-7290 GCA_039585495.1 Gemmatimonadota bacterium | reverse complement strand
ACTCGAGACCGTCCCCTTTCACCCATTTCGGAGGTGAGCCGTGTTCCGCAAGCACCTTGCATCCAGACTGACCCTCCCCCTCCTGCTCCTAGGCCAGCTCGCCCTCGCCCAGGTCCAACCGGGCGCACCGGTCCTGGGCCCCGACTACAACCGCTACAACGCCGACCACCTCCCGGAACACGATCCCGCCATCGCAGAGCTCATGAGCGCCATGACCGCCGAAGAGGCGATCGCCATCTTGCAGCGTGAGCTGGCCGGGGCGCAATTCTTCGGGCTCGACGGCGTGAAGGCGGAGCATTGGGGCACCCCGGAGGCCGCCCCGGGTGCAACGGCCGCTCGGACCCTCGCTGTGGACCGGGAGGGCCTGTCGTGGCGCACGATGGCCCAGGACGAAGAGGGTGAAGGGGATGTTGTGGTGTCCTTCTCGTTTGCGGATGCCGTGCAGGTCTGGACCCGTTTCTCCATGGCTCACGGCACGCCGGACTCGGATCCGCCGGCTATCACTCCGCAGGGCGTCGTCCTCTACCTGCTCTCCGACGGGGGCGTCGATGATGTCATGGAGGAGCCGATCCCTCTGAGCAAGATCCTCCCGAGCTACCCCGGAGCGCTCCCGAGCTACAGCCCCGACACCCGAGGGATCCGCCTCACCCAACCCGGACTGTTCCTGGCCGAAGGTCGTCCCGGCGGCTTCGCCGTCTGCTGCTTCAGCTCGACCGGTTTCGGCCTCGAGGACGACCCGCAGCTCTCACTCGAACGCTTGCCGCTCGTCATCGCAGCGCTCCAGACGTTGTCGCCGAACCTCGAGACACCCGACCTGCGGGGCCTCATGCTGACCAACCCCCTGGCGAGCCCCACGCCCGAGGAGTCGCAATCGATCCTCGCGCTGTGCAACCGGGGCGGCTTCGACAACCAGGGCGTCTTCCTCTGTCAGCACGATCAGCTTCACGGCCTGGCCTACATGACCTCGCACGGACACGGCATGATGCAGGATCTGATCGTCATCTGCACCTCGGAGTGGGTCGACAACTACCTCGAGCAGGCGAAGTGCGTCCTTAATACGATGATGGACCCCGACTGAGGGCGGGCCGCTGGCCGGGCCCGCCGACTCAGCGAGCGGCCCGGCCAGCTATCACCTTCACGTCGTACGCGTTCGTCGACAGCACGCCGCTGGCGTCGGCCAGTTCGAAGGCGATCCGGTAGGGCCCCCGCCCCCCCGCAGGCACCGTCCACGCCAGCTCCCCTACCCGCGTCAACGCGTTCTCGGGGCTGCTGCAGGCCAGCGTCTCCTGCTGCAAGGTGGTTCCATCGTTGTCGCTGACCCGCCAGCGAACGCTCAGCTCGGGGTACTCCCGTAGGTAGTCGTTCACCACGAAGACACCCTTCGTCAACACCGTGCCGGGCGCTTCGCCGTCGATCAACGGCCACTCCATCAGCACGTGCAGGGGCCGGAACGCCTCCTGCAGGGCGTAGTACGCCCTCTTCTTGCGCCCGAAATAGTCCACCACCGACGCCGTCACCCCCGGAAAGCAGTCCTTGAACTGAAAGAACAGCGCGCCGTTGCACGGCTCGAACTTGTGCCGCCGGTAGAACTCCGTGTGGTACTTCAGGTGGAGCGCCTGGTAGTCCTGACTCGCCTCGATCAGACCCTCAAGGCTGTCGGGGATGTCGATCCAGCGCTTGAGGATGTCACCGTGCAGGCGACGCTGTTCGTAGACGCCCCAGTTCACCGGCCAACGGTCCTCTTCGGGAACGATCTTCACCAGCGACTCCATGTCGGGCAGCGCCTCGGGCGGGCCGTATTCGCTGACGAACTCGAGCAGCTCCTTGCGCTTGATCAGGAGCTCCTCGACCGAGTAGCCGGAATTGCCTTCGTCCCGCTCCAGCGACAGGAACGGCCCGAATCTGTCGTCGGGGTGGAACCATCCCGCCAGCAGGTGGTAATCGATCGGCCAGTCGAACTTCTCCTTGGCGATGCGCCACTGCCACACGCTGCTGCCCTGCTGGATGAAGCGGTAGGGATCCTCCTCTTCGCAGGCTTCGGCCAGCGCGAGGCAGAGTTTCTCGAAGTTCTTGATGCCGGGCTGCTGCCCCCAACACCAGATGACGATGCTGGGGTGGTTGTAGAGCTGATTGACCAGCTCTCGGCCCTGCTGAACGGCACGCCTGAGGAAGTCGCCCGTGTTGCTCATCCGCCCGGTGGTCGGGAAGTCCTGATAGACCATGAGCCCCATGTCGTCGCAGACGTCGTAGAACTCCTCGCGCTCTGCGACGCAGTAGACGCGGACCATGTTCATGTTGGCGTCTTTCATGAGCTGCAGGTCGAACTCGTACCGCTCACGGGTCATGTTGGACTGGAACTGTTCGGAGAGGTAGTTGGGTCCCTTGGCGAAGATGCGTTTGCCGTTCACGTAGCTGGTCCAGCCGCCCTGTTCCTTGTGGAGGTGGCGGATGCCGAGGCGGTCGTTCAGCTCATCGCACACATGGCCACCCTCAGCCGCTTCGATCCCATCCCCGGCCTCGGTGACCGCAAGGGCGATGTCGTACAGATTCTGCTCGCCCATGTCCCACGGCCACCACAGTTCGGGCCGGTCCACATCGAGCCAGATCTCGGTCTCGGAACGTCCGGGCAGGAGCCGCCGCGGCACCTCGGCGCGGTACGATTCGCCCTCGAAGTTGTGCGGCGACAGTGCGGCCCCTACCTGCACCTCCTTGACCGACCCGGTGGTGTTGACGATGACCGCGCGGCAGTGCACCTGGGCGGTCCCGGCCTCGAGGTCGACGAAGGGGGTGGCTTTGAGCCGTTCGATGTAGAGGTCGCGACTGGCGAGCAGCTGCACGTCGTTGGAGATGCCGCCGGGGTTGACCTCGGGGTCGTTGGCGTCCCAGTTGACCCCCATCAGCGCCCCCTTGACCAGCAGCCGCGTCACGTTGGGATTCTCGACCTTAACGACGAGCAGGTTCTCGCCCTCGCGAATCCATCTCGAGGCGTCGTGCGAAAAGTGCTGGAAGAAGCCCTCGTGCGAACCGAGGTAGTAGCCGTTCAACCACACGTCACAGAAGTAGTCGACCCCCTTGAAGTGCAGCCGGATCACGTTGTTGACGCCATCGGGACGGTAGTCGAAGCGGGTACGGTACCAGGCGACGCCGTCGTTGTAGGGGTGCCCCTCGGTGTGCCAGCAGGCCGGCACGCCGATCTCGCCCCAAGGGCCGTCGTCGAACGCCAGGTCGAAGAACTTGCTCTCGCGCCGCCAGCTCTCGGCACTGCCATCGGGTTCGGAGAAGTCGCCGACATCGTCGGGGTCGGTCTTGAACTTCCAGCGCCCGTTGAGGGAGCGCACGTTCCGGTGCCGGATCACGGCTTTCGCCCAAGCGATCGGCAGACTGCGTCCGTGCCTGCCGGCCTCACTCGGTCGGGGTCGCTTGACAGGGTCATGATGGTCCTCCGCAACCATAGTACGGTGTAGGTTGCGAGCAGGAGCAGGTCTCGACAGGTGCCAGGTTCCCGACGCTCGGCGAGCTGACGCACGGTAAGGAGAGCCATGAAATACCGCCGTTTGGGCAAGACCGATCTCGACGTCTCGGTGATAGGCGTCGGCACCTGGCAGTTCGGAGGGGAGTGGGGCGAGGTCCCCTCCCAGCGCGACGTCGATCACATCCTCGCTCGCGCCAAGGAGCTGGGCATCAACCTGATCGACACCGCCGAGTGCTACGGCGATCACCGCTCCGAACGGCTGGTCGGGGAGGCCATCAAGCACGATCGGGACGACTGGCTGGTCGCCACCAAGTTCGGCCATCGGTTCCACGGCAACTTCGAGCGGACCGACCACTGGTTGGCCGCCGAGGTCCTCGCTCAGCTCGAGGCCTCGCTGGAGGCGTTGCAGACGGACCATGTCGACCTCTACCAGTTCCACTCGGGCAGCGATACGGTGTTCGAGAATGACGAGCTGTGGGCCATGCTCCGCGAACAGGTCCGGGGGGGCAAGATCCGACACCTGGGCATCTCGATCGGTAGCAACGACAACCTGCAGCAGACCGCCCGAGCGACCGAGGTCGGGGCGGGCGCCATCCAGGTGGTCTACAACCGCCTGGAGCGAACCCCCGAGGCGCGGGTCTTCCCATCCTGTGAGGCGCAGGACCTGGGGGTGTTGGCGCGGGTGCCCCTGGCGAGCGGCTTCCTGACCGGAAAGTACCGCCCGGGGGACACCTTCACTGCGGCGGACGACGTCCGCTCCCGCCGCTCCAGCGACGAGGTGCAGGCCAAGCTCGAGGAGGTCGCACGACTCCAGCGGGATGAGGTCCCCGGCGGCATCGACATGGCCGCCTGGGCACTAGCCTGGTGCTTGCAGCACCCGGCGGTGAGCTGCGTCATCCCCGGCTGCAAGAACGTCGAGCAGGTAGAGTCGAACGCCGGCGCGGCAGATCTCGATCTGGTGCGGGCGGATCACCCGCAGGCGAAACCGCCGGCGCCCAACCGCGACCCGGCGTAGACATCGCTCACAGGGTGGACGTGTAGCGTCGTGCGACGCTAGTGTCGGCTCGTCCCTGGTGGATGGCGCTGATGACGTCTTCTCTTGGCTGGGTGGAGCAGGCCTCGATGGTGCGCCTTCTCCCCTGACAACTCCAGCCAGCAAGATGTCAGAGCTGCAGGGGGAGCCTCTGGAGTCCTCGTTGCACCATGCTCTGCTTCCAGACGGGCGGGTCTTCCGGCAGCAGCCGCAGCGTGGGAAATCGCTCCAGGATCCGCTGGATGGCGACCGGCCCTTCGAGGCGAGCCAGGGCGGCACCGAGACAGAAGTGGATGCCGTGCCCGAACGCCAGGTGCCTGTTGTCGCTGCGGCGCACATCGAGCACCTCCGGCCGGCGGTACTGCTCCGGATCCCGGTTGGCCGCGCCCAGCATCACGTACAGCAGCTGGCCCTCGACGAGGCGCTGTCCGCCCAGCTCGCACGCCTCGGTCACGGTGCGGGGAACGCTCTGGAAGGGCGTGTCGTAGCGCAGGAATTCCTCGATGGCGCCGGGGTAGAGGCCTGGGTCGTTCCGCAGCAGCCGAAGCTGGTCGGGGTGCTCGAGCAGAGCGAGGATGCCGCTGGAGATCAGGTTGGTGGTGGTCTCGTGTCCGGCGATCAGCATGGCTCCGCAGGTACGCACCAGCTCATCTTCGCTCAGCTTGTCTTCGTCGTCGCGGGCGGCGGCCAGGGCCGACACCAGATCGTCCCGGGGTCGCTTGCGCCGCTCGTCGAGCAGGACCTGGAAGTAGCCGTTCATGCGCTGCCAGCCCTCCTGCGCCGCGAGCGCCTGCGCCAGGGTAGGATTTCCGGCCCCGAGGAAGCGCTGGATGTCCGCCGACCAGACCCTGAATTGATCACGCTCTTCCTTGGGAGCACCGAGCATGCCGGCGATGACGATGGCCGGCAGCTGAAAGGCGACGTCGCCGATCAGCTCGGTCGACCCGAGCCCCTCCAACCGATCGAGCAGATCGTCGACGATCTCGACGACCATGTCGCGCATCCTGGCGACGGCGCGCGGCGTGAAGGCCGAGGTGACCAGCCGTTTCAGGCGGGTGTGGTCGGGCGGATCGGACTGCACCAGACCGCCCCGCTGGTAGTGGTCGATCAGATAGCTCAGCTGCTCCCGCTCATGGTCGGAAAACTGGGCCATGTAGAGCGTGTAGCGGTTGCGGTTCGAGAAGCGCCGGTGGTCGTTCAGCACCAGCTTGACGTCGTGGTAACGCGTGATCAGCCAGGCCGACCACTTCTCGCTCCAGTAGACCGGGTGCTGCGTTCGCAGCAGATCGTAGGTAGGGTACGGACTCTCGATGTAGTCGGGCGAGAGCAGCTTCGCATCGAGATCTGGGGAGGGCACGGTGTCTACGCCCCCTTCAGAGCAGACCGATGTCGATCATCGTCTGCTCGATCCGGCTGCGCGCTCGGGGTTCGAGGTCGAGGATGGGTCGCCGGCAGCCGTTGCACTCGATCCCCAGCAGCTCCAGCGCCGCCTTCACCTGCGGCAGGCCGGTGCTGCCAACCATGTGCCCGATGAAGGCGTTCGCCCTGCGCTGGAGCGCCTGGGCCGCCGCCATCTCTCCACGCTCGAAGGCGGCGATCATGTCGATGTACAGCTCCGGCATGACGTTGAAGGTGCTGCCGACGGCGCCGTGCGCCCCCATCGCCAACGCCCCGAGCAGCACCTCGTCGTGGCCGGACAGGACCACGAACTCGTCGTCGATCCCGGTGAACCTCTCGAGGTCGAAGAGGTCCATCGAGGTGTGCTTGAGCCCCACGATCCGTTCGTCGGCCCGGCGCAGCCGCTCGATCAAGCGGGGCGTCAAGCTGAAGCCCGCATTGGCGGGGAAGTTGTAGAGGATCAGCGGCAGGTCCACGGCCTCGACGATGGCGAGGTAGTGGGCGACGACCTCGTCCTGGGTGAAGCCGTAGTAGAAGGGCGGAACCGCCGAGACGGCGTCGACGCCCACCTCGCGCGCATGCCGAGCGAGCTCGATGGTCTGGTCGGTGCTGATGTTGCCCACGTGCGAGATGATGGTGCCGCGGCCGCCGTTCTCGTCCGCGACGATCTCGAGGATGCGCTTGCGCTCCGGCAGCGACAGCATGAACGCTTCCGCGGTGCTGCCACCTACATAGAAGCCGCGCACGCCCTTGCTCAGGTTCAGCGACACCAGGGCCCTCAGCGACACTTCGTGGATGTCGCCGCCCTTCGTGTACGGGGTCACCAGAGCGGGGAATATACCGCGGAACTTGCTCCTAGCCGCTGTCATCGATCATCACCGGTTTCTCCTCCAGCCTGCACTGGGCCTGCTAGCGGGGGCTGACTCTGGATGCGTAGCGTCGGGGTGCGTAGGGACCTTGATGCTTGCGATCGCCTGCGGTTCGCAGCGGCGGTGCCTACCTCCGGGTGAAGCGGTTGCGGACGTCGGCAGCGCCGGTCCTGGCCGACACCGACTCCGATCGCGCTGTCTCCCCGAGGGTCCGGAGCGATGCGCTAACATGTCACAAACGGTAACATGTCACGACAGCTCGCATGTCATAGTGGGAAGCAACGCGATGAACAATCATGTCGGAGGCGTCAGGTGCGCATATGAATGACACTATCTTAGAGGTCGAGGATCTGAAGACCTACTTCCACACCGACGACGGCACCCTGAAGGCGCTCGATGGTGTGAGCTTCTCGATCGCGAAGAACGAGACTCTCGGGGTGATCGGCGAGAGCGGCTGCGGCAAGAGCGTCACGGCCCGGTCGATCCTGCGCATCGTGCCCGCACCGGGCGAGACCGTC
>JBDGVT010000158.1:0-10548 GCA_039585495.1 Gemmatimonadota bacterium | reverse complement strand
CACCGCGGGTGACCTCGTGCTTCAGGGCCGCGCCGACGGGGTCCTCGCCGCCTATCGGGCCACCGATGGAGAACAGCTCTGGGCGTTCGATGCCGGGACCGGCATCATGGCCGCCCCGATCACCTACCTCGTCGATGGCACGCAGTACGTCTCCGTGCTCGCGGGCTGGGGTGGCCCCGACGGGCTCTTCAACGACCCCAAGAGCGGGTCCGTCAAGCCAGGGTTCGGACGACTGCTGACCTTCGCACTCGGGGCGGACGCGCCGTTCGATCCTCCCGCCTACGGTCACGCCGAGCCACCCACGCCCGCCATCGCCATGGACGCCTCCCCGGCGATTGTGGAAGAAGGTGAGCGTCTGTACGGGGCCAATTGCATGTTCTGTCACGGACTCAACGCCATCGCCGGACCACTCCCGGACCTGCGCTATGCGACGGCCGAAGTGCACGAGACCTTCGACGACATCGTCCGAGGAGGCCTGCGCGCCCCGCTCGGGATGCCCTCGTTCGAGGGCAAGCTCGATGCGGACCAGGTCAGGGCCATCCAGGCCTATGTATTGGCAAGAGCACAGGAGTCGGCGGCGGGAGGGTGACGCCGCGCGTGGAGTGCGCACGGCAGTGAGGGGCAAGGCCACGAATCGGCGAGCAGGCTGGATCGCTGGAGGGTCGTCCGTCCTCTCGAATCACCCCGTGCGGGCGACGCCCAGAGCAGTTGAACCCACCCTGCACCGTGACTAGCTTTTGCGGCTCGGTAGGGCGTTTCGGCGCCCTCTCCGAGGTGCAGGGCCTGTAGCTCAGTTGGTTAGAGCGCACGCCTGATAAGCGTGAGGTCGGAAGTTCAAATCTTCCCAGGCCCACTGAGCCCCGTCTGATATTTGATCAGGCGGGGTTTCTCATGCCCACCTGCTTCCGACCTCGCGGGCGGAGCCCGCTGGTCGGTCGTTCACTCGGAGGCGCGAAGCGCCGGAGAGGAGCGAGGGCGGGCCGGTGAGTCGCGAGAGCGCCAGCCGGCGAAGCCCGCAGCTCAAATCTTCCCAGGCCCATAGATTCGGCGTGGTGGCCGCGCGACCAACTGCGGAGATGTGCGCGGGGCGTGAATCGCCGGGTGTGCCCTTCTGACCTGGCAACGTCCTTCACCTTCGTGCCGCGATCCGCATCACGATGGCGGCGTGATCACTCGGTGGTTCCTCCCCGCCCCAGTCGTACCGGATGTCGGCAACGAAATCACCCAACGACTCTGTAGCGAATGCCTGGTCCAATCGGAACCCAGAGCCGGCACTCGACCGAAACGAATACTCCCGCGCCTCGGGGAACCTCGTTCGGTAAACGTCATGCCAACCGGCAGCGGCAAGGCGATCAAACCAGGCGTCTTCACGGCCATTGAAGAAGTTGGTTTCCTCGTCGAGTCCTTTTCGGCCGGTGTTGGTGTCCCCGACAGCGACTCCCCGGGCGTCCCGCATGCTCGCGAGCTGCTCGACGACCGCGTCGTGCACATCGTACTTGATCCCGCTCTTGTCTCGGTTCGGGACATACATCCCGACCAATGTGAAGGGATTCGGCGATTCGACGAGAACAGGGAGCCAGTTGACCCTTGCTGCAAGAAAGCCGTCGACCGCGAGGCGGGTCAAAGGGAATCGGCTGGCGATAAGCAGCGCGTTCGCGGTTGGGTCGTTCGCAAGCGTGGTGTCGAGTTGGTGCGTTAGACCGAGGGCGCTGAGGTGATCGGCAATTTGTCGGCTCGAAGTCGTACCGCGGAATTCGCCTAGTACGGCGCAGTCGGGCATCCAGGAGGACAGACAACGAGTGATGTCCGCGACGCGGCTCCCACCCCCGTGGAGGATATTCCATGCCACGATTTGGGTGAATTCCTCTGGATCACCGGTTCGGTCTTTCATGGTATCATCATAATGGCGCGCAAAAACCAGATCCGCTGCCTACGCTAGAGGCTGGCTCCGATTCACCTCACGCTGTGTCAGCGTGAGGCCCACATGCTGGGCTGGACTAGGGGGGTACTGGGAACTCCTCTGTGACTCCCTGAGCGGCGCTCGCGGTTTCCTGCGCCAGGCCGCATCTTGAGCGCATGAACCCTCCCGACCCCATCACCCGTCTGAACGCAGCCCTCGAGGGCCGCTACCTAATCGAGTCCGAACTCGGTGAGGGTGGCATGGCGACGGTATACCTGGCCGACGACATCAAGCACGAACGGAAAGTCGCGCTCAAGGTCTTGAAGCCGGAGCTGGCTGCGGTCGTCGGGGCCGATCGTTTCCTGGCCGAGATCAAGACGACCGCGAACCTCCAGCACCCGCACATCCTCCCCCTGTTCGATTCGGGTGAAGCGGACTCGTTCTTGTTTTATGTGATGCCCTACGTAGAGGGTGAGACGCTTCAGGAGCGGATCGATCGAGAGAAGCAGCTTCCGGTCGCTGAGGCCGTACGGATCGCGGCAGATATTGCCGAGGCCCTGGAGCACGCCCATCGACAGGGCATCATTCACCGCGACATCAAGCCGGCCAACGTATTAATGAGCAATGGACGGCCGCTCATCGCAGACTTCGGGATCGCGCTTGCCGTCGGAGTAGCCGGAGGGGATCGCCTTACTGAGACAGGGCTTTCCGTGGGGACACCGTGGTACATGTCGCCCGAGCAAGCGACGGGTGATCAGCAGGTGGGTCCGGCCAGCGACACATACTCGCTTGCTGCGGTTCTCTATGAGATGCTAACGGCGGAGCCTCCCTTCACGGGCAGGACAGCCCAGGCCGTCTTGGGACGGATCATCCAGGGTGCGCTGGTTTCGGTTTCGGAGACTCGAAAATCAGTCCCGGTCAACGTGGACCATGCGATTCGAAAGGCGTTGGAGAGGTTGCCGGCCGACCGGTTCACGGGTGTCGGCGAGTTCGCGGCTGCGCTCGGACAGCCTGGCTTTCGCTACGCGGACCCAAGTGTCGGTACCAGATCGGAACGGAACCGATTGTGGAAGGGAATTTCGATTGGCTCGACCATCCTCGCCGCCGGTTTCGGGGTGGCCTTCGTCTGGGCCGTTCAGCGTTCCCCAGAGCGCCAGGTCATGTACGCTCCTCTGGCGCTTGCCGACGAACAGGAATTGGTGCCGGTTGGGTCACCGAGTGTCGCACTCTCGCGAGACGGTACGCGCCTCGTATATACCGGCTCGTGGGACGGCTCTCAGATGCTCTTGCTACGGAGGATGGACCGTCTGGAGGTGGAGCCGGTCACAGGAACCGAGGGTGCGCACGATCCGTTCTTCTCACCGGACGGGTCGGCAGTAGGGTTCTTCTCGGGGGGAAAGCTCCGCACAGTCAGTTTGGTTGACGGGCGCTCTCTGACGCTTGCGGACGTGCCGACCTCAAGGGGTGGTACGTGGTCGGACGACGGATATGTCTATTATGCCGCGGGTACCGTCGGAGGGCTCCGCCGCGTCCGTGAGACCGGGGGTGGCGAATCCGAGACAGTGACTCAATTGCTTGCGAGCCATCGGTGGCCATCCGCTCTACCGGGTGGTGCGGGGGTGCTTGTGGGCACTTACGCAGGGGACGCGGCATATGCCGGGATCGCCGTCGTGCCACCGGGTGACAGCGCACGGTTGGTTATCGAGCATGGCTTGATGCCTCAGTACTCTGCCACGGGTCACCTCGTGTTCGTAGATCTGGACGGCGCGGTTCAGGCAGTGCCGTTCGATCTTGAGACGCTCGAGACAACGGGTCCGGTCTTCACGGTGTTCGAGGGCGTCTCGGTCGATCTGTCATCGGTCGGTGCAGACATCTCCCTGGCCCAAGACGGCACACTCGCCTACGTGTCCGGAAGCTCGGTGTACGGGCTCGTGCGAGTGGATCGGAACGGCGTCGAACGAGTGCTGGCGGACAGTCTCTTGGGGCTTGAAGCCGTCCGCGTGTCTCCCGATGGACGCCAGTTGGCGATGTCGATGCAGGAGCGGACCGGAATGGCGGTGATGGTCTACGATATTGCGGGAGGAGCCTCGCGGAGGCTCACCTTTGATGGGACTGCGCGATATCCGTCATGGCACCCCATGGGAGACCGACTCGTATTCAGCTTGCGTACGCCGTCCACCGACGGGGTCGACTTGTACGAAGTCTCCACGAACGGGGGTGAGCCGCCGACGCCTGTCTACCAAGCTCCGTTCGATCAATACGAAGGGGAGTGGACGCCCGACGGTGAGCGGCTTGCCATTCGAGAGACCACGCCAGTCCGCGGGCGTGACGTCGTGAGCTTTGAGATGGGTGACGATTCAGTCAGTAGCGTTCTGAGAACGCCATTCAATGACCGAGCCATCGCCCTCTCACCAGATGGACGCCGCATCGCGTACGTCTCCGACGAGTCGGGAGTAGACGAGGTCTACGTGCGTGATTTTCCGGGCCCAGGGGGACGGCTGAAGGTGTCAGTCAATGGCGGAGGAGAGCCACGGTGGAGTGCGGACGGCAGGGAGCTCTTCTATCGGAACATGCGGAGCTTCGTCGCCGTACCGATTCGCGATGGTCCGGTCTTCCAATACGGTCAAGAGCAGGTGCTGTTCTCGGATGTCTATGCGAGAAACGGGGATCACGGGCAGTATGGTGTGGACCCGACGGGGGAATTCTTCTATCTGCCGCAGAGTGCAACGCGGAAGGCGAGCGTGGTACTGGTGTTCAACTGGTCGGATGCCCTACTGGAGAGGATGCCGAACTGACTCGTTGGGATTCCTTGGATGCCGTTCGTTGTAGAAGGTGAACCTCTCAGGATTTCATGGATAGAAAATCCAACCGGGGTGGTCCGGGCCGGATGAGGTCGTGCGACCGGGGGATGCGCGGATGGGCGGGTGGTCCGCAGGCAGCGGCCGAGCCCCGGGATCTGGGCGGTTCAGGCGCTCCAGGTGCCGTCGTCCCCGGGGAGGCTTTGATCGAACGGGTCGCGCCCTGGTGGGGGATCGTGCGCGGTGTCCCAGGGCGAGGGCGGATCGTGGGCGAGGAGCTCGGTTACGACGGCTGGTTCGCCCGGCGAAACGACCATCCCATCCGGGCCAACATCCCGGATGCCGTCCGGGTCGAGGGATGGGGCGTGTACCTCGAGGAGCCCATGGTGCGGGCCGGTGTGATCGATCACCTGCCCAGGGTCCACGAACTCATGTACCTGTTCGGGATATTTCGGGCGATCCGGGTCACCGCCAATATCGGAATGCAGTTGAACGAGATGACCATCTCCGAGGGCGCCGAGCATATGCGATCCGGCTCCCCGTGGGTCGATGAGGACGTAGCCCGGGTCGACGCGGAGATCTACCTGCGACGGCCCCCCGGGTACGGGCTGGGCTACACCATCGGCAACCTACAAATCCAGCAGCTGCTGGGCGAGTTGCGCATCCGGGACGGCGACGCCTTCGATCTGAAGGCGTTCCACGACGACTTCCTGGAAATGGGGCGAATGCCGGTCAGCCTCATCCGCTACGAGATGCTGGGCGCGGAGGATCAGGTGGCCGCGTTCTGGGAGTTCGAGCCGATCCCGCCGGCTGGCCCCCGGCCCTAGCTGGCTTGGTGGCGGACGTGGCAACCAAAGCGGCTCACCTCGACGGGACCAGTGAACGGGTCTTGGAGCTGATTCGTCAGCTGGATCGCTCGTCGGTCCCGCTCCGATCTCCTAGAACTGAGACAAGATCCAGAGAAATACCGCGAGGACGAAAATTGCGGGTAGCAGCAAGCCGAGTAACCCTCCGAGAACGCCCGCTACCGTAACCGCTCCGGCCTGTGGATTCAGTCTGCGCCCGGCGTAGTTGATCCCGACTCCAGTCGCGACACCGAACACGCCCACTGGACCCAAGCGCCCGACTATCACGGCGGCGACCACCACCATCGTGCCGAAGAAGCGCAGCAGGCGGGCCGCCCACTTCCGGCCACCGGAGATGGGTGTGCTCTCGGAATCCACGGGTGCGCCGCAGACCTCGCAGTGGGTCCACTCAGGGTCGATTGAGGTCGCGCAGTCTCTGCACTCCATAGGTCGCCTCCACGAGATCGATGGGCCGGGATCGAGCGGGACAGAGTGTATGCTCACGAGGCCGTGCCGGCTATCCCTCAGCTGATCGTGCTCCAACCCCCGATTCTTGGTCCAGGGCGACTAACGTAAAGGCGAGCTAGATTGGGCCCCGAACAGACCCGCTGGAAGTGGGAAGAGGAGCCCGATGCGGAAGACGAGATTCACGGAGGAGCAGAATCGCGAGTCGTTAGCTCGCCTCGATAGCTTCTCGATGCGATTGACTGGAACATGCTTGGCGCGGTACCGTATTACGGTTGTCGTATCGATAGAGGAGGTGGGGTGTGACGGTCGTGACAGTATCGCCGAAGTACCAGGTGGTTATCCCCAAGGATGTCCGGGACAAGCTCAACATTCGACCGGGTCAGAAGATCGAGGCGTTCGCCATCGGCTCGCGTGTCGAGCTCGTTCCGGTAGAACCGATTGAGAGCTTCCGCGGACGTTTTCCAGATTTGCCGCCCTTCGAACGCGAGCCAGATCGAGAGTTTTGAACGTCGTCGACTCAAGTGGCTGGATAGAGTATCTGGCGGGAGGGGGTAACGCATCGTTCTTCCGCGGACCGATCGAGAGCGATAAGCCTCTCCTCGTGCCATCCCTGAGCCTCTTCGAAGTCTACCGCCACATGCTCCGCCACATCGGGCGTGAAGAGGCCTTGGGAGTCGTGGCGGCGATGCGTCGGGGCACGATCATCGATCTCGATGACCGCTTGGCACTGGAGGCCGCTGAGTTGAGCGCGGAGACGAAGCTCGCGATGGCTGACAGTGTCCTCCTCGCGACTGCTCGCGCAAACGGCGCGGTGTTCTGGACGCAGGATCGGGACTTCGATGGTATTGATGGTGTGCAATACCGGGCTCCGACGAAACGCTGAAGGCAGGCGGTGTGATATCAAGTTTGAAGTGCAACACGACTTATTCGCTAACTGAGTCATAGGCCTCCTTCGGAGTGAGGAAGTGGAGACGCTTCCTGGGCCGGGTATTGGGCTCACGGCGACGGAGTCGCAGCGGTCCTGAGATAGTCGAGCGAAGCTGGTTCTCTTGGGCAGGTACTGTCGGATGAGCCCGTTGGCGTTTTCGGCGGCGGACTTCGCGGCTGATCGTGCTGGGTGCGCGGTCCGTGTGGACGGGCGAAACCGCAGCCGGTGGCCAGGAGTTCATCCTGATCCGAAAGCAGCGCGAGGCCACAGGGCAGGTCGTGCTGGTCCGTAATTTCTTCGAGTTGCTGCGACAAAGGGTGGACAGATGATGGATGTCAGGCCCGGACGACGATTCCTCTGACCATCATTCGTCGGAAGTACTGAGCCTTCCTTCTACCCGCCTCAGGCTACTTTGTCCACTCGTCGCACCCCGCCGCACGACATTCGGGTGGTCGTGAACGGGTGGTCGTGAACCATTCGTGAGGGTCTTATCCGCTCGAAAGCGTGACGAAGTTCTCGGGCACCCGACAGCGCGCGTGGCGACGCTCGTAACGCGACGACCGCACGCTGTGTCGGCGTGACGCCTCACCGTCTCGGACGTGGTGGCGAGGCCTGTTGATAGCCGGAAAGCTCCCTACAAGCTCATCCTGAGTCCTCCCCACGGCGCGTCATCGCTGGCCGGGCAATGTTGCTGCTGGAGCCGCCTGCCAAAGGAGTCGTCCGCGTGAGCGATCCAGGTCCCTTCGCAAGCCTCAGTGAGGCCCTCGAGGGCCGCTATCACATCGAGCGTGAACTCGGTGAGGGTGGGATGGCTACGGTCTATCTGGCCGAGGATCTGAAACATGAGCGGAAAGTTGCGCTCAAGGTGCTCAAGCCGGAGCTGGCCGCTGTGGTCGGGTCGGATCGATTCCTGGCTGAGATCAAGACGACTGCGAACCTCCAGCATCCGCACATCCTGCCGCTCTTCGATTCGGGCGAGGCGGGCTCCTTCCTCTTCTACGTGATGCCGTATGTAGAAGGAGAGTCGCTGAGAGAGCACCTTGACCGAGAACGTCAGCTTCACGTCGAAGAGGCGCTAGGGATCGCGAGGGCGGTGGCCAATGCTCTCCAGGCAGCGCATGACCATGGCGTCGTCCATCGCGACATTAAGCCGGGCAACATCTTGTTGAGTCGTGGTGAAGCGCTGGTCGCCGACTTCGGGATCGCCCTCGCTGTGGGAGCCGCTGGAGGTGGCCGGCTTACCGAGACTGGTCTCTCGCTCGGTACGCCGTACTACATGTCTCCGGAGCAAGCGACAGGAGATCAGGACGTTGGCTCCGCGAGCGATATTTTTGCGCTTGCGTGTGTCCTCTACGAGATGCTCGTTGGAGAACCGCCCTATCCAGGCAACACCGCGCAGGCTGTCTTGGGCAAGATCATACAGGGCCTGCCGGTATCGGCGACGGCGATGCGAAAGTCGGTTCCTCCTAACGTGGACGCTGCGATCAGAAAGGCGTTGGAGAAGCTGCCTGCGGATCGGTTCACAAGTGCGAAGGATTTCGTGAAGGCGCTGGCTGACCCCGGTTTCCGCTACGGACAAGTCGTTGATCCCGAAGTTAGAATCGGGCCGCCTAGCCGTGTGAGCGTAGGCCTTGTGGCCACAATTGCCGCATTCGCTGGCGTTGTCGGACTCACGGTCGGCCGCACGCTGGCACCGTCGGCGGACAGTTCGATGATTCCGGCACGGTTTGTCATTGACGTTCCACCGGAGATCGCCCTGGCTCCCGCGGATCTGTCGCCGCTAGCGATCTCGGATGACGCGCAGCACCTCGTTTTCGTAGGTGAGTCCGAAGTCGGAACTCAACTCTATCACCGAGCCATCAACGCGCTCGAGGTTGTCCCGATCGATGGCACCGAGGATGCGATGGGTCCGTTCTTTTCCCCAGGTGGCCGCTGGGTCGGGTTCTTCGCGGGTGGCAAATTGAAGAAGATTCCGATCGAGGGTGGTGTGGCTACCGAGCTTGCGGACGCAGCGCTCGCCCGCGGCGCGAGTTGGGGAGCAAATGACACGATCTTTTTCACGTCGGCCCCCGGAACCGGCCTCTGGGCGGTCGATGCGAACGGTGGCCCTGCCAGGCTCTTGACTGAGCTCGACGCTTCTCGGGGTGAGCGCACGCACCGCTTTCCCCAGGCACTTTCGGATGCATCGTCCGTTCTGTTCACGGCGCGTGAGGGCAGCCACCCAACCTTCGACGACGCGAGGATCGAGCGCTTTTCCATAGACGACCAGACGCGGTCGGTCATTCTGGAAGGGGGTAGCCACGGTTGGCTCCTGTCGACCGGCCACCTTCTCTTTGCGCGAGCAGGCGCGTTACATGCATTGGTCCTCGAGGCTGGCCCATCGGCCCCTGTGGCTGTGATCGAGGACGTGATGACCGATCCCTCGACGGGTTCCGCCGACTACGCGATATCGAGAGACGGGACGTTGGTGTACGTGAGCGGTGGGCCGTGGGTGGCCCAACGTCAGCTCGTGTCCGTGGGGCCCGCTGGGAGTTCGAATCTTCTTCCGACCGTGACTGGGCCGTTCCGATCGCCCCGCTTTGCGCCTGGAGGAAATGCGGTGGCCGTTGTTACCGAAGCCGCAAATGACGACATCTGGATCTATGATCTGGAGGATAGCTCCTCTCGACGGCTCACCTTCGCAGGTGGCAGCCACATTGCGCCTCTTTGGAGCCCGGACGGCTCACAGATCGTGTTCAGCTCGAACCGGGAGGGGCGGTATAACCTCTACGTCAAGCGAGCCGGTGGATCCGGGGAGGCTGAGCGACTAACGGAGGCCGATCTGATTCAGCTCCCGAGCTCTTGGCATCCAGATGGATCAAGCATCGCTTTTACCCAGACGACACCTGGGACGGGAAGCGATGTATTGACCGTCACTCTCGACGGCGGGGTAGTGACCCCGCTGCTGGAGAATGCGTACAACGAATTTGGCGCGGTCTTTCATCCGACTCTGCCATGGATCGCGTATGTATCGGATGAGACTGGAACTGAGCAGGTCTATGTAGACCGGTATCCGGCGGGTGGTAGCAGGCAACAAGTGTCGCTAGATGGGGGTGTGGATCCCCTTTGGGGGAGAGCCTCTAGCCGTTTGTACTACCGCCGCGGAGAGGAGATAATGTCGGTGTTGGTGGAGTTGGAGCCGGAATTTCACGTGTCTGCCGCGCGTCTGGAAACTGAGCTCCCGCGGCAAGGCATCATCGTAACGAGCGTGCGGAGCTACGATGTGGCGTCCGACGGGCAGGGATTCCTGACGGTTGCTGAGCAGGAGGCCCGTCCGCCCACGCGCATCCATGTGGTGATGAACTTCTTCGAAGAGCTGAAGCGCTTGGTGCCGAACTGATGCCCGACCCCTTCACCCGCCTTGCGAGGCCGCTAATGCGTCGAGCGTTTGACTTGGAATGGGTGGGGTAGATCTAAGGAGTCTTCTGGGTCTGCTTTAGGTCAGTCACCTCACGCTGTGTCAGCGTGCGGCCCCGCTCGTGTCTATGACTCGCTCGCGGTTTCCTGCTCTAAGCCGCATCTTGCCTGCATGGTTCCTCCCGACCCCATCACCCGTCTGAACGCAGCCCT
>JBDGVT010000157.1:0-8520 GCA_039585495.1 Gemmatimonadota bacterium | reverse complement strand
CCGGTGGTCGTCCAGTCGATGACCAACACCGACACCGCAGACGTAGCCTCGACGCTCGAGCAGGTGAAGCTCCTCGCGGATGCCGGGAGCCAGTTGGTACGGGTCACGGTGAACAACGATGCCTCTGCTGAGGCCGTCCCGGAACTCGTCCAGCGACTACGGGCAGATGGGTACTCGACGCCCATTGTCGGTGACTTCCACTACAACGGGCATCTGTTGCTCACGAAGTACCCAGAGACGGCGCAGGCTCTCGCGAAGCTGCGCATCAACCCGGGCAACGTGGGCACGAAGCACCGCGATGCGAACTTCACGAAGATCCTCGAAGTGGCCATCGAACACGACAAGCCGGTCCGCATCGGGGTGAACTGGGGCTCTCTCGATCAACGACTCCTCACCGAGTTGATGGACGAGAACGCGGCCCGCGCGGAGCCGATGGAAGCGGAGGCGGTCCTTCTCGAGGCGCTCGTGGAGAGTGCGCTTCGCTCCGCGGCTCTGGCGGAGGAGGTCGGTCTCGGACATGACAGGATCGTGCTCTCCACCAAGGTGTCGTCGGTCCGAGAGCTGCTCACCGTGTACCGGGCTCTCTCGGCCCGGACCGAGTATCCGCTACACCTCGGTCTGACGGAGGCCGGCCTGGGCGCGAAGGGGATCGTCGCGACCACGGCCGCGCTGGCCCCGCTCCTCCTGGACGGGATCGGCGACACCATCCGCGTGTCGCTCACGCCGAAGCCGGGTGGGGATCGAGCAGAAGAGGTCCGGGTCGCACAGCAGATCTTGCAGTCGCTGGGGATTCGGCATTTCGAGCCGCAGGTCACATCATGCCCGGGCTGTGGGCGCACTACGAGTACCTTCTTTCAGGAAATGGCCGAGGACATTACCGACTACATCCGCGAGATGATGCCCGAGTGGAAGCACGAATACCCGGGCGTGGAGGAGATGGACGTCGCGGTGATGGGATGTGTCGTGAACGGCCCCGGGGAGTCGAAGCAGGCCAAATGTGTCGTGAACGGCCCCGGGGAGTCGAAGCAGGCCAATATCGGGATCTCGCTTCCTGGCACGTTCGAGGAGCCGAAGGCGCCGGTCTACGTCGATGGTCAGCACACCGTCACACTGAAGGGCGAGGGCCTCGTGGACGAGTTCAAGGGGATCCTCCTCGATTACGTGCAGCGCAGGTATGGTGCCGACCGTGCGGTGGACGCCCAAACGTAGTAAGCGTACAGCCCTCGATTCGGTATGAATCGGTGTGGTACAACGATCTTCTACAGTTGTCGGCAACGCTCCAGGTGAGACATGACGTCTCATGGTCGTTCGCTCGAATGGAGCGTGTCCGCATCTCACCTCAACCGTCCTGGGACGAGGCCGACCCATGAGTCACTCCAGACGCACCCTGAGTCTGGTCACCATGCTGCTCATCTTCGGCGCGCTCGGCGCTGGCGTCGTCTGGCGGCTCATGAGCTCCAATGACGCGGGTGCCGATACAGGTGCCGAGGTAGCCGAGGGTTCCGATCCCGCGCTGCCTCCCGGTGAAGCCCCTGCGCAGTTCTCTGCGAGCACCGCCCAGCCGGTAGGTGGAGCGGAGGTCGTGCGTGATACGCTCTGGATACGCGTAAGTGCGGCCGGGCAGGCCGAGGCGTTTCGCCGGACGGCGATCACGGCTCAGGTGGAGGGGGTCGTACAGGCAGTCCCCATCCGGGAGAATCAGACCGTGGCGGCGGGTGCCGGTCTCATCCAGATCGACACGATGGAACATGCGCTCAGCCTCGCTCAGGCCCGTGCGGACCTGCTCGCGGCCGACACCGACTATCGGCAGCGGATCCTCTTCAACGACGAGATCGAGGACCCAGCGGTGCGTGCCGAGCGTGAACGGATCGCCCGCTCGACCAGCGGACTCGACCAGGCGGAGGTCGTCATGCGTCAGGCCGAGCTTCAGCTGGCCAGGGCGAGAGTGACAGCGCCTTTCGGGGGTCGGGTGGCCGACCTGCTCGTGGTCGAGGGGGAGTACATCACGGCGGGAACCGAGATGCTCACGATCGTGGATCTGGATCCCATCAAGGTCGAGGTCCAGGTCCTCGAGGCAGAGCTCGGGGCTCTTTCCGAGGGGCGCGGAGCCGAGGTCACCTTCGCCGCATTCCCGGACGAGATCTTCGAGGGAGCCATCGAGACGATCAATCCGGTCGTCGACCCGGATACGCGCACCGGAAGGGTCACGGTACTCCTCCAGAACCGGGAAGGTCGGATTAAGCCGGGGATGTATGCAGAGGTATCACTGGACGCGGAGGCCATCCCCGACCGGATCCTCGTACCCAGGTCGGCGATCCTCGAACGGGGCGAGGGCCGGAGACGGCCGATGCTCTTCGTGTACGAAGAGGGTCCACAGGGCGCGATGGCCAAGTGGCGCTACGTGAACCCCGGAAGGGAAAACGAGACGCACGTGGAGATCCTCGTCGATGGCCCCGAGCAGGGAATGGTCGAGCCAGGAGAGATCGTGCTGACGGACGGACATCACTATCTGGCCCACGATACACCGATTCGCCTCGTCGATGACGTCGTCGCCGAAGGTGGGAGGCCGGGTCGATGAGGGCCGTATGCGTTCGGTCGACGAAGCGGTTCGGACGGGTTCTCGCCGCACTCCTGGTGCTGGCCGGTTCGATGCTGGTCACGCCGGGAGGTGCACTTTTCGCACAGGAGTCCGGGGTGCTGACCCTTACGCTGGACGAGGCCCTCGCGCTCGCGTCGGGCAGCAATCCGGCGCTTCGTCAGGCGACCAACAACACCATGCTGAATGCCGTCGAGATGAGGACGGCATGGCTGGATCAACTCCTTCCGAGCGTTGGTCTGACGCTCTTCAGCAGCACGTTCAACGGAAACCTCCAGCGGCAGGCTACCGACAACTTCGGGAACCCGATCGCGAATCCAGCCGCGGACTGGAACTACTTCTCTCGCACGACGCACAACGTCTCGGTGAACTGGGCCTTTCAGGGTGCGTCCCTGTTCCGCGACCACAAGCGTCAGACGTTCACGAACCTCGATCGCGATATCGGGCAGATCAGGGCGCTTACGGAAGTCGAAAACCAGGTACAGAGGCTCTATCTCGACGCGCTCGAACAACGTGAGCTGATGCTGGCGGAAGAGGCGCTGATCGAGGCTCGAGAAATCGACCTCGATGTCGCCGAGCGACTCTTCTCTCTGGCTCTCAGGACCCGAGTGGACCTTCTCAACGCCGAGCTCGAAATCGAGCAGCAGAGACTGGTGCACCGGCAGCAGCAGACCGCATACCAGCGCGCGTTGCTGGCGCTGCGCACCGCGATAGGGCTGACGGAAGAAAGAACCGTCGAGATCACCGACGAGGACCTGCCGATCTTCGACCCCGTCGACTTCGAAGCCGATGATCTGGTTTCGCGCGCGATGGAGGTGAATCCGGTGTTGCGCCAGTCCGACCTGGCCGTCACACGCGCCGAGTTGGAGCTGTCGTCCCAGAAGGACGGATGGTGGCCGCGGTTGGACATGGGCTTTCAGATCTATCGACAGGCGTTCGCTTCGGCAGGTGAAGCACTCTTTGATCCGTCGTTGAACCAGCAGTTCGAAAGCCAGTTCTACCTCGCGTTCTCGCTCCCGATCCTGAACGACTATTTCGCTCAAGACAGAGACAGAGAGCGGGCGAGGGTCGAGGTGATGAACCAACGTGAGTCAGATCGCGAGTCACGTCTCGAGTTGGAGGCGGAGATCCGCGGGGCTCTTCTCGACCTCGAGAACGAGTGGGAGTCGTATCGACTCTCCGAGCGGTCGTCTGTGATCGCCGAGGAGGCGCTGAGGCTCGCCCGAGAGGAGTATCGCCTGGGTACGCGCTCCTTCGAGGACCTGCGGACGAGCTTTCAGAACGAAGCCGACACGCAGCGGCAGATCATTACAGCCCGGCACAGCTTCGTGGAGGCGTTGCTGGTGCTCGAAGCGGCCGTGGGGACGTCGATCCGGGAGATGATCCCACCCGCCAACGAAGCTCAGGGGAGCTGACCGGTGTCCGTTCCCGGCGGAGCGACCAAGAGGCCGGTCGCGGTATGGATGCTGTTCCTCGCGATCGTGCTGCTCGGCGTGATCTCGTACGTCCGGCTACCGATCGACTTGCTGCCCGATGTGAGCTACCCGCGGCTGGTCATCTACACCGTCTACGAGGAGGTCGCTCCGGCGGAGGTCGAGCGGAGGATCACCGAGCCGATCGAGAGTCAGGCGGCATCGGTTCCGGGCGTGGAGCGGGTCACTTCCGTATCCAGGTATGGCGTGAGCCTCGTGACGCTGCGGTTCGCGTGGGGCACGGACATGGACTTCGCGATGCTGAACGTGCGGGAGCGCATGGACAACGTCCGCGAGTCGCTGCCCGAAACCGTGGGCCGACCCACGATATTGCGTGTCGACCCAGAGTCCGATCCGGTCATGACACTGTCGGTCTCCGGTGGAGAGGATCTCTGGCAGACCAAAGAGATGTCCGAGACGGTCTTTCGCAGACGTCTGGAGCAGCTCGATGGCGTGGCTCAGGCGGAGGTCACCGGTGGGCTGGATCGAGAGATCCGTGTGGAGGTCGAGCCGCGCCTGCTCGATTCCTACGGACTCACGATCGAGGAAATTTCTGCTGCGCTCTCGCAGGCCAACGTGAGCGCTCCCGGCGGCACGATTCTCCAGGGTCGGTACCGGTACCCACTCCGGACGCTCGGTGAATTTCAGACGGTCGAAGAGATCGCCGATGTCGTGGTCGGCCGGGCGCCCTCGGAGGAGGGGTTTCGGGTCATTCGGCTCCGGGATATCGGTCAGGTGGTCGATGGATTTGCCGAGCGAGAGGCGATCGCCCGATACGCCGGGGCCGAGTCCGTCGGGCTTCTGGTCTTCAAGGAATCGGGTGCCAACACGGTCACCGTGGCCGAGTCGGTCAATGAGGTCATCGGCCAGCTGGAGAGTGAATACCCGGCCATGAGCATCGAGGTCGCAGACGACCAGGCGGGCTTCATCGCCGATTCCATCTCGAATGTGGTGCAGGCGTTGGTCTTCGGGGGTCTGCTCGCCTTCCTGGTACTCTTCCTCTTCTTGCGGGACCCTCGGTACCCGGTCGCGATCGCGTTGGCGATCCCCATTTCCGTGGTCGGGACGTTCGCGCTCATGGAAGCCTTCGGCGTCAGCCTCAACATCATGAGCCTGGGTGGGCTCGCGCTCGGCGTGGGTATGCTGGTCGACAACTCGATCGTGGTGCTCGAGAACATCTTCAGGCACCGCGAGGAACTCGGCGAAGGGGCCGTCCAGGCGGCTGCGGCCGGGGCCGAAGAGGTACAGGCGGCGATCACCGCGTCGACGCTGACCACGATCTCCGTCTTCGGGCCAATCATCTATGTCGAGGGCGTTGCGGGCGAGCTGTTCCGGGACCTCTCCCTGGCGGTCGCCTTCTCGTTGCTGGTTTCGCTGCTCGTTGCGTTGACCCTGCTGCCATCGCTCGCCGCGCGCTTCGCGGGTGGCCCGGCGGAAGTCGAAGAGGTAGGCGACCCCGAGGAAAGCCCTCGACGTAGCGGCTTTGTGGCCGGAGCGGTCTGGCTAGTCAGCGCGCCCTTCCGGCTCATTCGGGGTGGTGGGCGACTCACGATCGAATTGGTCGGCTTCTGGACCGGGGGTGTCGGCCGCGTGCTGGGGGTGCTGTTCGGCCCTCTGCTGAGCACCTTCGATGCGGCCTTCGAACGCTTCTCTGGACGATATCATACTGCCCTCGAGTGGGCACTCGACCGTCCGTCCCGCGTCCTGGCGGCGTCGGGCGCCGCGCTCGGCGTAGCTCTGTTCTTGGGGACGGGGCTTCCGAGGGACCTGTTGCCGCACGTGGATCAGGGTGCTTTCACGATTCGCCTCGAACTCGAAGAGGGTACCGCGCTCGAGACCACAGACCAGGCCGCGGTGCTCATCGAAACCGCGGCGTTGGCCGACCCGGATATCGAGGCCGTGTTCAGCAGTGTGGGCCGAAACGTCCGGGCCTACGCCGACGGAGAGGAAGCTTCAGGGCTGCATACGGCGACCTTCCAGGTTCGTGTGCAGTCCGGTGCCGACACGGAGACGGTTGCCGACAGGATCCGGGGATTGGCCTCGCAGTTCCCGCCCGGTGCGCTGTCCGTCGAGACGGGGCAGGCTACGGCTCTGGGGTCGATGCTGGGCGGATCCGAAGCCGATGTTTCGGTCCGGGTGCGTGGCGAGGACCTCGATCTGGTCTACGCGATGGCTCAAGGTATCGCCGAGCGGGTCGCCACCGTCGAAGCCATGGCGAACGTGCGGATCGGGACGGAACAGGGCCAGCCGCAGATCCAGGTCGAGATCGACCGGGCCGCGTGTGCCACGTACGGAATCGATCCACGCGACGTGGCCAATACGGTTGATCGCGCCATGCGCGGGGACCGGGCGACGGAGTTCGTCGACTTCGATCGGAAGATCGATGTCGTGGTCCGCTACCCGGAAGACCTTCGCTACTCGCGGGAGACCCTCGAGGGGATCCGGGTGCAGGGCGTCCCCATCCGTGAGCTCGTGCGCATTCGAGAGGCGGTCGGGCCGGCGGAGGTACACCGCGAGGAGCAGGCGCGCGTGATCCCGGTCTATGCCGACGTCGTGTCCGGTGGGCTCGATCAGGCGATTGGGGCGGTCGAAGTGGCACTGTCTTCATTGACCCCCTCGCCCGAAGTGCGATGGAGCGTGGGTGGTGAGAACGAAGAGATGCGGCGCTCGTTCCGTGATCTCGCGTTCGCCTTCGGACTGGCGCTCATCCTTGTCTACATGATTCTCGCGGCGCAGTTCGAGTCGTTCCTGCACCCCTTCACGATCCTGATGTCGGTGCCATTGGCTCTGGTCGGTGTCGTCATGGCGCTCATGAGCACGTCCGAGGGCGTGAATACCATGAGCCTCATCGGCGTCGTGATCCTGGTCGGGATCGTGGTGAACGACGCCATCGTCAAAGTGGACTTCATCCATCAGGCCCAGAAACAGGGACTGGCCCTGCGTGATTCGATCCTCGAGGCCGGTCGGGTGCGCCTGCGCCCGATCATCATGACCACGGTCACGACGGTCCTCGGACTGACGCCGATGGCCATGGGAATCGGGCGGGGTTCGGACCTGCGTGCACCGCTCGCGATCGCGGTCATCGGAGGGCTCGTCGTGGCGACCGCGCTGACGTTGATCGTGGTGCCGGTGGTCTACCAGACGGTCGAGAACCTCAGGCTCCGGATCGGAGGCCACGAAGCGTGATCCGGATGACCCTGCGTCGACCCGTCGCGGTCGCGATGACCTACACCGCCGTTGCTCTGCTGGGTATCGCCGCCTGGCAGAACATTCCGATCGAGGTGCTGCCCGATACACAGCTCCCACGCCTCACGGTGTCGGCTCCGTGGCCCGGTGCTTCGCCGGAAACAGTGGAGGCGTTTCTGACAGCTCCCCTGGAATCGACGGTCCAGCAGATTCGAGGCGTCGAAAACATCATATCGACGTCGTATGAAGTGCAGGGTACGGGGACGGCGGAGATCCAGATCGAATTCCAGCGCGATACGGACATGGACTTCGCCCGCCTGGATCTGTCTGAACGGATCGCGACGCTCGAGGAGACGCTGCCCGTCGGGGTGAGGCAGGTCACGGTGAGTGAGTACGTGCCCGACGAATTCCAGGAGCAAACTCAACCGTTCCTGCAATACACGTTCACCGGACCGTACACGCTGGAAGCGCTCCGTGAGCATCTAGATGACGTCATCGCACCCGAGATCGCGCAGGTCGACGGGGTGTCGCTGGTACAGGTCTACGGTGGACGGGAACGCAGGCTGGAGATCGAGCTCGACGAAGAGGAGATCGGCGCGCTGGGCCTGGATCCGATAACGATTCGGAATGCCATATCGAGCCTCGACCTCGTCGGTGAGGCGGGCATCGTCCGCGAAGGTGACACTGAGCGTACGATCACCATCGTGAATCGACCCGCGGATGCAGAGGACATTCGTAACACGGTGATTACCGCGGCGGGTGGGACGCCCGTGCGCGTCGGGGATATCGCGACGGTCTTCGACACGTACGAGGAGGCGCGATCGCTCTCCCGCATCAATCGGCGGCCCTCGGTCCGATTCATCGTGGTGAAAGGGATCGGGGTGAACACCGTGCGTGTCGCCGAGCGTGTGAAGACCCGTATCGCGGAGCTTCAGCGGCTCAACCCGATGGGCACCGAGTTCATTCTCGACGACGATCAGAGTGAGGAAATCGAGAGGCAGCTGACGGACCTTCGCATGCGGGCCGGTTTCAGTGCGCTCGTGATCTTCTTCGTGTTGTTGGCCTTCATGCGCTCGTTCCGCTCGGCCGCGCTCGTCTTCACGACGATCGCGTTCAGCGTTCTCATCGCGCTGAACCTCATCTACTTCAGCGGTCTCACGCTGAACCTGCTGACGCTGATGGGTCTGGCGATGGGCTTTGGGCTGATCGTGGACAACTCCATCGTCGTGCTGGAGAACATCCACCGGCGATGGCAGGGCGGAGAGA
>JBDGVT010000156.1:0-7692 GCA_039585495.1 Gemmatimonadota bacterium | reverse complement strand
TCATCGCAGGTCCGAACGCTGCTGGACCCTACGCGAACCTCCTCCAGGCCTACAGCCCTGCGGTAGCGGCGCAGGCCGCTGGTGTGAGTGAAGAGGCGATTCGGGAGTTGGCCGAGCGCTTCGCCGAGGCCGGTCCCGGACTGGCGATGGGCCCCGGTAACGTGGGTCAGACGATCCACGTCGGTGGCGGATCGAACGCTGCCTCGAGCCCCTTCTCCGACATGGCTGCCGCGATCAACGCGATGGCGAGCGGACAGGTCGGGGTCGCGATCGTGCACGGAAGCAACCCGGCGTACTCACTGCCTTCTGCTTCTGGTTTCCAGGCCGCTTTCGAGCAGGTGCCGTTCAAGGTCTCCTTCGCATCTGCGATGGATGAAACCGCGGCGATGGCCGATCTGATCATGCCGGACAGGCATTTTCTCGAGTCCTGGGGTGATGCAGCGCCCTCGGGCGGCGTCAGCACGATTCAACAGCCTGTCATGCAGGCGGTTCCCCACTTCGATTCGAAGCAGGCGGGTGACGCCCTTCTGGCCGTGTCCGCCCACCTGGGCAACGACCTCGGCTCGGCGACGTTCTACGAGTACCTGAGGGCGCCGCATCTCGCGATGCACGCGGAAGATCCAGGAGCGTTCGAGCAGATGTGGCGTGGCCACCTGAGGACCGGTGTCATGCACGCGATGGCTCCCGCGGGAGCTGCCGCGCAGCTGCGGGCTCCTGATGCGGCGTTGACCTTCGACGCTCCGGCGTTCGACGGAAGCGGCGACCTGACGCTCCTCGTGCATCCGTCCCCACGCTTCGGTGGGGGAGAGTTCTCGAATAGCCCCTGGATGCAGGAGCTGCCTGATCCTGTCTCGAAGATCACGTGGCACTCGTGGCTCGAGATGAATCCGACGACCGCGGAAGCTCGTGGCATTCGTGAGGGTGACATCGTCACCGTCACGTCACCCCACGGCACCGTCGATGTACCGGTCTGGGTTTACCCGGGCATCCGTGAAGATTCGGTCGGCCTCGCGATGGGTGGAGGACACACGGACATGGGCCGATGGGCCACAGGCATGGGTGTGAACGCGCTCGACCTGTTGCCTGCCACGGCCGAGCAGCCGTCCGGCGCGTTCGTGACGTTGGCGACGACGGTAACCGTGGAGCCAACCGGCGAGCGACGCCGCATGGCGACGATCGAAGGTTCGAGCGGCGATCAGCACGACCGACCGATCGCACCTGCCGTCGCACTGGCTGATCTCGGCCATGCCGAGGACGAGGAGCACGCGGACGACGGACACGGCGAACTCCAGGAGCTTCAGGGCTTCGGGGGTGTTCAGCCGGTCCCGGCCGAGGGTGGAGCTGCGACGGCCTTCCCGCTCGCCGGTGCCGATCATGGCGAGTACTCCCACGCGCATGAGGGTCCGCGCTGGGGGATGGCCATCGATCTCGACAAGTGTACGGGTTGCAGCGCTTGCGTGACTGCCTGTCACGCCGAGAACAACGTGCCCTGGGTCGGTGAAGACCAGGTGATCATGGGTCGTGACATGAACTGGGTGCGCATCGAGCGCTACTATGAGCATGTCGACGCGACGCAGGCGGGGGATCTCGACGTTCGATTCCTGCCGATGATCTGCCAGCATTGCGGGAACGCGCCATGCGAGCCGGTCTGCCCGGTGTTCGCGACGTACCACACACCCGAGGGCGTGAACGCGCAGATCTACAACCGCTGTGTCGGTACGCGTTACTGCGCGAACAACTGCCCGTACAAGGTTCGGGTCTACAACTGGTATCGCTACACGGACGAGAACGTGCCGGAGCCGATGAACTGGCAGTGGAATCCCGACGTGACCGTCCGCACGAACGGCATCATGGAGAAGTGCTCGTTGTGCATGCAGCGAATCCGTGACGCAGAGAATAGGTCGGCGCTCGAGGAGGGCCGCGACGTGCGGGATGGAGAGATCGTCACCGCGTGTCAGCAGAGCTGTCCCGCCGAAGCAATCGTGTTCGGCGATCTCCGCGATCCGGCATCACGGGTCGCCGAGGTGGTCGCGAACGAGCGCACCTACCGAGTGCTCGATGAACTCATCAACACTCAGCCCGGTGTGCACTACTTGAAGAAGGTCACGTTCCACGAGGTATCCGGAGGGCACGAATAATGGCCGTCGGATCTACGGAACGCGGTGCGCTGACCCACCCCGACGTACAGCGACTCGACGACGTCAACCGCGACGTTCTCAGAGTACTCGAGACACCCGGAAAGGGATGGTGGGCCCTGCTGCTGGTCTGCATAGCCGGGATCGGCCTCTTCCTCACGGCGTGGGGTTGGCAGATCTACAGGGGCATCGGTGTCAGCGGGCTCATGTCACCCGTTGGGTGGGGCGTGTACATCACGACCTTCGTCTTCTGGGTCGGTATCGCACACTCCGGCACCCTGATCTCCGCGATTCTCTTCCTGTTCAGAGCACCGTGGCGGCAGTCCATTTATCGTGCGGCTGAAGCCATGACCGTGTTCGCGGTGATGACGGCGGGACTCTTCCCGCTCATTCACGTGGGACGGCTCTGGCACGCGTACTGGCTGATCCCCTATCCGAACTCGCGTTTCCTGTGGCCGAACTTCAAGTCCCCATTGGTCTGGGACGTGTTCGCTGTCACCACGTACTTCACGGTATCGGCCGTCTTCTTCTATCTCGGGACCATTCCCGACGTCGCGGCTGCGCGTGATCGGGCGACCGGGCTCCGCAAGAAGCTCTACTCGATCATGTCTATGGGCTGGCAGGGTACCGACCAGCAATGGCACCACTTCGGCAAGGCGTACATCTTCCTCGCCGCATTAGCCACGCCGCTGGTTCTCTCGGTGCACTCCGTCGTTTCCTGGGACTTCGCGATGTCGATCGTGCCGGGCTGGCACGCGACGATCTTTGCGCCGTACTTCGTCGCCGGAGCCATTTTCTCCGGTGTGGCGATGGTCATCACGCTGACCGTTCCTCTCCGGAAGATCTTCGGGCTCGAAGCGTACCTCACGACGAAACACTACGACGCGATGGCGAAGCTCTGCCTGTTCACGTCGATGATCGTCTTCTACGCCTACCTCTCGGAGTTCTTCCTCGCCTGGTACAGCGGTGAGGAAATCGAGAGGTCCGCCTTCTGGAACCGGCTCTTCGGTACCTACTGGTGGGCGACCTGGACGATGCTGGTCTGCAACGGCTTCGTGCCGATCATGCTGTGGTTCAAGCGGATCCGGCACTCGATTCCGGCGCTCTTCGTCATCTCGATCTTCGTGAACATCGGGATGTGGTTCGAGCGTTACGTGATCGTCGTCACCTCGCTGCACCACGAGTACGAGCCGTTCGCCTGGGGCATCTACCGACCCTCGGTCACCGAGATGTCGATTCTGCTGGGTAGCTTCTGTTGGTTCGGCTTCTGGTTCCTGCTCTTCACGCGGTTGATACCACCGATCGCGATCCAGGAGCTCAAAGAGGTCTTACCCCCACCGATGCGTAAGAAGGAGGAGGCCCACTCATGAGTGCGAACCAGGGCATCCTCGCCTCGTACGAGTACCTCGATTCGACGGTCGATGCGATCGAGAATCTGAGGAAGGCGGGCTTCAAGGGGGTCAAGGCCTATGCGCCCTACCCCGAGCATCATATCGAGCACGCGCTGGGATACGGTGAGAGTCCGGTGCGCGTCTGGACGCTCGTTGGCGCGCTCACCGGCTGTGCGTCCGGGTTCGCCTTCACGACGTTCACTTCGGTCGACTGGCCGATGGTCGTCGGCGGAAAGCCGATCGTCTCGATCCCGGCCTTTATTCCGATCGTCTTTGAAATGACGGTGCTCTTCGGCGCGCTGTCGACGGTGATCGGACTCTTCGTATTGAGCAGGCTCCCCAACGTGAAGCCAGCGGTCGTCTACGACCCCGAGTTCACCGCCGGACGTTACGGCGTCTACGTGGAGGCCGACCCGACCCGACTCGAGGAAGCACGGAAGATCATGAACGCTGAGGAGCCTATCGAGCTTCGCGAGGGGGCCGCCGATGCGTAAGTCACGCTTCACACGCCCCGTGATCGCGGGCCTCGCGCTGATGACCCTCGCCGGGTGCAAGCCGCTCGATGACGGGATGGTCCTCATCTTCGGCCGGTCGATGCGGGATTCGCGCTCCTTCGATCCATATGAGAATCCGCGGCCAGCTCCGGTGGGCTCGGTGGCGTTCGCGGCCGGCAACTACCCCTCCGAAGACGGCGTCGTGAACCTCGGTCAGCCCGAGGGCATCGCGATTCCGTACTTCACCCAGGCCGATCTCGGTCCGGTTGTGGGTGTCGGAGGCCCGGTCGTCCAGGGGCTCGTGAACCCGACCGACCCGACCGATGCGGCGTCTCTGGCGCGCGGCGAAGAGATCTACATGCGCTTCTGCGTCGTGTGTCATGGACCGGACGGTGTCGGGGCCAACGCCTACGTCGCCGACAAGCATGTGCTCCTGCCGGCCTACAACGTGTCCGGCGCGCAGGTGGCGCAATACACGGACCAGTACATCTACGCGTTGATCCGTGTCGGCCGGGGCCTCATGCCCGAGTACGGCAGCCGGATCACACACTTCGATCGATGGCACGTGATCAACTACCTGAGGCAGCTTCAGATCGAGGCGGGCAATGCGCCGGCGGGAGGGGATGAGTAATGCATCACCACGTCCCCACTGACGTCCCCGTCCGGTACCTGCCGCGCGACAAGACGATGAGCACGGTTGCCGGTGCCCTTTTCGTCGTCGGCCTCCTGGCGTTCGTTGTCCGTCTCACGCAGGACGCGGACTCGGCGTGGATCAGCTACATCACGAACTGGTTGTTCTTCACGAGCATTTCGATGGGCGGCGTGCTCTTCGCTGTCGCCACGTGGATCGTGAAGGCGAAGTGGAATTGGCCGATGCGACGCGTCAGTCAGGCCTTCGTTGCCTTCCTGCCGATCTCCTTCGTGATGCTCCTGCCCATGCTCGGTCTCGGGGACAGCTACTTCCCATGGATCGAGATGATGGCCACCGATGCCATCGTCGCGAAGAAGCAGGCCTATCTGAACATGCCGTTCCTCATCACGAGGAACGTGGTGGGTGTGGGCGTGCTCTTCGGTCTGGCGCTTTACTTCGTCTACCTCGCCGTCCGCCCCGACATGGGCCTGGCGAAGGACTCGGAGGAAGAAGACGAACAGCGTAGGAACTGGCGCGAGAAGCTGACGCAGGGCTGGATGGGACAGGAGCAGGAAGAGGTCGCCAGCTACCAGCGCATGACGACGATGGCTCCTGCGATCGTGATCGCTTTTGCGTTCGTCATGACCATCATCTCCTACGATTGGGTGATGTCGCTCGAGCCCCACTGGTTCAGCACCATGTTCGGACCGTGGTTCTTCATGGGTGCGTTCTGGGGCGGTATCGCCTCGACGGTGCTCTGGAGCATGTACCTCCGGACCAAGCACACCGACTTCAAGAACCTGATCGGCATTCAGCAGCGTCATGACATCGGCAAGCTGACCTTCGCGTTCACCGTGTTCTGGGGATACCTGTTCTTCAGCCAGTACATCGTGATCTGGTACGGAAAGCTCCCGTGGGAGCAGGCCTGGATCATCCGGCGCTCGGGTGAAGCGTGGGGCGGCTACTCGATGCTCACGCTCGTGCTGTGCTTCCTCGTTCCGTTCATCGGACTCATCGGTCGCAAGCCGAAGATGAAGCCTGCACTGCTGTCGTTCTTCGCCTCGGTCATTCTCGTGGGACTCTGGCTCGAGCGTTACGGGATCTTGGCGCCGTCGCTGCACCATGAGGGCGATCCGATCTTCACGATCTGGCAGCCGCTCATCGGGTGCATGTTCCTCGGGCTGTATCTGGGGTCGATTCGATGGTTCCTGTCGACGTTCCCGGCGATTCAGGTGTGGCAGCCTATGGTGGATGCGGAGACGCTCGAAGCTGAGGTACCGGTCTCGGGGTAGGCGTCTCGGGTGGAGGGAAGAAGATCGCGACGCGTTCTCCCTTCTCCGCTCGCCTGAAATCGGGGGACTCGGGGTGTCTTGCGGTGTCCGTGTCGCTGGGCGCGCGCGGGTGAAACCGTGCCTGCGCCGGAAGTTGTTCGCTTCGCTCACCCGTCGCCCGGAGGGCGACGGTTCCGGTCTTCGGCACTCGTTCGAGGGCGGACGGCTCGCTGCGACTGGAGAACGCGGCGCGGTCTTCCAACCAGAAGTGGTGCCGGAGGCGGTACCTGGTTCGGTCGTGTGGAGGTGTGGGTGGTTCCTTGCCTTCGGCATCGGCATTGGGGTCGTGGTTGGTTGGGGAACTTGAGGGGGTTGGGGGGATTTCAGGGGTGGGTCGTTTCGGTTTCTTGAGTCAGAGATTTTGGAGAGGGTGCGATAGATGGTTGGATTGGTTCGGAAGGTCAGCACTGGTCTTGGCGTGTTGGCACTGTTGGCTGTTGCGGGGGCGTGTGGGGAGGATCCGGTTGAGGTGGTCGAGTTCGAGGTGATCGAAGAGGTCACGTTTGGCGCCAACCTGGGTGTCCAGCTGGACTCGATGGAGATGCTGGCCTCTGGTGAGTACATCCAGGACCGGGTTGTCGGCACCGGGGCGCTCGTCGAGGTCGGCAGCGCGTTGACCGTCTCGTACACGGGATGGCTGGCGGATGGGACCGAGTTCGACTCGGGCTCGCTGGACTTTACCGTGGGTGACGGTCAATTGATTCCTGGCTTCGACCAGGGTGTGCGCGGGATGAACGTGGGCGGGACGCGACTGGTCATCATTCCACCCGAGCGCGGATACGGCGCCAGTGCCAGAGGGTTGATCCCCGCGGGGGCGGTTTTGGTGTTCGAGATCACTGTGGATTCGGTGAACTAGAACGCCGGGGTTGGTGACCAGGATCGGTCGGGGCCGGACTCATGTCGATTGTTCCGGCCGCTCGTCCGAAGCAGTATGATTTGTCTTCCGATGGTGCAGGCTGGAATGGACTCAAGGTGAGGAAGCTCGGTCGATGAGAACGCTGGCAACGGGTCGCTCGGCGACCATGGTCGTGATGATGGCTCTGACCCTGACGGTGTCAGGGTGCTCCTCGAACCTTCGGACCGGCGCTCTCGGCGGAGCAGCAGCTGGTGCCGTGATCGGTGGAATCGCGAGTGGAAGCGCCCGAGGTGCGATCATCGGCGCGGCGGTCGGCGGCGCGGCTGGTGCCGCGATCGGCGGCATCATGGACTCCCAGGCCGAGGACCTCCAGGACAAGCTCCCCAACGCGCGTGTCGAGCGCGTCGGTGAAGGAATCCACATCACGTTCGATTCCGGCATCCTCTTCGACGTGAACGCGTCGACGCTGCGTGCGGCGGCAGAGCAGAACCTGCGGGATCTCGTCGTGTCGCTCGAAGATTACGAGGGCACCGACGTTCTCGTCGTCGGGCACACGGATTCGACCGGTGATGCTGCATACAACCAGACGCTGTCAGAGCGCCGGGCCGATTCAGCGCGGACGTTCCTGGTCGGGGCCGGGCTCGATGCGAGTCGGGTCACCGCGATGGGCATGGGTGAGACGGAGCCGATCGACACGAACGACACCGAGGCCGGCAGGCAGGAGAACCGGCGAGTGGAAGTGGCGATCTTTGCTGGTGAGGACATGCAGGCGGAGATGCTGCGGCGGCATGGGGGACTAGCTCTCCGTTAGTCCGCCGCGGTCCCCTGGAATGAAGGCAACCGTGATTACGTGA
>JBDGVT010000155.1:0-7560 GCA_039585495.1 Gemmatimonadota bacterium | reverse complement strand
CGAGGATGGGAGTACCGTCGACGCTCTCGTACACCAGGCCAACGAAGCCATGCGCCTCTCGAAGCGCGCATCCGAGTCCAGCGTGAACGTCTCGACGCAGGAGATGCGCGAGCAGCAATCCCGGCGCCTCGGGATCCGGCGTCAACTTTCGACCGCCATCGAGAATGACGAAATCGAACTGGTCTATCAACCGCAGGTCGATCTGGAATCCGATGCCCTGGTCGGTTTGGAAGCGCTCGTGCGCTGGCAGAATCGGGATCTCGGTGCCGTTTCGCCGGGCGAGTTCATTCCGATCGCGGAGGAGTCCGGCTTCGTCGTTCCCCTCGGTACATGGGTTCTTCGGGAGGCGTGTCGTCAGCTCAGGAACTGGCAGGAGAAGGGGTTGAAGCCTGTCCGGGTGGCGATCAACGTGTCCTGGCGGCAGTTCCAGCGGCCGGACTTCTTCAGGGTCGTCCGCGACGCCCTGGAAGACTATGCCGTCGATCCTTCGCTCGTGGAGTTGGAGATCACCGAGAGCCTGCTGATGCAGGATCGTGCCCTGGCTCAGCGGACGCTTCAACGCCTTACCAGCCTGGGAATCGATGTCGCGCTCGACGACTTCGGCACCGGCTACTCCTCGCTCGCCTACCTCCATGCCTTGCCGATCAGGAGCCTCAAGATCGATCGGTCGTTCGTGAACAACTTGAATCTGGCTTCGACGGAGACAGACGCCTCATCGTCGATTGCCATTGTCGAAGCGATCTGCGCCATGGCTGCGAAGCTGGGATTGATCGTGGTGGCGGAGGGGATCGAGACGGATGCGCAACGAAGCTACCTGAAGGGTCTCGGTTGCCATCTCGGCCAGGGCTACCTGATCTCACGTCCCCTCCCGCCTTCCGATGTCGAAATGGTTCTCGCAGCGAAGGTGGAGCGCGTGTTGTGGGCGATGGAGTCGGCACCCCATGCCGGGAGTCAGATACTACGCTGAGCGAGGGTGTCAGGGATTTCACTACGCCAAACGGCCCGCCCGCTACCATTGGAGACTAGCGGCGCAGTTCTAACGAGACAGCCTCTGGGGGCAGCCTTCTAGGAGGGTCTAGCATGGATGACCACCCCAGTCGCGAGCATCGGAGCCCCGATCCGATCGCGCATACCGTGCTGTCGGACGCCTCCGGCCCCGAGCCCATCAGAGTACTCCTGATCGATGACAGCGCTGCCTCCCTCGTCCAGATCCAGAGCGCCCTCACCACATTCCCCCAGCCGCTCCGGATGCAGATGGCCAGTAACGGTCAGGAAGCGATTTCCCTACTCCAGGCCGATGGGGCCGACCTCGTCATCACGGATCTCGAAATGCCGTATGGCGACGGCTTCAGCGTCCTCTCCTTCATCAAGAGATCGGGCAAGAACGTACCCGTGATCGTCGTGACGGGGTTGGCCCCTCACGATTACAGTACCCGGCTCGATCCGTTCGGGAGCGTGGTCGTGTTGGCGAAGCCCGTGGACAAGACTGTGCTGGGGCGCGAAGTCACGACGCTGCTCGAGGAGGCCGGTGCCGGTCGCCTTCGCGGCGTCACGCTGCCGGGCTTCCTGCAGTTGATCGAGATGGAGCGGAAGTCGTGCGCCATCAGGGTCCGTGCCCATAACTTCATGGGGCGTCTGCACTTCCGTTCGGGCGAGCTCGTCAATGCCTACACGCTCGACGACGGTGTCGAAGGGGAGGCCGCTGCGAAGAGGCTGCTCGCCGTCGAGAGTGCGGATATCGAGATCGAGCGGTCGTACCACAACCACAAACGCCTCATCGAGCGGCCTCTACAGGCGCTCCTTCTGGAGGTGGCTACCGAGCACGATCTGCAGCTGGCCGCCACGCACGACCGCACCGCCGATAGCGAGGGCGTGACGCTCGAACGTCGTGACGGTGGATCGTTCACGATGGAGGTGCCGGGGATCGATGATGCCGATCTCCGGCTCGCCGTCGAGCGGCTGCTTCAACAGGTCGAGATCCTGACGGACGCGGCATCGACCCTCACGAGCGAGGCCGAGGCTCTCAAGACGCGTCTCGACCAAGATCGCGAATCGGAACGCCTAAGATCCAAACAACTAGAGAGCATGCAGACCGTGATAGCGGAGATCCTGAAGGCCATCGAACGGACGCTCGTCAGTTGACCCGACGCGCGCTCTCCACTTCATCCGGCCGTGTTCGCCGGATAGCGTAGAGGGTGCCGCATGCTAAGGCGAATTCGCTGCACGGCTTCATGCGCGCTCGCAACAAGACCCCCGCCTGGCCGCGGATCGAGGGCAAAGAGCGTCACCGAACCCCATGCCACTACGTCACACGGTGGTTGCTCCGACTCCAAGTTGCTCCGACTCCAAGCGAAGCATGCCGTCAAGTCGTCCGTCAGGCGTGGGTCGCGGCGGGACAGGTACACACCAGCTGCACCATCCCTGATCACGTTCGTGCTGTCGCCGGAAGGCCTCGCGTGAAGACACTCCAACCAGAAGCGACCGAAGCATCGTAGATCCACGTCCCACGTCCCTCAGACACAGCGTCCCGTGATGTGGCGAGGTACGGAGCCGTCTTTGGATCCGGAACTGATTTCATGAGCATCATCATGGGCGCCTACCGCGGCGTGGTGATCTACTGCATGCCCTTCCACGTCGTCTTCTCGACCGCCTCCCTGAACTAGCGGACGCGGGGAGGGTGGTTCTGTCGGGGCGCGGGGCCAGCGTGGGCCCCGCGGGGTAGCCAACGACCCGGGACCGAGCGGGACATCGAGAAAGTAGGGGCGGCCTCGTAGAGCCTCGATCAGACGTCGATGCTGGCAAAGGACGCCGAGCGGACGTCGGGGGCGAGCCCGCGGGACTCCGCAGGGCTCGCCCCCGACGATCAGGGTGGCGTGCAGAGGCGGCCAGCCCCTACTTGAGGACCCTGTTCATGAAGTCCATGACATTGAGACGACCACTGCCGAGCTTCGTCTCCAGACCATCCCGGTTCTGACTTGCCACGCTGTCCGCCGTCATCGGCAGGTCATCACCCGGATCCGCGCTGTTCTTCCAGTTCTTCGCGGGCTCACCCAGCGCCAGCGTCATGGCGCCCGCCGCCATCGGCGTGCTGAAGCTGGTGCCGCTCCACACGCCCCGCTGGGCGTCCGGAGCCAGGGTGTGGATCTCCAGACCCGGCGCCACCATCTCCAGCTCGGTGCCGTAGTTCGCCCAGTCGGTCTTCACGTCGTTCACGTCAACGCTGCTCACGCCGATCAGTTGATGCCCGAGCTTGGAACGTTCCGTACCGAGGGACGCGGGGTAGGTGATACCCTCCTGGCCGGCATTCCCGGCCGATGCGAACACGTACACGCCCTGGCTGGCCGCCAGCTCCAGCATCGCCCTCAAGCTCTCGACCGGCACATCCGTACCCAACGAGAGGTTGATGACGTCCACACCCTCCAGCAGCGCGTGATCGATCGCCTGTACCACACTCGCGACGTCGCCGCTGCCGTCGGGGCCCAGCGCCCGGATCGGCAGGATGCGCGCTTCGGGCGCCATCTGCACGATGATGCCCGCCACGCCGGTACCGTGACCGTACGCCGCGCCCGGCTCCTCGGAGGGCACGTTGTCGCCATCGACGAAGTCCGCCCACATGCTGCTCGGCGCCAGCGCGCTCACGCAGTTCCCCTTCTTGTCCAGATTGGCGCAGGTGAGGCCCGGGTGATCGACATCCACGCCGGTATCGATCACCGCGACGGTGACGCCCGCCCCGAGCTTGCTGCTCAGGGCCTGACCCTCGGTAAGGTTGATGAGGTTCCAGGCGGCGAGGTTCTCGCCGAAGGTGTTGGGGTTCTCGGTGCCGCCACTCCATGCGGTCCAGCCGCCACTCCATGCGGTCCAGCCACCGGCGGTGGCTTCGGGGGGATCGAAGACGTCCTGGTTGGGTTCGAGGGTGAGGTTCTGGGCGCGGAGGCCGCCGTCGTTGCCGTCCATGAAGCCGAGGATGGCGAAGCCCTCGTCGGGATGCCAGGCGACGATCTTGCCGTCGTAGCGACTCTCGATCAGGCCCCTGACGGCGTCGGGGGCGACGGCGATGGAGGCGATGCTGTCGAAGCGGTCCATGCGGTTGCCGGCGGTGGTCATGTCAGGGGTGACGGTGGTGCCGCAGGCGGCCAGGACCAGGACGAGGAGACCGACCCACAGGATCTTGCTGTTCCTTCGGGCGGCTCGGGAGAGGGTGTTCAAGACGTTGTGCATGATGCTCCCTGGAGTTCGGATGCCGAGCGGTGGGAACCGCAGGGCGGAGGGCGAAAACGGAGGCCGGACGGGACGTCGACCTCGATGAATCCATGATGCAACGGGGGCGCTTTCGACTCTCTGACAGCACCGGAGTGCCGTCGAGGGGCGTGGCGGACGGTGCGCTTCTGGGTGTGTTGCGCTAGAGCGGCTGAGCCTAGGGATCGAGGTTCTCGGCGTCGTGCAATGCCCCAACGACGCCCCTCACGGCACACGTGCAGCGTGGGCAGGGGCCAGGGTCTCGGCAATCGGGGTAGTGCTGCTCCAGGCAGCGGTTCCACGTCGAGACGCAGACGTAGGTGTGGCTGTCACCGCCACAGTTGGGGCAGGGCATGTCCGGCCAGTCGCGAATAGTGTCGGGTTGCGACCGACTGTGCCGCCCGACACTGGAGTGTCGTGCCTGACGCGAGGGTGGGGAAGTGTCGGGTGTCGGGTAGGTGTCGCGGATCATGCGGCTTCCCCGAGGATCTCAAGCGCCCAAGCGTCGGTGACGGTGTCGCGGGGACGATGGAACAAGAACCCATCTCAGCACCAGACCGGGCCTGACGTTGCACTTGCCGTCTCCGCATCCACTTCGGTCCCATCGTCGTTCCGCAGGACGCCGTCCTCGACCGTGTGGAGGAGTTCCACCACGATCCGCTCCTCCTCGTTGGGCGTGCTGCCCTCTAGTCGCTTCAGTCGGGCCTTGATGCTCAAGGCGAACCCCCAACCATTGCCTTCGTGTGGCGCAGCGATCGTGCCGCCTCCGCATGCTTCAACAGCATCTCCGCAGCCAAGAACAGTACCTCCAACCGCGCATGCACGACCTGGATCGCCTCCAAAGCAGCAGGATCTACCTCAGGTGGGCTCGGAATGTCGCTCGGCCAATACTCGAGACTATCGGCGTCTGGAACGACCCGACCGATCTCCGCAAACCAGTCGGCCGTAGCTTTGAGTTCTGGGAGGTCCTCTATGAGGGATGACACCAACGCATCTGCCGGCTTGGCTCGCGGGTGGAGCTTGCCGCGCTCGTCGAAGAGGATGCCTCGCTCGGGCCAGGAGCGGGTCGCGTCCTCGAGCCACGAGGCCCACGCCCTCTCCCACTGGTGCTTCAATGGGCTCTCGACCTTCTCTAGTCGCCTTCGCAAGCTCATGCTCGGATGGTCCTTTCGGTGGCTCCTTCGAGCGCTTGGATGCGCTTCTCGAGTTCACTCGCCTCGGTGAGCTTCGCGTACACTCCGCTGGCGGTACTGAGGGCGCTGATCGCTCGCATGCGTGTGTCCTTGTCCGGGTCGTCGAGGAGTTGCGCGGCTTCTTGGATGGCCCACCAGAGGCGGAGCCGGACTTGTCGGATGCTTCCCGGCCTAGTGCCCCGCCTGCGGGACTTGTTGTTGTCCTGGTCGGTCATAATGCCCTTACCCCCCTCCCCTCGGCCTAGTCTGGCTCGAGCCCGGCCGCAGCGACCTCCTCGGGCGTGCAGACACGCCAGTTCCGGAGGGCGCTCTCCCTAGCCCGCAACCAAGTGCGAGGGCGCCACTCGGGCAGCTCACCAGTCAGGAGGTCGAAGATCTCGCGGGTTTCCTGGTTGTGGACGCGGCGGATGGGACCGCCGTCGGTTCTAACGAGGTGAGGCATGGTTGTCTTGTCTCCTTGCTTGAGCGAATCGGAGGGTCGGCGCTCGGACTGTCGAGGACGTTTGCCTCTTGCATCCGGTGAACTCCACTCGGAGAGTAAGGCCGAGGAGCGACCCATGGTCGGGCGTTGGTTCGTGTCGTTGTTGTTCGGATTGTCGGCATTGTTCGTCGTGGCAGTCCCCTCAGTGTGGATTGTTGTCGGCCTCGGTGCTGGGAATCTGGGAGGACTCGGGGCATTCCTAGTCGCCGCAGTTGCGGGCATGGTGGTGGCGCACAAGACCGCCCCGACTCTGAAGTGGTTGAGTGCTGCCCTCGTGCCAACCATCCTCTTCGCTATTGGACTGTGGTTCTTGTGGGGGCTCTCCAGGATGTCCGACCTCCCGTAGGCAAGACTTTGAGAAGGAAGCGGGCTCGATGAGCGACTGAAGGAGTGAAACGAATGGTTTGGCGTTGGTGGCTCTCGTTGTTGCTTGGGCTGCTGACGATGCGGTTCGCGAACTACGTACTCGGCATCGTCATCGGTTATCGGCTCGGCGTTGTCGCCCCGAATCTCCTTGCCATCTTTGCGGGCATGGTGGTGGCGCATCGGACCGCGCCAACTCGGAAGTGGTTGAGCGCTGTTCTCGTACCCGCGGCCTACTTCACGTTCGGAGCCCTTTGGATCCTCGTTCTTCTCCTGTGGCTCCAGCATGCTGGCCCCACCCTGTAGCTTCTTCTCGCGCGGATGGTCGGCGTTCCGTCGCGAACGTAGAATCACGACCTCCACCCCGAGAACAACGCTCGGTACTCCGCGAGGAGTTGCCGGCACGACCGCCACGAAGCCATGTACAGCAGCGGCCGGCGCGTCACGATCGGACCCCCAAGCCTGCTCGGTCGGGCGGCCCAATATGCCGGGTGGCGAACGACTCGAACAACTGCGGCACCTGCCCCAAGCGCTTTAGGGCCCGCGCCAAATCCGGGCCCACGGTCGCCTCAGTCACCGCTCTGGCCTGAAGCTTCGGCCAGCCTCCGAGCGTGCCGTCCGAGACGCCCCTGGAGCGCAGCCAAGCCAGCGGCCAGCCCGTACCCAGGACCAGGTACCGCACGATCGGGTCGCCACCCTCAGCGAGCGCCAGGAGGTCCTGAGTGGGTCCGTGCCGCTCGTTACGCAGCGCGAGTTCGGCGTCATGCCGGGCGCTCTGGAGTTTCGCTTCGAGCACCAACGGGTCACTCACTGGCGGCTCGAGATCCTTAGGGGCCATCGTTCGCTCTACTCGGGCCCGTACGTCCTCGGTAATACCCTGAACGATTTCGCGCGTTAGGGCTTGCATCTCGCTGGTTTGCTCGCGCTTCCCGAGGGCGCTGAGGCGGTCGTTCGCCTCGATGGTCGTCGAGTCTGTCGGCGGCTTGCCGCACGACTGAGCGGATGCCTGTGAGGCTGGATCGGGGTACGCCGGCGGCTTCGGCTTCGGTGAGGCGTTCAGCGATCCCGCCGAGCGGGATGCTGTCCTGTGGGGTGGGGAGTGGGAACGTCATGCTTCCATTGTGTTTTCGTGGCGGGCTGCGGCAGCATGTCGGTGGCGCCCTCGGGGATGCGCCAGATGGGGCGGGCGTTCATGATGGTGCCGCGTTTGGTGGCGGGGAGGGTGCCGTCCTTGCAGCGTTGCCGGATGGTGCGGGGCGGGATGCCGGTGAGGGCGCTGAACTGTTC
>JBDGVT010000154.1:0-13389 GCA_039585495.1 Gemmatimonadota bacterium | reverse complement strand
TGGCCCGGAGGACGTCGCCGTTTCGGGCGTTTCGCAGGACTCCCGTGCCGTCGCTGCGGGTGACCTGTTCGTGGCCTGGAAGGGAAGCGGCTTCGACGCGCACGATTTCGTGTCCGCGGCGGTCGAGAAGGGGGCTGTGGCGACCGTAGTCGAAAGGCCGGTCGATGTTGCCGTCCCTCAGCTCGTGGTCCGCGATGGACGGCTCGCGGCAGCTTTGTCACGGGAACGAACGGGAAGACGACTACGGCGCTCCTTCTGCGACACATTCTCGCGGGTGAAATGAAGTCCGCCGTGATCGGCACCCTGGGCATCGTGGACGACGACGGTGTCCGTCCCGGTTCCGAGGGTCTCACCACGCCCGGTCCGGTGCAGGTCGCAGTCTCGCTGCGAGAACTCGCCGACGGTGGCATCGGTGCGGTCGTTCTCGAGGCATCGTCGCACGCGCTCGATCAATACCGCCTGGATGGCGTGCGCTTCAACGCTGCGGTGTTCACGAATCTCTCGCAGGACCACCTGAACTACCACGGTGATCCGGAGTCGTACCTGGCCGCCAAGGCTCGCCTCGTCGAGCTGGTGGCCGAGGACGGAACGCTTGTTGTGAACCGGGCGGACCCCGCGTGGCAGTCGTTGGAGCCCGCCGGACGTCTCGTACGAACCTATGCCGTCGAGACCGCCGCCGACCTGACTGCATCAGATCTCGTGCTCGGATCCGACGGGACTGAATTCAACCTGTCCTTCGAGGGGACCGGCTATTCGGTCCGGATGCCGCTCGTGGCGCGCTACAACGTAGAAAACGCTGTCGCTGCGATGGCGGCGGCGCACGCCCTGGGTGTGCCGATGGATCGCATCGTGGAGCGCCTCGCGTCGGCTCCGCAGGTGAGTGGCCGCCTCGAAGCCGTGGTCACGCATCCGTTCACCGTCCTGATCGACTTTGCGCACACACCGGCGGCGCTCGAGGGCATGCTCGCTGCCGTCAGACCGCTCACGTCGGGCCGCCTGATCGTTCTGTTCGGAGCAGGCGGCGATCGCGATCCCACCAAACGCGTCCCGATGGCGAAGGCCGTGCGGAAGTGGGCGGACGTCATCGTCCTGACCTCCGACAACCCGCGTACCGAGGATCCGGAGTCGATTCTCGACGATCTCGCGGAAGGGCTCGGCGACGTAGAGCACGCTCGGACGGCCGATCGCCGCGCGGCCATCCGCATCGCCCTCGAAGCTGCACGACCCGGCGACACGGTGGTGCTGGCCGGAAAGGGACACGAGACCTACCAGGTGCTCGGGACAGAGAAACACCCCTTCGATGAGCGCGTCATCGTACGAGACGCCTTGAAGGGGTTGGGAGTCTCGTGAGCGCCTTTCCCTGGACGGATGCCGCGGTGCGCCGCGCACTGGGCCTGCGAATGGAGCTCGTCGAGAAGGATGTCGAGTACGGATCCATCTCGACGGACTCCAGGACGACGGAGCCCGGCGATCTCTACCTTGCCCTCGTCGGCGATCGATTCGACGGACACGATTTCGTGACGGACGCCTTCTCGAGGGGCGCCCGGGGCGCGGTGGTTTCCCGTCCCTCGGCCGGTGAAGCCGACGGGCGGCTGTATCCGGTTGAGGACACGCTCGTGGCCCTCGGTGCTCTCGCTGCTCATCGGCGTCAGAGCCTCGCTGCGCCCGTCGTGGCCATCACTGGATCGTCCGGCAAGACCACCACCAAGGAAATGACCGCCGCGGCTCTCGGAGCCTCACTTCGCGTCCACGCGACGGTGGCCAACTTGAACAACCGGATCGGTGTGCCGCTGACCCTGCTGGCCGCGCCGGATGATGCAGAGGCCGTGGTCCTCGAACTCGGAACGAACGAGCCCGGCGAGATCCGCGCGCTCGCACAGGTCGCTCGACCGGATATCGCAGTGATTACGACGGTCGGGGAGAGTCATCTCGAGAAGCTGGGGTCACTCGAAGGTGTGTTCGAGGAGAAGCTCGATCTCCTGCGGTACATGGCTGATGGTGGACGCTGCGTCGTCGGTGACGAACCCGCAGAGCTGGCTGAACGTGCGCTCGCGCTATGCTCGTCCGTGCGCATCGCCGGCTGGAGTGAGCGTGCCGATGACCGACCCGAGGGATCGGCAACCGACGTATTCGGCCGCTATGAGTTCGCTTGGCGGGGAGCCCGAGTGACGCTGCCGATAGCGGGGCGGCACGGCGTGTCGAACGCACTCATCGCGCTCGCGATCTCTGACCTGCTTGGCGTTTCGGCCCAGGACGCGACACGAGGGCTCGGCACGGCGGAGGTCGGCGCTCTGCGCGGCGAAGTGCGTCGTATCGGTGACCTCACCGTAATCGTCGACTGCTACAACGCGAATCCGCAGAGCGTTCGAGCCTCACTCGACCTTCTCACAGGGCAGTTTGAGGCAGCTCAGCGAGTAGCGGTTCTGGGCACGATGCTCGAGCTCGGCGACGCGTCGCAACAGCTGCATCGCGACGTACTCCGAGAGGTGTTGGAGCGAGACGTCGAGCTGGTGGTCGCCACGGGGGGATTTGCCGAGGCCGCTGAGGCCGTCGCGGTTGGGGAGTCGGCCGCCTCGGAGGGTGACCGGGCACCGAGGGTCATCTCTGCCGACACGTGGCAGGATGCCTATCCGGAACTGCGGGCGCGCCTGAAGGGTGACGAGGTCGTGCTGCTGAAGGCGTCGAGAGGAATCGCGCTCGAGGGCATCCTGCCGATGCTGTCTGGCGATTTCGCGGACTCCGGCATGGTGGAGGCCTGATGCTTCCGCACTTCATGCCCGGACTCGTGGATATCCACGGTGTGTTCAACGTCTTCATCTACATCTCGTTTCGCGCGGCCGGCGCGTCGTCACCTCGCTCATTATCGCGTTCGCCCTCGGCCCCGTCGTGATTCGTCGGCTGCAACTGGCCGGAGTGGGTCAGGTGGTCCGCGAAGTGGGCCCGGAGTCGCATCGGGAGAAGACCGGAACACCGACCATGGGCGGCCTCATCATCATCCTGGCCGCAACGATCTCGACGCTCGTGTGGGCCCGCTTGGACAACTGGTACACGATTCTCGCCATCGTCTCCCTCCTGTGGATGGGTGGGATCGGCTTCCTCGACGACTATCTCAAGGTGGTGCAGGGGAAGACGCGCGGCCTCGTCGCGCGCTACAAGATGATCGGGCAGTGGACCTTCGGGCTCGGGCTCGGCGCATTCCTCCTCTGGAACCCCATCTCGTCGCATCCGACGACCTGGACGTCCGTACCGTTCTTCTCGGACCTCGCGGCCGCGTTCGCCCCGCCGGTCTTCGTCGTCTTTACGGCGGTGGTCGTGTCGGGCTCTTCGAACGCCGTGAATCTCACCGACGGACTCGACGGACTCGCCGCAGGACTGACCGCGATCGCGGTGACCACGCTGGGCCTCTTCGCCTACATCGCCGGCCGGACCGACATGTCGCGGTATCTCGGCTTCTTCTACCTGGATGGGGCCGGTGAGCTGACGGTGTTCGCGGTGGCTCTGGCCGGTGCCGCGCTCGGCTTCCTGTGGTTCAACACGCACCCGGCCGAGGTCTTCATGGGTGACACCGGTTCTCTCGCCCTGGGGGGCGCGCTCGGTGTCATGGCCATCCTCCTCAAGGCCGAGTTCCTGCTCGTGATCGTCGGGGGCGTCTTCGTCGTGGAGACCCTCTCGGTCATCGCCCAGAGAGGATGGTTCAAGTACACGAAATACAGATATGGCGAGGGTCGGCGCGTCTTCAGGATGGCGCCGATCCACCACCACTTCGAGAAGCTCGGGTGGTCGGAGCCGAAGGTTGTGATCCGCTTTTGGATCCTCGGAGTCCTTTTCGCGATGCTCGCGATCAGCACCCTCAAGATTCGGTGAGCGGATATGATGCGTTCGACAGTAGTGATTCGGTGTGATGGACCTGTCTGGAGTGAATGTGGCTGTCATCGGCCTCGGAGCGAGTGGCGCCGCCGCTGCCCGTCTGGCTGTTGAAAAGGGAGGAGAAGTCTATGTCTCGGATACGCGCACGAATGATGCAGTTGCAGCTCGTCGAGCCGACCTCGCAGGGGTCGGAATCGACATCGAACTGGGGCGACACGACATCGAGCGAATGGTCGATGCCGGAATCGTCGTCGTCAGCCCAGGGGTCCCCCCGGACGCTCCGGTGCTCCGGGAGCTCGCAGAGCGCGGCATCCGCTGCATCTCCGAGCCTGAGTTCGCCTCACGGTTCTACCCGGGTTCACTGATCGCGATTACCGGGACCAATGGAAAGACTACTACCACGCTACTGGTCGATCATCTGCTCCGCGCCGCGGGAATCAGCGCGGCGGCGGGCGGGAACGTCGGCGGGGGCCTCGCGCCTCCGGCCTCCGATCTCGCGCGCGCGGATGAGCCGCCCGACTGGATCGTGCTCGAGATGAGTTCCTTTCAGCTCGCTGGGGTCGAGACCTTCCGACCCGATATCGGTGTGGTGACGAACCTGTCTCCGGATCACCTCGATCGGTACCCGAGCGTGGACGAGTACTACGCAGACAAGGCCCGGATCTTCAAAAACGCCGACCGCCGAAGCAGGTGGGTTCTGCCGGCCGCAGATCCAGACGTCGAGTCGCTCGCGGGCGATGCACCCGGACGCCGTTTCTACTTCGGTGACGGACCTCACTCGACGGCGTTCGTCGACGGCGACGTGATGACGATGAACCTCGAAGGCGAAATCGAGCCAATCCTCCCGATTTCGGACTTCCCGCTCATCGGTCGACACAACGTCGACAATGCGCTGGCGGCAGCGATCGTGAGTCGCCTCGCCGGAGCCGCGGCAGGTGGCGTTACCGCCGGCCTCGGGTCCGCTCGCGCGTTGCCCCACCGGCTCGAGCCCGTGCGAGACGAATCAGGCGTTCTCTGGCTCAACGACTCCAAGGCGACCAACGTCGCCGCGACGCGCAGCGCGTTGTCGAGCCTCGCTCGACCGGTCGTCCTGCTTGTGGGTGGGAAGGACAAAGGAGAGCCCTTCGCGGCACTGGCCGCTGCTGTGGAGGGCCGCGCTCGGGTGGTCCTCGCATACGGCGCGGCGGGTCAGCGGGCGGCCGATGAGCTCCGCAACGCAGTGGGGCCGGGTACGACCGTCGAGTTCGTCGGGGGTGGTCTCGATGCCGTCGTGACTCGGGCGTCCGAGGTCGCGCGGGCCGGCGATGTCGTCCTCCTCTCACCCGCATGCTCCAGCTTCGACATGTACGAGAGCTACGAGCACAGAGGCTGGCACTTCGTCGAACTGGTGGGGGAGGCTGCATGAGTGCCCGCCCCATGGACATCGCCCCTCTCCGGCCCGTACGGCTGCCCGATTCGGGGCTCGGACGGGGTTGGGAAGCTGCGACCATGATGGGCCTCACCCTGCTCATTCTCTCCTTCGGCCTCGTGACCCTCTACAGCGCGTCCTCGTTCTACGCGCTCCGACAGGATCTCCCCGACACGTACTACGTGCTCCGACAGGCCGTGGGCGCGGGAATCGGCATGGCGCTGCTCCTGGCGTGTGCGTGGACGCCTTATCGAATCTGGGAGCGTCTCGCGTGGCCGCTCATCGCTGCGAGCGCGTTCATGTTGCTGCTGTGCGTACTGCCCTGGACCTACGCGATCGCCCCGGAGATCAAGGGTGCTCGGCGGTGGCTACAGGTGGGGGTGACCATCCAGCCGTCCGAGGTCGCGAAGATCGCGGTCATCGTATGGACCGCCGCGATGGCTGTGAAGAAGGCGCCCCACTTCAAGTCACTGCGCAGGGGGCTCGCACCGTTCTTCGCGGTCTGGGCCACGATCATCGGGCTTGTGATGGCGATGGTGATCACGCTCCTGGGTGTGCTCGTCGTCTTCGCGGCCGGAGCCCGGGTTGCTCATTTCGCCTTCCTGGGTGTGCTCGTTGCCCCGCTCATCTATCTGCAGCTGAATGTGGGCTTCCGGCTCGAACGGATGAGGACGTTCCTCGACCCGCTGTCCGATCCGGCGGGAGCGGGCTATCAAGTGAAGCAGTCGCTCGTAGCGCTGGGGTCCGGCGGGGTCGCAGGCGTCGGATTCGGAGAAGGACAACAGAAGCACGGCTTTCTTCCAGAGGCCCACAACGACTTCATCTTCGCCATGATCGGTGAGGAATGGGGCCTTTTCGGCGTGCTCCTCCTCGTCGGGCTCTACGTGTCGGTTGTCCTTGTCGGCTTCCGGATCGCGAGCCGTGCGCCCGACCTCTTCGGCGAACTTCTGGCTGTCGGGTTTTCGAGCCTCATCGCGATCCAGGCGATCCTCCACATGGCCGTGGGCCTGGCACTCGCACCGGCGACGGGACTGGCGCTTCCGTTGGTTTCCTTCGGGCGCTCCAACCTCATCATCACGATGGTCGCGTTCGGGATTCTGATCTCGGTCGCACGTGCGGCTCCCGGTGGGAAGGCAGCTCATGTCTGATGCGCCGTTGGTCGTTTTCTCGGGTGGCGGCACAGGCGGGCATCTTTATCCGGCGCTCGCGATTGCCGATGCACTGAGGGGGGTGCGCCCGGATCTACGGGTCGTGTTCGTAGGTGCCGAACGAGGCATCGAGGCGAGAGTCCTCCCGGAACGTGGAGAGGAGCATCTCCTTCTACCGGTGCAAGGCATCGATCGAAGCCACCTTCTGGGCAGCTGGAGAGCGCTGACCGGACTCGCGATCGGCCTCGTGCGGGTGGTGCGGTTCTTCGTCGCGTCCCGACCTCAGGTCGTGGTCGTGACCGGCGGGTATGCCGGGGCGGCGGCGGGCATCGCCGCCGGGCTGCTCGGAATCCCCCTGGTTCTGCAGGAGCAGAATTCCCTTCCCGGCGCGGTCACGATGTTGCTGACCCGATTCGCTGCTCGTGTGCACCTCGCGTTTCCCGAGGCCGTCTCCCGACTCCCGGTGGCCCGGGATCTCTGCGTCGTGAGTGGAAACCCGGTTCGGGCGGTTTCAGACCGCTCGGTGGAGGAGGCCCGCGGATCGTTCGGCATCGCCAACGACGCACTTCTGGCTCTCGTTACGGGGGGCAGTCAGGGAGGGCTGGGCCTGAACCGCGGTGTTACCGAACTCGTGGAGGGTGTGTTCGAGGGAGACATCGATCGTCCGGCCAGGCTCCATCTGCTGTGGGCCACGGGTCCGACGCATTTCGACGGGATCGAGGCGACGCTTCGAGGATTCGGAGAGCTCGATTGGGTTCACGCGCTCCCCTACATCGAGAACATGCCAGAGGCGCTTCGCGCGGCCGACGTGGCGGTCGGACGGGCCGGCGCGATGACGACCGCCGAATTCCTCACCAATGGAATCCCGGCGGTTCTCGTTCCGCTCCCGACTTCGGCCGAGAACCACCAGATGATCAACGCCCGTGCGCTCGAAGCGGCCGGGGTGGCACGAGTGGTACCCGAGGATGAACTCAACGGCGCTCGTCTCGCCGAAGAGCTTACGGTGATCTCTCGCGACGACCGACTCGGAGTGATGGGCGACCGTGCGATCGAGCGTGCTCGACCCCGCGCGACTGCGGACATCGCCGTCGACATCGCCACCTTCCTCGCACCCGTGCGGAGAGCGGCATGACAGGCACGAGAACCGACCTCCGCTCGCTCGCGACGGAGCGTCCCGTGCACTTCATGGGCATCGGTGGCGCGGGCATGTATCCGCTGGCAGAACTCCTCCTGCGTAGTGGGGGCCGTGTGAGCGGATGCGATATGAAGGCCAGTCAGGCGCTCCGGGACTTCGAGGCCCTGGGTGGGACCGTATCCGTCGGACATGATCCATCGCACGTGGCCGAGGCATCGGCTGTGGTGGTGACCGCAGCCGTCCCATCAGATCATCCGGAACTGACGGCAGCCGGCCAGGCGGGCATCCCGGTGCTCAAGCGTGCCGAGGCCCTGGGGGCCTGGGTGAGCACGGGCACGGTCGTCGGCGTTGCCGGGACGCACGGCAAGACGACGACGACGGCAATGACCACCGATATCCTGACTGAGGCCGGTATGGATCCGACGGGGCTCGTCGGAGGACGCGTGACCGCCTGGCACGGGAACCTGCGCTTCGGGTCACAGACGCTCTTCGTGGTCGAGGCGGACGAGTACGATCGATCGTTCCTCACGCTGGCGCCGGACATCGCGATCGTGACGAACCTCGAGGCCGATCATCTCGACATCTACGGAGATCTGGGCGGCGTCCAACAGGGCTTCCTGGACTTCCTCGCCGGTGTGCGCGGCGGAGGCCGGGTGGTGGTGTGCGCGGACGATCACGGAGCGGCGGGTCTGCTCCCACACGTCGGGTCGAGCGGCTACACATACGGTACGTCTGCCGGGTCCATGCTTCGTGCTGTGAAGCTCGAGGTGACCGCGACCGGCACGCGTTGCGACCTGTTCGAGGAAGGGAGGGCCGTGGGCACGCTCGAGCTCTCCATGGGTGGACGGCACAACCTTCTGAACGCGCTGGGCGCCGCGGCGGCCGCGCGTGCCCTCGGCGTGGAGTGGGATGCCGTGTTCACGGCCCTTTCGACGTTCGAGGGCGTGGGTCGCCGCTTCCAACTCGTCGGCGACGTAGGGGGCGTGACGGTCGTGGACGACTATGCCCACCACCCGACCGAGATCGCTGCCGCTTTGAGGGCCGCTCAGTCGATGTACGAGGGCCGGCGACTCGTGGCCGTCTTCCAGCCGCACCTCTTCTCGCGCACCCGCGATTTTGCGCGTGAGTTCGGAGAAGCGCTCGCGATCGCCGATTCGATCTGGATTACCGACATCTTCCCGGCCCGCGAAGCTCCGATTCCCGGCGTGACCGGCCAGACCGTCGTAGAGGCCACCGAGGCCGCCGGGGGCCGCGATCTGTCGTACGTCGCGGAGCTGGCGGACCTCCCGATGGAGCTCGCGGAGGCCGTCCAGTATGGGGACGTCGTGGTGACGCTCGGTGCAGGATCGATCGAAGTCGTGGGCGCGGCACTCGTGGACATCCTCAAGGAGCCCGTACATGCGTAACGAGGTGCGTGTGCTCTTCGGGACGCTCGGTCTGGGCGTTGTCGCCACTCTGGGGCCGAAGGCGCAGGCGGTCATGTCCGAGATGGACGTCTTCAAGGTCGAGGACGTTCAGGTCGTGGGGATACGGTTTCTCACGGAGGATTCGGTCGTCGCACAGCTGCAACTGAACTCGAAGTCCTCGGTCTGGGGCGACAAGGGCGTCTGGATCGAACGCGTCACCGCCCACCCGATGGTACGGAGTGCGGAGGTGGAGCGTCTGGTGCCGAATGGACTGCGGATCACGGTCGAAGAACGTCGGCCCATCGCGCTCGCCGCGACTCCGACGCTCGAGCCACTGGATGCAGAAGGGTACCGGCTGCCCATCGACCCTGCGCGGTATCGGCTCGACCTGCCGATCATCGCCTCGAGCAGGACGCCTCCTGACGGAGCACAACTATTCCCCGAGGACGTCCGCACGCTCGCGGCTGAAGTGAACCACCTCTTGAGCTCAGACGCGGCCTTCCTCCAGCGGATCTCGACGCTCCACTGGGACGGGCGGGGTGCGCTGGTCGCCCGGCTTTCGGGCCCTGATGTCGTCTTCTTGCTACCTCCCGGGATCTCGGCGCACCGCCTGCGGGAGGGTGACGCCGCGCTCGCGGATGCGCTGTCACGGACCCCGGGCGACGTCCCCGCGGTGATCGATCTCAGATTCGCGGACCAGGTCGTGGTCCGCCGAACGGAAGAAGAATAGGTATGCGCTCGAACCTGATCGCTGGACTCGACATCGGCACGACGAATACGTGCGCCGTGATTGGAGAGATCATCGCGGACCCGAGACGTCCGGGCCTGACCATTCTAGGGGTCGGGCAGGCGCGCACCGGTGGCTTGCGGGGCGATGTCGTCACGAACATCGACGAGATGACCGAGTCCGTGCGAAACGCCATGAAGGAAGCGGAGCTCATGGCTGGCGTCACCGTGGACCGTGTCTTCGCCGGGATCGGCGGTGACCACGTCCGCGCGACGAGTTCCATGGGTGTCGTCGCGATTTCCGAGGAGGACGTCTCCCGAGACGACGTCGCGCGGGTCCACGTGGTGGCCCGCGCCGTGGCATTGCCGCCCGACCGCGAAATGGTGCACGCGATTCCGCAGGAGTACCGCGTCGACAACCAGCGGGGAATCAAGGACCCACTCGGTATGGCCGGTGTGCGCCTCGAGGCGGAGGTCTTCCTGGTGACGTCGCAGGTCACCGCCTCGGCGAACATCAAGAAAGCCGTGAATCGGGCAGGGTACCGGGTCGAAGACCTCGTGCTCGAACCGCTCGCCGCGGCCCGTGCCGTACTCACGGAGGACGAGAAGGAAGTTGGCGTAGCGATGGTGGAGATCGGAGCGACCACCACGGACGTCGCGGCCTACTACGAGGGCAAGATCCAGCACGTAGCGATTCTCCCGTTCGGCGGAGCCACCCTCACGGCCGACCTGGTCCGTGGCCTGGCGGTCCCGTACGCAGAGGCTCGCCGGGCCAAGGAGCTTCACGCGATCGCATTCGCTCAGATGGTCGATCCGCGTGAGATGGTCGATCTGCCCGGGCCGTCACCCGGTCAGAGGCGATCGGTCGCCCGGGAACTCATCGCACATGTCGTCGAGCAGCGACTCGACGAGATGTTCGGGATCGTGCAGGGGGAGCTCCAGGACCATGGAGTGCTCGACAAGCTCGGTGCGGGTGTCGTGCTCACGGGCGGTACCGTGGCGATCCCCGGAATCGTCGAGTTGGCTCAGCAGATCTTCGCGTCTCCGGTCCGCCTGGGTGTGCCCAGCGAGGGGCTGGGGGGGCTGGCCGACTCGGTCCGGCGTCCCCGCTTCGCGGTTGGCGCAGGCCTCGCGCTCTGGGGAGCGGACCGCTTCCTCGAGACCGGGCGCGGCGCGTCGACCACGACCTCCGGTGTCATGACGAAGCTCGGTACGTGGCTGAAGGAGTTCTTCTAGGTGTCAGTGAATGAATCGTTTGTAGTTGCTCGTGTTCCACAACACTCCGCTAGGGAGGAGACATGATGATCTTCGAGTTCGAAGAGAGCCCACTCCGGAACGCCCGGATGAAGGTCGTGGGCGTTGGCGGCGCGGGAGGGAACGCCGTCAACAGGATGATCGATGAGGAGCTCGACGGCGTCGAGTTCATTTCGATGAATACCGACGGCCAGGCCCTCAAGAGTTCCCAAGCCCAGGTCACCTTGCAGATCGGCAAGAAGCTGACCCGTGGGCTGGGTGCCGGAGCACGTCCCGAGGTGGGACGGCAGGCGCTCGCCGAGAGCGAGGAAGACGTGCGTCGCGCCCTCGAGGGTGCCGACCTCGTGTTCGTGACGGCAGGCATGGGTGGTGGCACCGGGACCGGGGCAGCCCCGCTGGTCGCGGAAATTGCCCGTGACATGGGCGCCCTTACCATCGGGGTCGTCACAAAGCCCTTTTCGTTCGAGGGCAAGAAGCGCGAGCGTCAGGCGATGCAGGGCCTGGCCGAGCTACGCCGGTGTGTCGATACCATGATTCTGGTGCCGAATGACCGTCTTCTCGCGGTGGTGCCGAAGGGGACGTCCTTCAAGGATGCGCTCAAGAAGGCCGATGAGGTGCTGCTGAACGCGACGCAGGGCATCTCCGACCTCATTCGCGTGACGGGTGAGGTCAACGTCGATTTCGCAGACGTGCGGACGGTCATGTCGGCTCGAGGCCCGGCCCTCATGGGATCCGGCTTCGGCGAAGGCGACAACCGTGCCCAGGAGGCGGCGCAGGAGGCGATCTCGTCGCCTCTGCTCGACAATGTGTCGATTGCGGGGGCTCGAGGGGTCCTGATCAACATCACCGGGGGCATGGATCTCGCCATTGACGAGGTTACGACGATCTCTTCGATTATCCAGGAAGAGGCGGGAGACGAGGCCGAAATCATCTTCGGCGCCGTCCATGATCCCGATTTGGAAGGCAAGATTCGCGTGACGGTTATCGCGACGGGCTTCGATTCGGGGGACGACGAAAAGGTGATACCGGGCAACTTCCGGCGATCCCGTCCGCAGTCGCAGGCTCAGGTCCAGATTCAGCCGGTGCAACCGGTCCAGTCGGCCCATCCTCCGGTTCAGCCGGTTTTGGAGCCGCCTCCGGTTGAGGTTCCGATGGAGCAGGCCGAAGTCCGCATGGCCGCGGGTGGGGGTTCGTCGGAGCCGATTCTCCCTCTGAGCAGGTTCCCGGAGCGCAAGGTGTCCCGGGACCAGATTGAAGGATTGGACATTCCGACGTTCATTCGTCGCCAGATGGATTGAGGCCGGTTCCCTAGCACCGGCCCGTTCACGGGCGACCGACTGTCCGGCGGAGACGTCCGTCGGGCAGTCTGTAGGTCGTCGGTATGAGGGAGTCGATGGTGGAGATGGACTCACGATTCGTGTGCCGTGTTGCGGTGATCGCTGGTTTGGCGATCGCCTTTTCGGCGTGTGGATCCGACGCTCCCGACGTGGGGTCGATCCGTACGCTCCACGTGCCGCCAGCCGAGAACATCGAGATCCACTCCCTCGGTCGAAACCAGACCTTCGGCCAGGTTCTCGATGGCGCGATCAACGCGAACGAGCAGGCCTCGCTTCTCCTGGCCTTCCAGGAGCATGCGAGCCCCCGGCGTATGCGGCAGGGCACGGAGATCACCCTGCGCTATCTGCCGGATGGCGAGTGGTTGAGAGGTGTCGATGTTGCCATCAGTCGCGACCAGACTGTTCGACTCGACCGCGACGTGGTCGGATGGAGGTCGGACCTGATTCAGACGCCGATCTATGTCGATACGATCTATGCGAGTGGTGAGGTCGAAACCAACTTCTGGAGTGCGGTCGTCAACAACCCGGTCTTGTCCGAGCTGAACTTCGAGGACCGGAACCTGTTGATCGACCACCTGGACCGGGTGTTCCAGTGGCAGCTGAACTTCTCCTACCAGATCCGCCTCGGCGACACGTACCGCTTCGCGTTCGAGAGAGAGGTACGCCCGGACGGATCCATGCGCGCGGGGCGTCTTCTCGCCGCGGAGTTCATCAACGCCGGGACCCCGTATCACGCGATCTACTTCGATCCGAACGGGGATGGCAGAGGCTCGTATTTCGATAAGGACGGAGCGTCGGTGCGACGGGCCTTTCTTCTCAAGCCGCTCGAGTATCGGCGTATTTCGGGTCGTTTCACGAACTCCCGTTACCACCCGGTTCTCAATACCTGGCGAGCGCATCGCGGGGTCGACTACGCCGCGAATGCGGGCACCGAGATCATGGCGACGTCGGACGGCGTCGTAATCCATCGAGGTGTGAAGGGGAGCTTCGGCAACACGGTCGAGATCCGACATCCGAACGGATGGGTAACCCGGTACGCGCATCTGCGCGCGTTCAAGAGGGATGTGGTTCTCGGCACCCGAGTCCAACAGAGCGATATCATTGGATA
>JBDGVT010000153.1:0-7608 GCA_039585495.1 Gemmatimonadota bacterium | reverse complement strand
GCATGCGAGGGGAGCCACGGTCGAGGAGATCGATATCGAACTCCACCCGAGGCGGGCAGGCGTCCCGAAGTATCAGGGGCCGCTGCGCATAATCGTCGGCGTGCTCGACCTGATTTCGGTGTGGTTCCTGCTCCTCTTCTCCCGTAAGCCGCTTCTTCTCTTCGGAGGAGGTGGCCTGATTCTGGCCGCCGCAGGCGTCGCGGTTACCCTCGTCACCGTGTATCTGCGCTTCGTGCACCCGATGTTCGGATTCGAACCCTACATCCCACCGATGGGCTACCGCCCGCTCCTCTATCTCATCATGCTGCTCGAGACACTCGGCTTCCTCATGTTCGGGTTCGGACTCGTGTCAGAGCAGATCGCTCAACTCCGCGACGAGTTGGAGGCTTCACGCCGAAAGGGCTCCTGATCATTTCCCGATACAAGATTCTGGTCGTCGTCGGTACACGTCCCGAAGCGATCAAGATGGCTCCCGTCGCGTCCGCTCTGCGTGTTTTCGCGCCGGATGTCGAAACCCGCGTTGCTCTGACCGGACAACACACCACGCTGGTGGACCAGGTGCTGACCGCCTTCGATCTCGAGCGCCATTACGACCTTGGCCTCATGAAGGATGGGCAGACGCTCTACGACGTGGTGCATGGAGCGCTGGACGGGCTCCGCGACGTCGTACGTGAGTTTCGCCCCGATGTCCTCCTGGTGCAGGGGGACACCGCGACGGTCTTCGCAGCGTCATTGGTCGGCTTCTTCGAACAGGTCCGTGTGGGCCACGTGGAGGCAGGCCTCCGTTCAGGAAACAAGGCCGCTCCGTTCCCCGAGGAAGTGCTTCGACGACTGACGGACGTGATCGCCGACTACTACTTCGCTCCTACCGGGAGGTCACGAGACCTGCTGCTCGCGGAGAACGCCCCGGCCGATCGGATCTACGTCACCGGCAATACGGTCGTCGACGCACTCGTCGGTGTATCCGGTCAGAACCGTGGCATCCAGGATGAGACGTTGCGTGCCGTGGTGGAAGATCCGACGAAGCGCCTCGTCCTGCTGACCGCTCACCGACGCGAGTCCTTCGGTGAACCGATTCGCGAGTTATTCGGTGCGGTGCGTACCCTGGCGGACGAGTACGAAGACATTTCCGTCGTCTACCCGGTGCACCCGAATCCGAACGTGCAGCAGCCGGCTGCGGAACTCCTCTCGGACCACCCGCGCATCCACCTCACCGAGCCACTGGACTACTTCGATCTCGTCGGCGCGCTGGGCGAAGCCAGCCTGGTGCTCACGGACTCCGGAGGCATCCAGGAAGAGGCTCCGACGTTCGGAGTCCCGGTGCTCGTGCTTCGCGAGGTGACCGAACGCCCGGAGGGAGTAGACGCGGGTGTGGCGGAACTCGTGGGGACCGACCGCGAGAGGATTATCTCGGCGAGCCGCGCGGCGCTGAGCCGGGGACCCCACGATGCACCGCCGAACCCCTACGGGGATGGTTCCGCCGGGACACGTATCGCGGACATCATCGTTTCCGACCTGACCGGACAGGCGCGCAAGACGTCGGACTGGGAGGGGTAACCGCATGAGGGTCCTCATGCACTGTGTGTACTACCCTCCAGAGGTCGGCGGGCTGGAGAGTCACGTGCACTACCTTTGCCGCGCCCTGGTCGAGCGAGGCCACGAAGTCGACGTCGTCACGTCGCGTTCCATCCCCGCCGCACCACCCGAAGAGGTGATGGACGGTGTGCGCGTATGGCGAACGTGGTTTCCGGGAAAGACGACGTTGGGCTGGGTGGGACACGCCGCCGGGTCCATCCCTCGATCCATAGCACTGGCCCGCAACGCCGACGTCCTCCACGCACAAGCGTTTCAGTCGATCCCTCCACTTCAGATCGCTCGTGCGATGACCGGTACCCCCCTGGTGACGACACTTCATACGTCACACTTCCTCAAGCTCGCCGAGCGAACGGGGTGGAAGACGTTGCTCGGCCGACTGGTCCAGGCGGGTGACCACAACCTGTCCGCGAGTCGTGAGATCGCGGACGTCGCCGAGCGGCTCGGTGGGGGAGCGAGCGTCGAGGCGCTCACGAACGGAGTCGAAACTACGGTCTTCAGCCGCGTCTCTCCTGCCATGGAACCCCCCGTGGCTGGGCGACTTCGAATCGTCGTTCCGAGACGTCTCTTCGAGAAGAACGGTGTGGAGTACTTCGTAAGAGCGCTTCCCCTCATCGCGGCCGAGATCGACGTCGAAGCGGTTCTCATCGGCGACGGGCCTGAACGGGCCGGTTTGGAACGCCTGGCGGCGGACCTCGGCGTGACCGATCGTGTCCAATTCCTCGGTGCCCAAGCCCACGATCAGATGCCTGCTCTCCTGTCATCAGCGGATGTCGCGGTGTTCCCCTCCTTGATGGAGGCTACATCCGTTGCAGCGCTCGAATGCATGGCATGTGAGCTACCCGTCGCGGCTTCTCGCGTCGGGGGGCTCCCTGAGATCGTCGATGAGAGCGTGGGCACGCTGTTCGCACCGGCCGACCCCGCGGATCTCGCCCATCGACTCACGGTATTGCTACGCCGAAGCGACCTGCCGGAACTCGGGGCCCACGCCAGACGCCGCGTCGTCGAGAGGTGGAGCAATGCTCGACTCGCGGATCGCCACATAGAAATTTACGAGCACGTCATTCAGCGCCGACCAGCGGCCTGAGGAGCACATGGCCAAGAAGAGCGCAGAGAGAGAGGACGGATCCGCCCCGATCGAGAAGACAGGGTCGGCTAGAAAGCGTACCCGAACGCTCCGAACCGCCCCCGCGACTCCCGAAATCCCAGGTTGGGTGCCGCCCGTCCTCTACGGCGCGCTGACTCTGTTTCTCTTTCGGGAGTTCGTATTCACCGACCAGATGCTGGTCGGGAATGACACGATGGGCCTTGGGTATGCGGCCCGTGCCCTTTACGTGGAAGCGCTACAGTCACTGGGTCGGGTTCCGGGATGGGCCCCGCACATCCTGGGGGGCACGCCATTCCTCGAGGCCCTTTCCGCTGGCGACTCCCTGTATCCGCCGTCGGTTCTTCTGCTGCTGCTCACGGAGCCGTACAGGGCGCTGGGGTGGAAGCTCGTGCTGCACGTGTTCCTGGCGGGACTGTTCATGTTCGGGTGGATTCGGAGCATCGGGTGCTCCCGAGCCGCGGCGCTGCTTTCCGGTACCGCGTACATGCTGGCACCGTTCTTTGTGAGCTTCGTCCGGCCCGGGCACGATGGGAAGATGTTCGTCATCGCCCTGGCGCCACTCCTGTTCTGGGTTGTCGAGCGCCATTTCCGCCGTCCTGGACTGGCCTCCGTGGCCGGGGTCGGGCTCACGGTTGCCCTGGTTCTCTACACGACGCACTTCCAGATGGCGTACTTCCTGTTCGGTGGGGTCGGCTTGTACGCGATCTTCCGGGCGATTCAGATAGGGAAGGGGTCTGCCGAGACGGGCGAGGCCCGTCCAAGGGTCGGGGGAATCCGCTTCGCCCTCTTCATGCTGGGGGCCGTCCTCGGCGCATCAGGTGCGGCCTACCAGTTCCTGCCCGCCGCGAACCACGTGACGGAGTTCTCCCGACGAATCCAGACAACGGGGGAAACATCGGGGAGCACCGGCCGCACCTGGTCCAGCTCCTTCTCGATGCACCCTGAAGAAGTGATGTCCTTCGTGGTCCCGGAGTTCCCGGGCAACAACGCCGGCGGCGGCTCTGCCTGGACCGAAGGCACCTACTGGGGCCGAAATGGTCTGAAGGACAACCACGAGTACGCGGGCCTGGTCGTTCTCCTTCTTGCGACCGTGTCGTTCCTCGGGGCCGCGCGGCCAGGAGTGCGATGGTTCATGGTCGGACTCGGCCTTTTGGCCGTCGGATTTGGACTGGGCCCGAACACACCGATCTGGGGTCTGTTCTACACGTTGGTACCGGGTATCAGCTTCTTCCGGGCACCCGGGATGGTGAGCTTTCTCTTCGGGTTCGCGATCATCACGCTTGCGGCTCTCGGCTTCGACCGCGCGTTCGAGGTTTCCCGAAGGGGCGACTCGGAGGAAGCCCTGAAGACGCGCCGCGTATTGGGCATCGGCGCCGGGGTCGTGGGACTGATCGCGGTACTGATGGCTTCGGGTGTTTTCACCTCACTCTGGACCCGTGTGGTCTACCGCTCGATCAATGAGCGGCAGCTCGGAGTCCTTCAGGCCCATCTCCCGAACATCGTGAGCGGGTCCGCGATCGCACTGTTTCTAGCCGTTGGGGTGGCGGGCACCATCTGGGCACTCGCCAAGGGTCACCTCTCTCCGAAGCTGGCTGTAGCCGCGCTCGTCGTCCTCGTAGTGGTGGACGAGGCCCGCGTCGACGCCCCGTTCATCCAGACGATGGACTTCTACAACTGGTCGCAGCCTGACCCGAACATTCAGACCATCCTCGATCGTGAGCGGGACGGGGAGCCGTATCGACTTCTCTCTCTAGCCCAGAGGGGTCAGGACGTCCTGCCCGCCATCCACGGGATCGAACTTGCCGCCGGGCATCATCCGAACGATTTGCTGCGGTATCGGGAGCTGATCGGAATGGAGGGGTCCGACCTGCCCCGAAATCTGTTGAACACCAACGTGCGCCGGATCCTGAACGTCGACTATATCCTCTGGTCTGACATCGAGCTCGGGCCCGCTCCGCAGGGACCGGTCCTGTCGCGTACGCAGTACGGCGGGGGACAACCCTACCATACGTTGCTGTCGGACATCGGTCTGCCGCGTGCGCGCCTCGTCGGAAGCGCGATCGTGAAGAGTGACGCGGAGGCCGTCGAGTACATCATGAGCCCCACCCACAATCCGGCGGTCGAGGTCGTCCTCTCCGAGGATGCACCGCCCGTCTCGTTGGGGGGTGGGCCCATCTCCGGACTCGTCACCTGGGAGGAACGGTCGGCCGACCGGCTCCGCCTGGCGGTCCAGTCCGACAAGCCAGCTCTGCTCGTGATCGGCGACAACTGGTATCCTGCCTGGAAGGCGACCGTCAACGGTGAGGAAGCGCCGGTGCTTCGGGCTTATCACACCGTCCGCGCCATACCCGTGCCGGCGGGGTCCTCTACGGTAGAGATGAGATACGAGTCCACATTGCTCGCTCGAAGCTTCTTGCTCAGCGCTATCGTGCTACTCGGGCTGATGGGTACCGGCCTCTTCGGGCTGCGCATGGAACGTCGGGTGGCGGTCATGGACTCGGCCGCGGAGGGCGTCCAGGAGACGTCCGAAGGGCGGGGAGAGGAGTCCTGAAGACGGCCCTCCTCCGCGGCGCGCAACTCGGGGCGACACTGCTCGTCACCTGGTTCGTCGCCACCCGGGCGGGTTTCACGTTCGATGAGCTCCAGGCGCTCGACCTCTCTGGCTGGTCGCTGAGTTGGTTCCTGATCACCCTGAGTTCCGTGTTGTTGCTGGCGGGATACTTCCTGACGGGGATGGTCTGGGCACTCATCGTTTCGAACCTGGGCGGACCCGAGATAGCGGTCACGGATGCGATCCGGATCTTCATGATCGCGAACCTCGGCCGGTACGTTCCCGGCAAGGTCTGGCAGATCGCCGGACTGGCCGTCCTCGCAAAGGACCTGGGTGTCCCTGCCCAAACCGCAGCGGCCGCCGCGGTGCTGGGGCAGGGGGTCGCGCTCGTAGGCGCGACACTCATCGGGCTCGAGGCGGTCGCCTCACTGTCCATACCGGGGCTACCGCGGTGGGCGATCGTGGCGACGATGTTCGGTTCGATCTTCGTGGGGCTTCTGCCTCCGGTGTTCCGGGCTTCGACCGGCCTCTGGTTTCGTTTGGCTCGCACACCCATGCCGGACCACCTCCGTCCGTCCCATGCCGGCGTGTGGCTCGCTCTCGGGGTCCTGAACTGGCTTCTCTTCGCCGGAGCCTTCTGGATTCTGGTCAGGGGGCTCGGATTCGATGTAGCGCTCATTCCCACCGCATCGGCATTCGCGGCCGCTTATGTCCTCGGGTACCTGATGATCTTCGCCCCAGCGGGGCTGGGCGTCCGTGAGGCCTTTCTGATTACTCTGCTCACTCCCCATACGGGTGCGGCGAGCGCCGGTGGGGTGGCTGTCATCGCTCGCCTGTGGACGACCGTCATCGAAGTCGTTCCCGCTGCTACATTCTGGGCGCGACATGTGACCCTTCCTGACGGAGCCGCGAAGCCGAGTGCCTGATCTCCGGATCCTGGTGATTATCCCCACGTACGACGAGGCGGAGAACCTGCCTCGGATCGTGCCGTGTGTCCTCGAGCAGGACGAGCGGATCGACGTGCTCGTCGTCGACGACGCATCTCCCGATGGTACAGGAAAGCTCGCGGACGAACTGTGTGCCGCGGATCCGAGGGTGCACGTGCTTCACCGAGCAGGGAAGGAGGGGCTCGGCAGGGCTTACCTTGCGGGGTTTCGCTACGGGATGGACCACGGATACGACATCCTCTTCGAGATGGATGCGGACTTCTCGCATCCCCCCACGGCGCTCCCTGAGCTCATCGCGAAGTTCGACGATGCCGATGTCGTAATCGGTTCACGATACGTCGATGGGCGTGTGACGGTCTCCAACTGGCCCATGAGTCGTCTTCTCGTAAGCTACTTCGGGAGCCGCTACGCTCGGATTATCACCGGAATGCCGGTCCGAGACGGAACGGGAGGCTTCAACGGTTGGAAGAGGGCCGTTTTCGAATCGGTACACCTCGAGCGCGTTCAGTCGAACGGTTACGCCTTCCAGATCGAGTTGAAGTTCAGAGCATGGCGTGCGGGCTTCAAGCTGGTCGAGACTCCGATACTCTTCACTGAGCGCGACACGGGCGAATCGAAGATGTCGAAACGCATCGTCCGCGAGGCCGTGTGGCGAGTATGGTGGCTCCGAATCCAGGATCTCTTCGGGCGGCTGTGACGGTGAGCGAAGCCAGGATCGGCAAGGAGTTCTACGACTCCAGCGACTACTTCGAGAATCGCGGCACGGTGCATCTCACCGACTACGAGAGCGCATTTCAGAAATACCGGATATCGAAGGTCCTGGAGATCCATGAGCCAGATGCCAACGCGCGCGTGGCGGATCTCGGGTGCGGCTGGGGCACGTTCGGCTTCGCTCTGGCGGATCGGGTAGGAGACATTCTCGGCATCGATTTCAGCGAGCGCTCCATCGAGATCTGCGAGCGCCGCCTGAGTGAGGATCCCCGGGCCAATCTCAGTTTCCTCTGTGCAGATGCGGGCGATACCGGCCTCGACTCCGACTCGTTCGACCTGGTCCTCGCCGCCGATCTGTTCGAGCATCTCTATCCGGACGATTCAGCGCGTATCGCCAGGGAGGCCTTCCGGATCCTCCGGCCGGGGGGACGATTCTCCACGTGGACACCACACCGTGGGCACGTGCTGGAAGCCCTGAAGAACCGTGACATCATCCTGAAACGAGACGTCAGTCACGTCGACTACAAGTCGATGGCGGCGATGAAAGGCTTGCTGTCGGAGGCCGGCTTCGCCATCGAGAGGGCGTACTATGCGGAATCCCACGTTCCGGGGCTCCGTGTGGCTGAGCGACTGCTGCAGCCGCTCGTGCCATTCCTGAGACGCCGGATCGCAGTGCTGGGCCGAAAACCGGGAGGATA
>JBDGVT010000152.1:0-7627 GCA_039585495.1 Gemmatimonadota bacterium | reverse complement strand
CAATGGAATCGACGGAAGAAACGAATCCTGTCGATGGGCCACACGGTGATAAACCAGGATCTGAACGTTTCCATATCTCCTGCGCCGGACGAAGGGACTCGCTTCGACCTTCTCGAATCGATTGGTGAGATAATTGATGCCTCGCGACATTCCTATCCGGTGAAGCAGCGCCAGGATTGCCCAGATTAGGCGCCTGCCGGCCTCCGGGAGAAGTCGGATCACGAGGTCAGTTCCGCGGCCGACGACTGTTCGGGGAACGGGTCGAGTCCCGACTCCACCAAGACGTCCCTCAATGTCCCGAAACGGAACGTAGACGTGAGCTCGCGGAGCTTGCTCGCCGTCGTACGCAATCCCGTATAGTGCCGAAAGCGGCTCCGCGGCGGTGCTTGCAAGCGCGGTTGATCCGGATCGACCTCCCAGGGATGCACGTAGACGATCGCCGGCGTGCCTTCCCGGTTCAGGCGCCGGAACGCCCAACGAGTGAAGACGAGCGGGAATATCCTCAGATAGCCTCCACCCCCAACGGGCAGTTTCATGCCGAGGACGGACACCGTCGACGGAGGGATCTCGATCAGCGGCTGCCCTCGTGGCGTGGTCAGCTCGTGGATTCGCCGCTCCGCTCCCGGAATGCCGTATCGGTCGTGGACGATCGGAAACAGGCTCGAATCGTACCGAAATCCTGCATCGACCAGTGTGTCCAGTGCCCAGAGGTTGGCCCTGCCAATACTGAACGAGGCGGCACGGTAGCCGAATATCGCCTGACCCGAGGCGTCCTGTAGAATCCGGCGCGACCGTTCCGTCTCTTCCCGAAATTCGGACTCCGTCTGGTTGTAGACAAGTTGATGGCTGTAGCCGTGCGAAGCAACTTCGTGTCCGCGGTCAGCGATCTGTCGCACCAGCTCCGGGTAGCGCTCTCCAATCCAGCCGAGAACGAAGAACGTGGCCCTTGTCTCTTGCTCGTCGAACAGATCCAGGAGACGAGAGGTGTTGTCACGCACACGACTCGGCCTCTGCGCCCAGCTATCCCGGGACACCACTCCGTCGAACGCTGATACTTGGAAGTGCTCCTCGACGTCCACGGTCAGTCCGTTGAGCGTCCGGGTCCTATCGGGAAGCGGCGTGTTCATGGGGACGGGCTCAGATGAGGCTGGCCTTCTTCCCCGTGCCCACTCGGTCGGCCGGGATCACGCTCACACGGGTCTGCGGTCATGGTTTTGGTTTGCGATTCTCTCCGTAGTAGGAAAAGTAATCGTCGGTGTCGTACGACTTTCCGCCCATTAGGCGACCCGATGCGCTGTTGAGGACAGTTCCGAGAATCCTGGTCGACGTGACGGCAGAGACTGCCTGGGTGTATGCGGATTTCGGAGTCACGCCCGCGCGGGTGACCAGGATTATCCCATCGCTCAGGACCCCGAGAGCGTCGGCGTCCGTGAAAAGAACGACTGGCGGACTGTCGACGATGATTCGATCGTATCGCTTCCTCAATGTCTGAAACAGTTCCTTTGCTTCCCGCGACGTAAGAAGCTCATTCGGTTCCTTCGCCGTGGAACCGCTGGGCAGGACGTGCAGGTGGCAGTTTTTCAAGTGCATCACGGCGTGAACGAAATCGGCGTCCCCCGTCAACACTTCGGTTAACCCCAGATGAGGAACAGGATGGAGTGCCCCTTCGACGCCGGTCCGCCTGAGATCCCCGTCAATCAACAAGGTTCGCGTTTCGCCATCCGCAGCGAATGCGAGAGCGAGATTCAGGCTGACCGTGGACTTGCCTTCGCCCGGAATGCCGCTCGTCACGACCATGACCTGGGCCTGATCGCCGTAAGTGTTGACGAGGACCGTTTTTAAGCGACGGAACCTCTCCGCGTGGACCGAGCGCGGCCCGCTGAACATCACCACATCCGGCGTGACCCTGAGTTCGCTCTTGATGACCAACGCTAGTGGCACCCCCTCGGCGATCTTTTCTCGTTTCGGTTTCATCGTCCGGCCTCAGATCACGTCCATGAGTTGCATGGCGGCAACCGCTGCCGCTATGGCGATGGCCAGCGCGGAAAGCCCCAAGTTCCACAAGTTAGTCTTCCTGCGCAAGCTTGCCATGGCAGGCGTCGGGATGGTCGGGATGGCCACCAACACCGGCACGTCGGCAAGCATGCTCAGACCGTCTTCGGACAGGATGGTGGGTTTGAGAAGCGCCCGCGCGAGAACCGGGCCGGTGAAAAGCAGGAGCCCCCCGACAACGCCCGCCACGAGGATCATCAAGCGATTCGGCCACACCGGGGCGGCGGGAGTCGCGGCATAGCTCGAGATCACAAAGGGATTGGCGATGTCCTCCTGTTCCAGCCGCTGGCCGGCTCTGGCGGCGGCGATCTTCTTTTGATTCTCCATGTCCATCTGCTGGAGAACTTGCACCCGCGCGGTGAGTTCGTCCACCCGCCGTTGAGTCGCCGGCGTGTTCGTGAGATAGCTTCGATATCGTGCGATTTCTTGACGAATCTGTTGACTGCGGCTCTCCATCCGTTCTATCTCGAGCTCCGCGGCTCGGAGCCGAGTCAGCCATATGTCGAGCGTCGGAAGTTGCGCACCAGGTTCCGCCGGTTTCTCGGCTGCCTCCTGGGAAGCTCCCTCGGTGTCTCCGGTACCTTTGAAGGCCGCCCGACGGCGCTCGAGCTCTCGTTGCTTCGCGACGACGTCCGGATGCTTCTCCGTAAGGGTGATCAGCAGCTTCTCGAGTTCCTGCTCGAGCTGGATGATCCGCGAGTCTTCACCTCCGACCAAGGGCCCCTCGCTGGTCGGCGTCGAGTCGCCGGGTCCTAGGGAGCGGCTCCGCGCATGTTGAGCCTGGAGAACATCCAGCCTTCGTTCGGACTCTCTGACGGCCTGCTCGTTCTCCTCTAGCTCTCCTTGCAGCCGCTCAATCGTCTGCTCATTGTTCCCCCGCTGGCTCTCCAGCTCGCGCGGATGCGCGGCCAGAAGCTCGCTGAGCGCCCGCCTCTTGTCCTCCAACTCGGGCGCGACGTTCGAGGCCAAGGACTCCATCGACTCGCTAATCCTACGTGCATTGGCCGCTCGGAGCTCCTTGTTCTCCACCACGAAGAGGTCCGCGAGCATGTTGGTAATCTGGGCGGCCCGATCGGGAACTTGGTTTCGGTAGCGCACGCTCACCGTCTTGTCTCTAATCGAGTAATGCAGCGTGACCCTCGAACTGAGCTCGGCGGCCATAGCCTGCTCGCGAGCCCGGGAAGGTGGCGGGCCAAAGGCAGTGGTGATAACCGTATTCAGATTCTCGTCGCTGAGCACGGCGTGCCTCAGCTCCGGCAGTTGGACCTGGACGTCATCAGAAACCGTCCGTCGGACGAACTCCCTTGGCAGCCTCTCGACGTCGCACTCGATCGTCGCCGTCGCCTCGTAGACAGGCGTCGTGAAGTGTAGCGCGATCACTGCAGCTGACCCCCCGACACAGATACCCGCGACGAGGGTCCACCAAGACTTGAGCAATTTGTCGAGAAGCTCGAACAGGAGCAGCTTCTGCGTCTCAGGGGTCATCGCCTCGCCTTTGTCGAATTCTCGCGCTGCTCCCCCCGCCGGGGGGCTTTGTCGACCGCCGTCGGCTACCGCCGACGCGTCTCAGATTGCCCGGCGGCAACACGCATTCGCTCGCTGCAGACCAGCGCTTTCGAACAGCGCCACAGTAGTACCCTGCCCAGTAATACGATTCGACATTCGCCAGGTCAAGAGGCAGATCGGGCATCAGGGACACGGACCACATATAATTATTTGAATAAATATCAATATATGCATCATATCCCGTGGCGTGCTCTCGTGCTCGATATCCGCGTCGGCTGAAAGCTCCCGGGAGCATCCCCTCAGCCCAAGTGGCGCGCGAACATCGGCCCGATGGCCTGGGTCAGCCGCAGGGGCAAACGCTTCCAGGTCTCGATCAACAGACGGTAGCGAGGATTCAGCGTGTTGACGTCGGGTACGGTCTTGGCCCGGACCAGGTAATACTCATAATAGAGCGGTTCCGGATCGAATCCCCAATGTTTCTTGAACCGGTAGGAACCGACCTCGCGCTTGCTGCGTCCGTAGTCGAAGATCCGCAGGCCTCGCTCGCAGGCCCGGCGCATCACTTCCCAGTACATGAAATCGTGTCCCGCCACGGCCCGCGCCTCGGCGGTCCCCCCGCCGTAGTACGGCAGCACCTCGTCACGAAAACAGAGTGAGAGGACGCTGCTGATGGCCTTGCCGTCTCGCGTGACGGTGAGCACCTGGCTGGCATCGCCGAACTCTTCGTTCAGGACTTGAAACAACCGGCGCGGGAACACGGGTGTTCCGAGGTTGCGCATGCTCTCGGAGTAGATTTGGTAGAACCGGTCGACGCCCGGATCCACTTCGGCCGTCAGCCCCCCCTTGATCCCCTTGCGCACCATGGCTCGCTGCTTGCGCGGGATGGCCAGGAGGTTCTTCTCGGGATCGGGGTCCATCTCCTTGCGAAAGGTGACATAGAGATTCTTGCACTCCCAATCCGGATGTAGACGCTTTCGATTGCGTAACTCGAGGTAGTCGACCCCGAGCTGATCCGCCAATTCGCAGGCGGCTTTTTGGAGGGCACCATGCGCCTCTTCGCCCGATGAGAGGATGCCTCCATACACGCAGAAGGGCGTCGAGATCAGAGCGTTCCCGAAGAGCCGGCTACGGACGTGCCCGAGGGGTAGGACGCCCTGAATCGTACCGTCCGCTTCGGCGTACAGGTAATGTGTCGCGTGCTTCCCGGCGACCTCCACCGCGGTCTGCCATTCAGCAAGGTGACATACGGTCGCCTCCGGGTGGGAGTGGACGTAAGCGTTCCAGCGCTCCCTGTCCTCCGAGGTGAGTGGACGCACCCTCATGGCTTGCACACGCGCTCCTTGCGCTTCGACGCTCAGGCCCGTCGTTCGCGGCCCCGCGACTCAACCCGTCGACTATGCCTGATTCCGCACGGAACATTGAGGTCTATTTCACGAGCACCGTGTCGCCGGGTTCGAGGCGGAGGTTCTCCTGGCCCAGGTCGCCGGCCCACAGTTTCTTGTAGTCGACCTTGATACGTTTCTCCACTCCGAATCCCTCGCGAAGAATGGTGATTTCGTTCTTGGCGTATTCCGTCAGACCACCCGCCGTCGCAAGGCCTTGAAGGAGTGAAGTTTCCCGGTAGAACTGGATCGGCCCTTGGTTCGTGATCTCGCCCAGGAAGTAGACGCGGAAGCTGTTGATCTCCTCGACGATGACGGTCACGTTGGGAGCGTTGATGAACGCAGCCAAGCCCTCTGTGACCTTCAGTCGGACCTGATCGGGAGTCAGTCCCGCGACGACGATGTCGTTGACCAGCGGGAGAGTGATCCGACCATCGGGCCGGACCTTGACCGTCAGGGTCAGATCGGCCTCGCCCCAGGTAACGACCCTGAGGACATCCTCGACACCGATCACCCACTCGGCGGGGGAAACACGATTCTCGAAATCCGCGACGGGACCCTGAGCGTGGCCGGTCGACGCCCCAAACACGAGGGTCACTGTAACGATGATTACTGGAAGTAACAGGCTGCGCATGATGTCCTCCCGTCAGACAAAATACATGATGCGACGACGTCTGCAAAAAGAGGTGAACTCGGTGTACGATTCACCGTCCTCGACAATCTGCCCTATGCCCGATCTCGAACAAGCTCCTTCGCCGTGGCTTACGCCATGAGCGCACCTCAACCACGGCGGAAGAGTCCGGTGTTCTTGCCGCCGCTCGTTTGGATGACCGCGATCCTACTCGTTGCGTCGATCCCCGGATCCGTCGAGCCGGACGAGCCTTCGCTTCTCCTTTGGATACCTCCAAACCTACAGAATCTTCTGCACGTTCCTGCGTACGCGGTTCTATCCTGGTTGTGGTGCCGGTCCCTGAGTAAAAAATGGGAAACGGGTTGGGCTATTGTCGTTGCTGCGCTGTCGATCTCTTTGGCCTACGCAAGCCTCGAGGAGTTGTACCAGCATGCAATTCCGGGACGGTATGCCGGATGGACGGATTTGACGATGGACGCCCTGGGCGCTTTTCTTGGAGTCGTTCTGTTTCGCCGCTGGAGCTGGCCCGGAAACGACCGATCCGGCCGCCCCAGGGGTGGACGGCGCCGGGCTCTAGGGGGTTCTGGCGGATCGCCCAGCGATTCTCGTCCCGCCCAGCGGGTAGACGACCAAGTTCAACTCGGCCCGCGTGTAGTTGACTTCCAGAATCGGGTCGTCGCTGGTCTGATCTGAATAGTCTGCCCCGAACCGGAGCCCGAAGAGTCGGGAGATCCTGCGTTCCGCCCCGACCCCGACACGAAGCGTGTCCGTGCTCGGTTCGCCTGACTCGAACGGGTCGCGATGGTTGTAGAACGTGCCGATCCGCCAATTCATCGGGTCGGTCCGTACTCCGGAAATCGAGAAACCGGCCGTCGAGTTCATCGCCGTACCCGTCAAGCCCTCGGCCTTCCCAGGACTGACTCCGGCCGAGAACCCGAGACGCACGGGACCAAGCGTCAGACCTTCGTTAAAGCGGAAACTGGCCGAGCCGAACACCTGCGTGTCGCTCTCCGAACCGTCGGGGCTCCTCGACAGCCCCCCCACGAGCAGTTCGAGCTGCAGTTTCCTGCCGAGATCACGATTAAAGAAGAAATCGAGGGTTTGAAAGTCCTCGGTACCGCTGGTATCGAGTTCAACTCTCCGGAAACTGTGACTCATTCCCAGAGAGGTCTTGTGCGAAACCGTGTTCCTCACGCCGAACGATGTCCCGTACCACGTCCGATCCTCGACGTCCGTACCTCCGGCGAGCGTCGATTGCCCCGCGTTGAAGCCCGCGGTCAGGCCCCATCTCCGCCCAATCCTCCAGCCATAGTCAACGGCGGCGTCGATGGTTTCCCGATCCGTGCGGTTTGTGAGGGAGAGATTGGCGTCGTCGAGCCCATCGGTCTGGTTCGGTAGGATCTCCGTAGGAAGGATCGGGGAAGTCCGTTGCTGGTCTGTCTTCGCGTAGCGGGTGCTGACTCGCCAGGTCGCCTCGCGACGGCTCTCGCGATAGAAATCGAAGCTGGCAAGGTGGTTCGTTGTGTCGAATTGACTCTCATCCTGGTAGGCGATCCTGCCCACGTCGTAGGTCAGTCGCAGGGAGCCCTGGTTTATCTTGCGCACGAGCGGCAGCACGGCACCGAACGTCGCGCCGATGTCTCCTGTCGTCGCGCCGGCCTGATCGAGGTAATCGACATTGTCTGTGTACGCGAAACCGAACGATACCGACGGATTGAATGTGGTCTCTTGCGCGCCCGCAGGTAGCGCGGCGACGAGGAACAGGGTTGTGGCGGCGGCTAGTTTCGACAACACTTCCTCGGATCCGAGGCGATCAGACGACGGAATTCGTCGCGTCCGCCCAGAAGGCTACGAATCGCCCCGGGCCATGTCAACCGGGCAGGCGCGGAGCACGAACCAGAAAGACGACAATTACTGCAAGGAACCGGTAGAATCCGGAGAGTGGAATTGGGAAAAGCGTTACAGGAGGAGTCGATGAACAAACTGATCGGGATCGGAGGCAACGTCCTCGCCGTGCTGGGGATTCTCGTTTGCCTCGTCGCCGGCGTGGCCAGGT
>JBDGVT010000151.1:0-13946 GCA_039585495.1 Gemmatimonadota bacterium | reverse complement strand
GAGGGAGGAACGACGCCGAGGGTTACCTGTTCGGAAGCAGGCAGGGAGGAGATTATCGAGGCACCCCGTGTGATTCTGGCCTGTGGCGCCGTGGGAAGCACGATCCTGGTACTTCGAGCGCTCGGTATCCGAGGTCTGAGACTTCGGCTTCTCTCCACCCCGACCGCGGGGATCGGGTTGCTTCTCCCCACTCGGCTCGGCCAGCCTTCGAGTGAAGACGTGTTCGGTCTGAGTCAGCTCACCTTCATTCACCGGGACTCGGTTTCCGGCGACGTTGCGGCCGGGAATCTGTTCGAGGCAGCGCCAGTCCCAATCACTGATCTCGGCCAGCACGTTGGATTCCTCAGACCGGTGGCGCGGCGCCTGCTGCGCAGCGTGCGACCGGCGATGCTGGTGGGCAACGCCTTCTTTTCAGGCGACTATTCGCGACACGAGATCTCTCTGAGGGAAGACGGATCGCCCGTCATCCGAGGAGGCTTTTCGGATGAACTGAGGGGGCGATTGGCTGGGCTGCGATCAGCGGCCGCTCGAGCGTTCAGAGGTTGTGGGGCGGTGGTCTTACCGGGAAGCTTCAAGACGAGTGACCCCGGGAGCGATGTGCACTATGCGGGGACGCTGCCGATGACCCGTTCTCCCGAAGCGTGGGAAACCACGGCTGAGTGCGAGGTGGCTGGGCTGCCGGGTATTCACGTCGTGGATGGGGCGGCTCTTCCGGTACTGCCGGCGAAGGCGCATACGCTGACCATAATGGCAAACGCCGATCGCGTAGGACGCCGACTGGCCGGGACCGTGCGGGGGTGAGGACCATCTCGTGGTGGCGTGAACGAACCTCTCTTCTCCTGTAACTGGATTGAGCAGATGATGAGACGATGGTGCTTCCTGATGGGTGTCCTATTCGTCGCCGGCATATTCGAAGCGCCTCCGGCCGTTGCTCAAGACTACGACCTCGTCCTCCAGGGCGGTCGTGTCCAAGGCGCACCCGACGTCGAAGGTGCCGCGCACCCGACGTCGAAGGTGCCTGGGCCGCGGAACGTTACTTCATGGCAGACGGAGGGGATCACGAGGTCCAAGGTCGAATCTTCTTCACGGATCGCGACTGGCAGGTGCTGTTCTTCGTGATGGACGAGGAGGGGATGACGCGCCGTGGGTCCGGTGAAGGGGGCACGTACACGCTCGACGGCCGGCAGCTCGTGTTCACGCACCTCTTCAACCTCTCGGCCGGAGAGGCAATGCTCGGCCTTCCGGCCGCCGAGTTGCAGATGGTCGCCCGCCAACCCGAGGACGCTCCGGTCGAACCGACCCAGATCGACGTCGAGGGCGACCTCCTCACCTTCCACTTTCCGAGCGGCAATCGTCTCACATTCAGGAGGCGTTGATGGTGCGGGACAGGTACGGGCGAACGAGTCGGATACCTCCTTCCAGCCTTCATCTTGCGGGCCTGGCTGCGATCCTGGCCCTGTCCGCTGCTCCTGTTGTGGGCCAATCGGACGTGGCCTTCCCACCGGAAGTCTACGCGGCGCGCAGGGCTCGGCTCGTCGCCCAACTCGATGCGCCGATCATCGTGCCGTCCGAATACATGATCCGGCACGGCGGAGAGAAAAAGCAGGAGCCGAACTTCTTCTACCTCACGGGGGTCGAATCGCCTTACGCGATCCTCTACCTGGCCCCAGGGGAAGGGGGCGGCGTCGATGAGGCGCTCTTCCTGCCGGACCACCGGGAGTTCTCGGGCGCGCAGTATTCTTATCAAGATCCCCGGCTACTCGACGCGGCGTGGAATCGCCTCATCCGCAGGCTCGAGCCGGGAGAGTCTGCCGAGCGTGCGACGGGAATCGGGGTGACCGCACCGCTGGACGATTTCGCGTCTCGACTCCGCGATCTGACCGCCGGGGCGCAGCGTGTCTACTTCGCGAAGGAACCGGCCAGCCTCTATGCACCGCCGGGACTCAGCACACCATTGACCATCCGTCAGCAACTGGAGCGTGCGGTTTCGGAAACGCTCGGTGGTCGAGCGCTCGAGGATGCCACGCCAGCCATCGAGCGAATGAGGGTCGTGAAAGACGAGTATGAGATCGATGCCCTTCGACGGGCTGCCGAGATCAGTGCGGAGGGTCTGGTCGAGGCGATGCGGCGCATCGAACCGGGGATGAACGACCTCGAGGTCGCGGGAATCATGGAGTGGGCGTGGAAACGTGGCGGATCCCCGCGGACGGCGTTCCCGCCGATCGTGGCATCCGGACCCGACGCCGTCTCGCTCTTCACGATCCGATCCGAGAACTATTCATCGACTACGGCGCGGCCGAGTTCGCGATGTACGGTTCCGATGTCTGTCGCACGTTCCCCGTCTCGGGCCGGTTCACGGATGAGCAGCGACGTCTGTACGAGATCGTTCTCGAGGCTCAGATGGCGGCGATCGCGGCCGTACGCCCGGGTGTATCGATCCTCGATGTGATAAGAGAAGCCGCCAGGGTTTATCAGGCCCACGGCCTGGAGGCGAACGAGGATATCGATCGTATGGGCGCTGAACGTGTGTGGGGACTGATGCCGTCACCGACGCACTACCTGACCCGAGGCGGTGGTCTGACGCAATACACGGCGGTCGCCGGCCTGGGCGTCCGGGACATCGGACACCATGTCGGATTGGAGGCCACCGATGGTCGCGACTACTCGACGCCCCTCGAACCCGGAATGGTGTTCACGATAGAGCCGAAACTCTACGCACCGGAACTCGATATCGCGATCATGATCGAGGACGTGATTCTCGTTACCGAAGACGGATACGAGAACCTTTCGGCCAGCGCGCCACGTACGGTCGAGGACATCGAACGAATCATGGGAGCAAACTGATGGGCATCGAGGTTCTGATTCCGCTCTTCGGCATTCTTGTCGTGCTGGTACCCATTTTCGGTCTCACCACGATCCTCACGCTCCGCCTCGGTGGGAAGCCGTTCGTCGAGAGCCTCGCCCGAGAATTACGCGGCTCAGGGATGGGCGGCTCCACCGAGCTCGAGATCAAGGTCGGTGACCTCATGGAGCAGGTGGACGCGCTCACCCACGAGGTGCACCAGCTTCGTGCTGCGAAGGACTTCGATGAGCGGTTGCTCGGGAATCGAGCCGCGAGCGTGAACGACACCGAAGACGTGCCGACGTAGCGAGCAGGAACCAACCCACTCCCGATCCGAGATCAGAGGACGGTAGCGACGTGGCTCCAATCGATGTTGTGGTCCTCCCGGGTGACGGTGTAGGACCGGAGGTGTCCGAGGCGCTGGTCACGCTTCTCGGGGCAGTCGCCGACGCATATGGCCACGAGATGACCATCACCCGGCACGCGATTGGATGGTCTGCCTTCGAGGATGCAGGGACGCCACTACCGGACGACACGCTTCGTGCTGCCCTCGAGGCCACGGCGACGTTCGTCGGGGCCGTGGGTGACCCGCGGTCGAAGGGACTTCCGCCGGAATCGCGCCCCGAGGCAGGGTTGCTGCGACTTCGGGCTGGTGCGGGGTGCTACGCCAACCTTCGCCCGGCCCGGATCGATGCCGAACTCGTGGCGCTTTCGACACTCCGGCCTGAGATCGCGAAAGAGCTGGACCTTCTGGTCGTGCGGGAACTCATCGGGGGGCTGTATTACGGCGAGCCGAGGTACCGCGAAGCGGCGACCGCGGCGAACACCATGGTTTACGACGTTGGAGAGGTCGAACGCATCACGCGCGTCGCGTTCGAAGTCGCACGGGATCGAGGGGGCCACGTCACCTCTGTCGACAAAGCGAACGTGCTGGAAGTGTCCCAGTTATGGAGAGACGTGGTCTGTCGCGTAGGAGAGGAGTACCCCGAGGTGTCGTTGGGCCACATGCTCGTCGATCGGGCTGCAATGGAGTTGGTCACCGATCCGGGTCAGTTCGACGTCGTGCTCACGAGCAACTGCTTCGGCGACATACTCAGTGACGCGGCGTCGGCCCTGTGCGGTTCGCAAGCGCTGCTCGCGTCGGCGAGCGTCGGGGGGGACGTGGACATCTACGAGACCGTCCACGGCCCTTTGACGGATGTCGCCGGGACCGGAGTGGCGAATCCGATCGGGGCATTCCGCTGCGGGGCCTTGATGCTGTCGCGCTCCTTTGGACTCCACGCCGAAGCGGATGCCGTTGAGGCAGCGATCGTCGAGGTGCTCGAGTCCGGAACCAGGACTCGGGACCTGGCCAAGGGTGGAGTGTCCGTGGATACCACGACCTTCACCGAGGCCGTGGTCGCTGCCCTCCCCAGGGATTCTCGACATCACGCCTGACGTTGGCGATCGTAGATGCCCTGACTGCCCTCGACCGCGTGCCTCGAACACACCGAGACCCATGAATAGAGCCGCCGTAGTCCTCCTGGCCTCCCTCGCCATTCACGCTGTGCCGACCTCCGCGCAGGACATCCACATGGAGGTCGCCCGGCGCGTCCTTGCGTCGACGCCCCTGATCGATGGGCACAACGACCTTCCCTGGGCGATCCGCCAGAGCGAACTCGCACCCCACGACGTGGAGTTCGCCGGGCACGACCTCCGCTCGAGGACTCCGTTTCACACGGACATCGAGCGGCTGCGCGCAGGCATGGTCGGCGGGCAGTTCTGGTCGGTCTACATCCCGTTCGAGGCGAACGAGGAAGGAGCAGCCAAGGTTCAGCTCGAGCAGATCGACATCGCGAACCAGATCATCGACAAGTACCCCGAGGCGTTCGAGCTCGCGTTGACCGCGTCTGATGTCGAAGGCGCGTTCGGGCGCGGCCGTATCGCCTCGATGCTCGGGATGGAGGGTGGACACGCGATCGAAAACTCGCTCGGTGCCCTCCGCGGGTTCTATGCGATGGGTGTCCGATACATGACGCTCACGCACAACGGCACACTGGATTGGGCAGACGCAGCGAACGACGAGCATCGCCACGGCGGGCTCACTGAGTTCGGCCGGGAAGTCGTCCGCGAGATGAATCGAATGGGCATGCTGGTCGATCTGTCGCACACGTCACAGGAGACGATGAACGACGCGCTCGACGTCGCTGAAGCACCGGTCATCTGGTCGCATGCGGCGGCGCGGGGCGTGCGCGACCATCCTCGCAACGTTCCCGATCAGGTGATCCGTCGACTCCCCGACAACGGCGGTGTCGTGATGGTCACGTTCGTGCCGTCGTTCCTTTCGGCGAGTGACGAGGCGACGATCGCGGACGCGGCCGATCACATCGACCACGTCGCGAATTTGGCCGGTATCGATCATGTAGGGATCGGGTCGGACTTCGACGGTATCGACTCGACACCGGTGGGGCTCGAAGACGTTTCGACCTTTCTGGGGCTCTTCGCAGAGCTGTCACGGCGGGGGTGGACCGAGGATGACCTCGCCAGGCTCGCCGGCGAGAACGTCTTGCGAGTGATGAGAGAGGCCGAATCGGTCGCACGGCGCTTGCAGCGGGTGCGGCCTCCGTCCACCAGGACGATCGAAGAGCTCGATGGCACCATCGGGCAGGATCGATGACCGCCCTCCCACGACCCGCCGATGCGGAGTACGCCGAGTACTATCGGCAATACATCAGTCTCGTCCCGGACGGCGACATCGTCCTTACGCTCAGGGAGCAATTCGGCGAGACCCTCGAGCTCCTCACGGCTGTGCCTGAGGATCACGAAACCCATCGGTATGCGGAGGGAAAATGGAGCATTCGGGAGGTGGTGGGTCACCTTCTCGACACGGAGCGTGTGTTCGCATATCGGGCGTTGGCGATGGCGCGACAAGACGGTGTGGACCTTCCTGGGATGGACCAGGACGAATGGTCGAGTGCGTCAGGTGCCGGGGAACGGCCGTTGAGTGACCTTCTCGAGGAATGGACGGCGGTGCGGAGAGCGAACGTGCACTTCTTCGCGACGCTCGACGACGTGACCGGCGCGCGTGCAGGTGTAGCGAGCGGGTTCTCCTTCACGGTCCGCAGCTTCCCCTGGATTATCGCGGGTCACGAGCTCTGGCATCGGATTCTCCTGGTCCGCGACTATCTCGGTGGGGCCGAATGACGGAGAAGATCGGTGCCGACAACGCCGGTGCCGAGGACCCTCGCAGCCAGGTTCGCCGCCGGGATCGGGGTAAGGACGAGCCCTGGGTGCGCGCCTTCATCACCGCCGCACCCTTCGGCTTTCTGGCCACGGTCGGAGAGGGCGGACAGCCGTACCTGAATTCAAACCTCTTCTACTACGACGCGGGCCGGCACTGCATCTACCTGCACACCCGCTGGAGTTCAGCGTCGAATACGCGGGTGTCACCGCGTTCGGTGAGGGCCAGGTCGTGGAGGACGAGGACGAGGCGAAGCGCGCACTCCAGATGCTGCTCGACAAGTACGCACCGCATTTGGTGCCCGGGCGCGACTATCGGGCCACCACGGACGAAGAGCTCGGGCGCACAGCCGTCTACCGTATCGACATCGAAGCATGGAGTGGCAAGCAAAAGGCTGTCGAGCCGGATTTCCCCGGAGCTTTCGCTTTACCGGATCTGCCGGTTCCGTTCCCTTCGCGCGGAGAATCGGAGTAGCGCCTACTCCTGTTCGCCGGCGTGCTTGGCCGCCAATGCTGCGAGACCCGCGTCGATCTCGGCGCGGGATACCCACTGGCCCCGGACCATGACTCCGACCCGGTCGTTCAGGTTGTCGAGGTCGTCGAGCGGGTTCGAGCCGAGCAGGACCAGGTCCGCGCGCTGACCCTCGGCAACGGTTCCGAACTGGTCGTCGATTCCCAGCTGCTCTCGCACGTAGCGTCCGACGACGACCGTGCCGCTCTCCAGGATCTGCTGGTTGGTCATGCCCGCTTCGGACATCACGGCGATCTCGCGATGAAGCGCGAAACCCGGGACGTTGAACATCTGCGGCGAATCCGTCCCCATCATGACGTTCGCGCCGGCATCGGCCAGCTGTTTCAGGATCCGGTTGCGGATCTCGATGAACGCCCGCACGGCCTCCGGGCCACCTCGGGGGTTCGCCTGCCGCCGCCATTGGTCGCGCTGACGTTCGGAGACGTACTGCATCTCCGGCTGTGTCAGGAAGACCTCGGGATCTCTCGCGCCATACAGGTTCTCCCACAGATACATCGTCGGGATCACGTACACATCGTTCAGGAGCGTGAGGTCGACCAGCTGTGGGATCTTCGCTTCGTCGACACCGGCCATGAGCCCCTCGAGGCTGACGTCCTGTCCGGTGTTCACCTGCGAGACGACGCCCTCCGCTGCGACTGCCTGCACGTATCCATCGAGGTGGTCGACCGTCGACATTCCGGTTTCCATCGCGTGTACGAGGCCAACGTCTGCAGGGACATGGCCGCCGAATGTCAGACCTACTTCCGCCGCGACCTCTACCATGCGGTCCCACGTTTCCAGTGACACGCCCGGGTGGATCTTTTGTAGGTCGTACCCTGCCGCTTTGTGCTCTCGGATCAGTCGTTCGGCGTCCTCGGGAGTCGGGGCAGATGAGCCGTTGATCGAGGGAGCACCGACGTAGAAGTTCGGGCCCATGGCGCCGTCGTTACGCAATTCGGCCGCAAGAGGGATCTGATACGCCGATCCGAGCATGCCCCGGATCGTGGTGATGCCGTTGGCGACGTAGAGGAAGAGAATGTCCTCGATCGCCTCACGTTCCGGGTTGTCACCGGGGGGCACATGCGCGTGCATTTCGGCGAGCCCCGGCATGAGGTATCGGCCCTCACCATCGATCACGGTCGCGCCCGACCCTACCGAGACATCATCCGCCGAACCCATCTCACGGATCATCCCGTCCACGACGACAACCGTCTGATTCTCGAGCGGACCGGTCCGGTTCATGGGGAGCACGGTCACGTTCTCGAATGCGATCGTGCCCGGGGTCGCCTCCGGCTCAGCGCACCCCGCCACGGCCGCGAGCGCCAGGATCGCCCCGGCGATGCGGATCATTGAGCGTCCCCGCCCAGCCACTCCCGTGCGTCCGCATGGGACTGACACGCCTTGACCGGAAGGCCCGCTTCGCGGCCGAAGTCGCCATCGTCGGTGAAGATCGCGTGCGCCTCCGCCGATGCGACCACCCCGATGCCGGTAATCCGGTCTCGATAGGCGCCGAAGATCGCTCCCGTGGCCTGATGTTCCGCGGCGGACTTGTTGGCCAGGCCCGCGGCCCCACTCATATCGAGAAGGATGGGAACGGACTGCGGTATTTCGTTGGACTCGAAGGCCCCGAACGCAACGCGTCGGATTTCATTGGCGGTATAGTCGCCATCCACCGTCAGGACGAGAACATCGTCCTTAACCCGGGTGAACACAGGCATCGTGAATCTCCTGAATGATCGTTCCGCTTCGCTCGCAGAGCCGGCATGCCGCTGAACGCGAAGGGGGGAGGTTGAAGGGTCTGTCCGCGCCTCGGGGGGGAGCGAGGAAGATGATCGTCGGATTCGGGGCAGGCAAGGAAGTGTCGACAGCCTCCCTTTGACACCGGTCGGCCCCTACATTGTCCCATCTGATACGGTTCTTCGACCACCACACGCGGTAGGCCTATGTCCGAGTCGGAGGGGAACAGAGAACTCGCAGGACTCGCCCGTTCCATCGATGCACTCTTCTCCGGAGCGGCGACTTCCGCGCCGGCCGACGCGCCGATACTCCCCGCAGAGGATGCGCTGGTCGATGAGGCACCCGTCGAGGAAGCCTTCGTCGATGAATCGGAGCCCTCGATCGCGGCACCCGTCCCCGATCTCCCCGATCTCCCCGAACTCCCCGAACTCCCCGAGCCCACGGAAGATCCAGAGGGGTTCGCGGAGGCTCCCGCAGACGAGCTGGAGCCGCTCCCTGAGATCGAGGCAGCCGTGCCCGAAGTGGAGCTGACCGAAGAGACGGAGCCTGTTGAGGAATTGCCGGTCGAGGCCATTCCGCCTGTCGCATCCGCATCGGCCGCCGAGGACGAAGAGGAAGAGCCGACGCCGCTCGACCTGGCGGTGGCCGCGTATGTCGAAGGTGACCTGGCGCGTGCCGAAGAGATCGAGACGCTCGCGGCCTCGATGCTGGAACAGAAGGAGATTGAACCGATCGTGCGCGCGGTCGCGACGTTGGCTCACGCGGCAGGCGAGCCTCGAGACGATTCGGTATACGCTGTAGCGGACGCCATCATCTCGCCGATCGTGCTCGGCCGTTTGGCCCGTCGGATGGGGTCAGAACGGGATGCGACTCGCAGAAAGGAGTATTTCCTGGCCTGCCGCAACATCGGGAGCGAGATGGCCGCCGCGATCCGGGATGACCTCGCTGACTCGACCGACCGACTGGCCCGCAGGATCCACTACGACGCGCTCATCGCGATGGGTGACGCGAGTCGAAGCACGATCGAGAGCATGGCGGAGGACGAGAACCGCTTCCTGGTGCGCAACGCGGTGGCGATCCTCGGAGAGATCGGCGGCGACCGAGCGACGGAACTCGTGGTCAGCGCCCTCGCCAATCCAGATGCACGGGTGCGTCGCGAGGCACTGCTTTCGCTCGCGAAGCTGGGAGATGCGGAGTCCGGTCACCTGGTGCTCGGGCTGCTGGAAGACCCGGATGCGGAGGTGCGTCGCGCGGCTGCGGTCGCCGCGGGAGAGCTCAAGGTGGAGCGGGCGCTGAAGACGCTGATCAAGGCGTTGGATTCCGCCAAAGACCCTGACGAGGTGCTGCCTCTCATCCGCGCGCTCGGTCAGCTCGGAGACCCCGGAGCGGTGTCATCGATCGAGAAGCACGCGGTGAATTCGATGTTCTCGAAGTCGACCACATCGGTGCGAATCAACGCATACCGCGCCCTGAACACGATCGGCACACCCCACGCGCGCAGGCTCCTGAACAAGGCCGTCAGTGACAAGGATGCCGAAGTGAAGGCGGCGGTGAAGGACATGCTCAACATCCACTGACCCGCGGTCAGACGAGCGAGAGCACCTCGCTCAGCGCGGTCGAGAACCGCGGCACCTCGGCGATCGCGCGTTTGAACGGAAACGGGTCCTGCCCGGAGTGTCCAAACAGTCTGGTCACGGTAAGGCGGGACCGAGACCTCGCCGGGAGTGCGTCCCGGAGGCGATACGCCTCCGAGAACGGGATCAGGTGATCCAGGCGACCGTGTAGGATGTGGACGGGCCCTTCCACGCGGGAGAGCGCCGCCGTCGGGTCGATTTCAGGATCGGCCGTTCGGGCTGCTGTGGCGAGTTCATCCGCGATGTCTGCGGCCGCCGGAGCGTCGGGGTCCGCCGTCGACGGCGCGGTGAACAGGTCGAACAGGTGCCGATGTGACTCGTCGATCCCCTCTCGTAGCCGCTGGATTACCGGATCGTAACGGACGTCCCACGCAGGGTAGCCACTGTCGCCCGAATAGGCTGCAAGCGCCCGGAGTGCGGCCGCCACGTCCGTGGCCGCCTCGTACCCTGGAACGCCCGTGAGATAGTTGGCTCCGGCGATCCATCGACCATAGGGATCGGGTCGAAGCTGGTGTGCCCGGGTCAGCGACTGGTGCACGCCCGTCATCATGAAGCGAAACGTGCTCTCTAGGGAGCAGTAGCCGCCGAACCCGACCGTCCCCGCGATGTCATCCTTCAGGTCTTCGTGACCCGACGATGCGATCGCGTGCGGAGCCCCGAACGAGAACCCGATCACGCCTACTGGCTCGTCGACGGCCATGCCGGTTTCGCGAAGCCCGACGATCGCCGCTCGAATCGTCGGCGCCGAGAGGTGTGGGACGAGGGACAACTCCCTCCATTCGGGGACTTCGGGAATGATCGTCAATACGCCGCACGAGGCGACGGCTCGCGTGAACCGAACGAGTTGCTCGTGCTCCCGGCCCGGTCTCGTGATGCCGTGCATCACGACCCAGGCAGGGAAGGGGCCGGGACGATTCCGTGGGCGAACCATCGTCGCCGGCACGGAAGTGCCGTCCCGGTCGAGGAGAATCTCATCCTCGATCACGGGGTCCGGCCCGGTGAGCCAGGCCCGCATGTAACGGAGCGATCGCTTGGTCAGCATTGGCATGTGCCCAAGCTATCTGATGTCCGCGCCGTCGCGTATCGGACGAATGACGTATGCGGCCTCGTAGCTCCGCGTTCTTGCCCGAGCCGCTCCGTGCGGGCATGATCTGGCTCGGCACGGACATGCATTCTCAGGAGAACCGATTGTGAAGCGTCTTGCACTGATTCTGGCAGCGATCGCACTGATCGCTCAGCCCGCGGTTGCTCAGGACGGGCCTCGGATTGCCCATCAGCCCTCGGCGCGGACCCCGTATAGCGCGGCGATCCAGGTGGGGAATACCTATTGGCTCTCCGGGAAACTCGGAGCGAACCGCGAGACACGGGAGATGACCGAGGGCCGGGTCGCGGCCGAGACGCACAACATCATGAGGGCGTTCGGTGAGTTGCTCGAAGAGTTGGGCATGGACTATCACGACCTCGTGCGTGCCACCGTCTACCTGACCGATGTCGAGGGGTATTCCGAGATGAACGAGGCTTACGCTCAGTATTTCGAAGGCGGGGACGCCCCATCTCGCGTCACCGTCGCCGTGGCCGGCCTCGTCGCAGGGGCGGCAATCGAGATTTCGTTCATCGCGGTCAAGACGGACTAACAGGCGGCGGGCCCCGATTCGAAGGTGACGATGGATCGACGGAGCTTCCTTGCGGCGCTGGGGGGCGGATCGCTCGCGTGGCCCGGAGCGGTTCAGGCGCTTGCGGACCAGCTCGAGGGGGGCGGGGCCCAGGACGACGAAGCGTTCTGGGCCCTCGTGCGTGGCCGCTTCGTCATCCCGGACGATCGCATCTACTTGAACAACGGCACGCTCGGCCCTTCCCCTCGCGTTGTCCTCGATGCGGTCGCCGAACACTCGCTGAGGGTCGCGCAGACCTTCCCTCCGGGTGTCGCCTGGGGGGACCTGAAGCCGGCGGTCGCCGACTTCATCGGAGGCGATCCGGATGGATTCGTCTTTCCGCGTAACACGACGGAGGCGATGAATTTCGTCGCCAATGGCATCGAGCTCGAGGTGGGAGATGATGTTGTGACCACCGATCATGAGCACATCGGTGGGCTGGAGCCCTGGAAGCTCGTGACGCAGCGCCGTGGCGCGTCGCTCACCGTCGCGCACCTTCCCGCTCCCGCATCCGACGCCGGAGAATTGCTGGAGGCAGTGTGGTCTGCCGTCACGTCCGATACGCGTGTCGTGAGTGTCTCGCACATGACGTTCACCACCGGAACCGTGCTGCCGGTGGAGGCTCTCGCCCGGCGCTGCAGCGAACGGGGTGTCGTCTTCGTCGTCGACGGCGCCCATCCGCCGGGTATGCTGGACGTCGATCTCGAGTCGGTGGGAGCGGACTTCTACGCGACGTCACCGCACAAGTGGCTGCTGGCGCCGCAGGGCACGGGCCTCCTCCATGTGAGTGAGCCGTGGACCACCCGCATCTGGCCCACGCTCGCCTCGGGCGGGTGGGATGATCTGGCCCTGGGGGCACACCGCTTGAACCATCTCGGGACCATGGACGAGAGTCGACTCGCCGGCCTCCTGGCCTCGATCGAGTTCCTGCGGGCCATCGGCATCGGCAGGGTGGAAGCCCGAATCCGCTTTCTGAGGGGCCTGTTGGAAGACGGCTTACGGTCCATCCCAGGGGTTCGCGTCATGACTCCCGAGACCGAGTCGATGAAGGGGGGCATGGTCTCTTTCGCAATCGACGGGCTGGAGTCGGCCGCCCTCCAGTCCCACCTTTCCCGAACGGCCAACGTTCGGACCCGCGTCATAGGGGAGTACGACTACGGCTGGATGAGACTCTCCACGCACGTGTACAACAGCCCCGGAGAGATCGAACGCGTACTCGACCTGCTGGCGGCGGCCGCGCGGGACGGCCTCGGCGGATAGCCGGAGCGGGACTTCGGACGGGAGCGGAAGATGAAGAAGGTGTCGCCGATGCGGATCGCTATGGTGGTCGTGCCGGTCGCGGTGCTCATTATGGTGGTCCGCTGGTCGGGCATGTCCGCGCAGGCCCTGACGGTGCCACCCGGATTCGACATATCGGTCTTCGCGACCCGGCTTGCCGGGGTTCGCGCCCTGGAGACCGGGCCGGATGGCATGCTCTACGCCACGCAGTCCCAAGCCGGGCGTGTGATACGGCTCGATCCCGATGGCGACGGCGACGCGGAGACCATCGCCGAAGGCCTCAATCGTCCATACGGCATCGCGTTCCACGACGGGTGGATGTACATCGGGGAGCGTCATCAGGTCGTTCGCTTCCGGGCACCTTCCTATGCGAGTGCAGAGGTCGTCGTGCCCGACCTGCCCACGGGCGGGAGTCATTGGACGCGGGAGATCGTCTTCGGGGCCGACCAGATGCTTTATCTCTCCGTCGGATCCAGTTGCAACGTCTGTGAGGAAGACGACCCGCGGCGCGCGGCGGTCATGCGTTATCGGCCGGACGGGTCGGGCGAGACCATCGTCGCGGAGGGGCTCCGGAATGCGGCGGGGCTAGCCCTGCACACGGGCACGGGTGTCCTATGGGCGTCTCAGAACGAGCGTGACAATCTCGGGGACGATGTGCCACCGGAGGAGATCAACGTACTCTCGGATGGCGAGCACTTCGGGTGGCCCTTTTGCCATAGCGATCGTCAGACCAATCCCGAGTACAGGAGCCAGGCCGGGTTCTGCGGAAGCACCACCCCGCCGGCGCTCACGATTCAGGCCCACTCCGCTCCCCTCGGCATGACGTTCTACAACGGAACTCAGTTTCCGCAGGAGTACCGGGGAGATCTCTTCGTCGCGCTCCACGGCTCCTGGAATCGATCCGAACGAACGGGGTATGAACTCATCCGTGTTCGTGTCGAAGACGGACGCCCGGTTTCATACGAGGACTTCGCCACGGGATGGCTTTCCGGGCAGCGTGTGACCGGCCGACCCGTGTATCCGGCGGTGGGCCCTGACGGCAGCCTTTTTCTTTCCGACGACCAGGGGGGGCG
>JBDGVT010000150.1:0-9796 GCA_039585495.1 Gemmatimonadota bacterium | reverse complement strand
CGGCCAACTCCCGAATCGCCTCTTCACTCACACCAGCGGCCTGCGCCGCTACCGCAGGGCTGTAGGCCTGGAGGAGGTTCGCGTAGGGTCCAGCAGCGTTCGGACCTGCGATGACCGCCGCCATACCGAGTGCGACAGCCGCTTCAGACCCCGGGCGAATCGGCACCCACTCGTCGGCGTTAAGGCCGGTCGTGGAGAGTCTGGCGCCCAGATAGACGAAGCGTCCTTTACCGTGGCCCTCGTCGTCGACCCCCGCCATCCGGGCCAGGCCCTTGTTGTGGGCGACCGGTGAAGAGCCGGAGTCGATGAAGTCGTTTCCGAAGGAGAGGAGCAGGTGCGCAGCACCGATGTCGTACCTCGGCAACTCATCCACACCGTATGCGATCCGCGTGGCCTCCCGCAGCGGCGCGTCAGACACGGCGTCGTAGTCGACGCGGCTACCACCGACACCCGCCAGGAAACGGTCGATCAGACCGCTCATCGTCGGGCCCGTATGGCCGCCGATGAACATCACGTTGCCGAGACTGCCGATCCGCGCCGCGAGAAGCCGCTCGGCCTCATCCCACGTGCCCGGCCGGAGCCGGTCACCTTCGCGGATCATGGGAGCCGCAAAACGGTCGGGATTATAGAGATGCTGAAGCGTCGCGTGGCCACGGGAACAGAGTCCGCCCTGCGAAACCGGATGGTCGGGGTTCCCCTCGACCTTCACCGCGCGACCCTCGCGCGTCCGGACCCACATGCCACACCCGGCCGAGCACCCACCGCAGGTCGTCGCGTACCACGTGGCGACGCCGGGGGTGATCTCTTCAGGAGCCACTACATAAGGAATCAGCTTCTCGACGTCCCCGGCTCCACAGCCGGTCATGGTCGCACCCGCGCCCGAGACGCCGAGGACCTTGAGGAAGTCGCGCCGTTTGATGCCGTCAGTCATTTGTTCTGGTATCTCCGGCTAGTAGTGGCAGACGGCACAGTCAGTGGACGCCTGCTGCTCACCGGTCACCGGATCCGGCAGCCTGTGGCATTCCACGCACCACCCCATGTTGTCGCCGCCCCACAACGGATCCTGTTCGTTGAGAACGGTCATATTCTGGACCTCTCCGTGGCACTGCTGGCACACGGGCTCGTCGGGGTCCTCAGGCTGGAGGCCGGCGGCAGTGACATGCCTCATGTGCGGGAAGTGCGCGTGATCGGAGATCTTGTAGATCCGGTTCCACGGGATGCCTTCCCCGCTGTTTACGTACTCCTGGATCTTCGCGATCTCGACCTGCTGCGCAGCAGTCGTGCCCTGGACGACCTGGTGACATCCCCAGCAGGTCGATGGTTCTGCCCCGGCTCACTCCCCGCGTGCTGATTATGGGGGAAAGCGATCGGTTGTCCCGACTCGGCAGCAGGGTCGGCCCCGCCCTCGGCACCCCCACCCTGAACGAACGCGAGGCCCGTCAGCGCAAAGACGCCGGCGAGTCCGCCGATCAGCCAATTCTTTTTCATTCGAAGCCACTGCTCCTGAGCGAAGCATGGCACCCGCGACAACGGGTGCCAGGACAGGGTTTTCCGCGCCGCATAACGCTTGTGACAACGGGAACTTGGCCCTAGAAACGGCCTGAACCTACCGGCACCCGATGGGTGAGGTCAAGACGGCGCAACGGCTCTCTCGAGAACCTTTTTATGCGCGTGAGTGTTATACTTTTTCGCCTTCGACCCACCTGGATGAGACTGCCCGAGGCACTCCCCCACATGGCCGAAACGACCGCTCCGGCTCCCCTCAGGGAGTCGCGTCCCTCCCTCGAGTTACTCGATCATCTCGTCCAGGAAGTGGAGACCGTCTTCCACGGCAAGAGAGAGGTCGTGCGGCTCGCCGTGGCCGCCCTCCTGGCTCGGGGTCACGTGCTCTTCGAAGACGTGCCCGGGGTGGGAAAGACCACCCTGTCCCACGCATCGGTCTACAACCCTCAGACGACGGACTTCGAGATCCGCGAGGGTCCGATCTTCACCAACGTCGTCGTCGCGGACGAGATCAACAGGGCGCCTCCCAGAACACAGAGCGGCCTCCTGGAAGCGATGCAGGACGGAAATGTCACGATCGACGACAAAACCTTCGTTTTGCCGAAGCCGTTCCTGGTCATGGCGACGCAGAATCCGCTCGAGCATCACGGGACGTACCCTCTGCCGGAAAGCCAGCTCGACCGCTTCCTCATGCGGATCACCATCGGCTACCCGGACGACGAGGCCGAGCGCCGGATCCTGGCTGAGTCCGCAGCGGTGGAGCCCGTTCTCGAACGGGTTCGGACGGTGCTCTCGCCTCAACAGGTGGTTCAACTCCAGGGACGCATCGAAGAGGTCGAAGTAGATCCGGCCATCCTCGACTACCTCATGGCGGTCGTGCAGAGGACCCGCTCCACAGCCAAGCTCAGAATGGGCGTGAGTCCCCGGGGCAACATCGCCGTCTACCGTGCGGCGCGAGCCTACGCCCTGACGCACGGGCGGACCTACCTGGTGCCGGACGACGTTCGTGACTTGATCGTCCCGTGCCTGGCGCACCGCATCCTGCCCGCGGGGGCTTCGGGCACATCATTCGATCTGCACGACGAGGCTACCGCGATCCTCGAGGGCATCCTCGAGGAGGTCGAGGCCCCGGTTTGACCGGTTCGCCCGATCCTGCGATCGGGCACGTCGACCAGGTCCGATGGTCGGCGACCCGGGCCCCCGCCATCGCGCTGGCCGGGCTCCGATCGGCGTGGCGACGGTTGCGTGCCTGGCGCCGAATACGGTTCACGTCGGGTGGCTTCGCATTCACCGCGGGTACGATGGCGGTTGGGTTCGCCGCGATGAATACGGGCAACAACCTCCTCTATCTCCTCCTCGGATCGATGCTCGGGTTCATTACCGTGAGCGGATGGCTGTCCGAGCAGGCGATCCGTGGGCTCCGCATCGAACGCCGGGCCCCGCGGGCGGTGACGGTCGGGCACGACTTCCGACTGACCTACGAAGTCACGAACGCAAAGAAGCGACTCCCGAGCCTGGCTGTGGAGCTGTCGGAGGTCGGTCTACCGGAGATGGCGTTCCTTGCGCACGTGCCACCCAACGGACAGACGACCACTCGCTCCATCAACAGCTTCATTCAGCGAGGCATCTACCCGCTCGGCACGGTCACGCTGTCGACCGGTTTTCCATTCGGGATGTTCCGCAAGGAGCGCGACGTGGAGATCCCCGACGAGATCATCGTGTGGCCAAGAACGGATCGACCGGTACGAGAACCGTCCCCGGGCGCAGGACGAACTCCGCGCACGGGCGTATCGGCCCGAGGGGCGGCAGGCAGTAGGGGCGAGTACCGGAGCCTCCGCGGCTATCAAGCCGGGGATGACTCACGGGACATCCACTGGAAGTCATCGGCTCGTCTTCGTGAGCCCGTCATCCGGGAGTATGAGCGTGACGGCGCAGAGACACGGTGGATCTGTCTGGACCTTCGGGCTGAGCCGGGGGAAGCCGCGGAAGTGGCCGTCGAAGTTGCCGCTTCGTTGGTCGCGCGCGCGATGGCTCAGCAGAGGCCCTTCGCTCTGGTCGCCGGTGACCACGTCCTGGAACCGGGAGACGGCTCCGGCCAGCTCGAACGCGCACTCGATGCCTTGGCCCACGTCGACTTCACGCCCGATGCCTCGGCGCCTGCGCCGCCGGTCAGTCCGGCAGCGTGCATCCTCGTCTCGGTAGGGGGGCGATCGGGTTTCGGGGACACCCTCGTGATCGGAGAGGACGCCCGGATGAGACGTGACGAGGTAGCTGCGTGAACCTCCGCCTCTTCCATCGCCGACTCGCAGTGCTCATGGGCCTGGCCGGCCTCGTCGCCTTCTCGGGAGGTGCCGGAGTCGAAGCGTTTTCGGCGGTCCTGGCCGGCGCGGCGCTCGTAGCGGCCCTCTTCTGGCATCCGGATGCCGAGTTCTCTGAGCGTCTCGAGCGGCTCTGGCTGCCCCTCGCGACGTTATTGGTCATCCGGGCGCTCTTCCACTTCGTGGTGATCCGCGACGACATCGTCATTCCCGTCGTGGACCTTCTGCTTCTCCTCCTGTCGGCCGAGGCGTTGCGTTCTCTCGACGCGCCGAACGACCTCCGGCTCTATGCGCTGTCCTTCGCGCTCATCCTCGCCTCCACGGCCTACCGCCCGGGCATCGTCTTCCTGGTTGCTTTCATGGCCTACATCGGCCTGGCGACCGTAGCGCTCATGGTCGGGCACTTGAGGCGCCGAGCGGAGCGTCACGGCGTGCAGGAGGTCCCGCTCGGACGAGAAATGCTCACGACGACGGGAGCGCTATCCGCTGTCATTCTCATGGTCGCGCTGGTCGTGTTCGTGACCTTCCCACGCGTTTCTCAGGGATGGGCAGGCCGCGGCGAGACCATGGCGACCTCGATCGCGGGCTTCAGTGATCAGGTGTCGATCGGGGACCACGGTTCGACGATTCTCGGCAATCCCCAGATCGTGCTTCGGGTCGAATTCCCGGACAGCACGCCCGACGGTGTCGGCGGACTCCACTGGCGCGGCCGCTCGTACGACCGTTTCGACGGGGTGCGCTGGACCCGTTCATCGAATCTCCCACCGTCCTCAGCTCCGACTTCGTGGTACCGGGATCGCTGGACGGGAGACCAGATCCAGCAGCGCATTTTCGGGTCCGCACTGGACACTCGTGTGCTGTTCGCGCTCCATCCCGTGCTCCAGATCGATTCGGACAACGGAGTCCAGCCGCTCTTCGACAACGCCGGCGACTACGTGTATTGGGGCTCCGGTGCGCCCGCGTATACCGCCTATTCCCCGGCGAGCCTTCCACCCGCTGATGAACTCCGAGTGCCGGCCCGAGGGTATCGCCCGTCAGGCGACCACTTCCTCCAACTGCCGCGACGACTCGATCCTCGGATTGCAACGCTCGCGGATTCTCTGACCGCCGGAATCGACAATCGCTACGACCAGGCGATCGCCATCCGGGATTGGCTCCAGACCTTCACCTACACGCGCCAACTTCCCGCCACCGCGCGGGAGGCCACGCTCGAGCATTTCCTCTTCGACCGTCAGGCCGGACACTGTGAGTACTTCAGCACCGCGATGGTCGTGATGCTGCGAGCGGTCGGGATCGAATCGAGGAACGTGAATGGCTTCCTCGGCGGTCAGTGGAGCGGCTTCGGGAATTACCTCGTGGTGACGCAGAACGAGGCTCACTCGTGGGTCGAGGCCTGGTTCCCGGGCTTCGGCTGGGTGACCCTCGATCCGACCCCCGCGGGCGCGGGTACGGGAGAGGTGATCGCGTCCTGGTTCTGGCCGGGACGAATACTCTTCGACGGAATCCAGCACCGCTGGAACAAGTGGGTCCTCGACTACAGCGTCGACGACCAGGCCGGGATCTTCTCGAGCCTCCTCGGGACCCAGACCGTGGAGCAGGTCGCTTCGAGTGATCCCACGAGTGAGAGCGGCGGCCCGAGTCCGCTCGCTGCGATCGCGGTCGTTCTCCTGGCCCTGGTCGGATACATGTGGGCCCGAGGGGCAGGCCCGGCGTACGACCCCTCGACTCGGATGTACGTGAATCTCAGAGCCGCCTCGGCGAGCGCGGGCATCGGCGTCGGACCGGGCACGACGCCCCTGGGGCTCGTGAAGCGGATTCGCGCCGAGCGCTCGGCGGCCGGGCGACCCGCTGAACGCGTCGTCGATCTGTATCTCCGCGCGCGCTATGGAAACGAAGCGCTCGGGGACTCGGACCTGCGGGAAATGGGAGAGGCGTTGAAGGCTGCCCGGCGTACCCTGCGCACCAGCAAGTAGGTCGGTCCGTCGAGATCGCGAAATGGGTGTACGCGGACCTGGCTAATCCTTATTCTGCAGAGATGAACGCCCGGTCCAATCCCACCCCTGACGCTGAAGCCGGTCTGCACGTCGCGACCATCGCGCACGAAGGCCTTATCTGGGACGCCTACCTGGACTTCGAGAACGACCTGCACAGGCCAACGGTGTACCGGGGCCGGTTGCGCTTCGAGCCTCCCTCGGGGGACGACTCTCCAGAGTCGACACACACCACGGTGATCATCATCGAGGAGAGCTACGAAGAAGCCGTCGCCAAAGCACGGAGCTTCGACGACCGCCAGCTAAAAGGCCTGCTCCGCTCCACCCTGCCCGACCCCGACGACCGCTAGCGCCCACACCCGAACGACCAAGCCTAGCGCCGCCGCCCGAAGGGTGGCGAGGCGCCGCGCTGCCAAGGCGCGCGAAGGAAGGCGTAGCAGAGCTACGTCGACGACAAGCAACGCCGGCAGCGTGGATGCATCGCCGCCCTCACGCTTCGCGGACCCACCGCCAGAGCTCCGGCAACGTCGGCCGTTTCCCCGCCATCAGGATCCCGACCTTGTAGATCCGTCCGGCTACCCACGCGACGGCCACGATCGCGAGACCCATCAGCGCGAAGGACGCGCCGATCTGCCAGGCCGGCACACCGCCACCGGCCACCCGGCCCCACATCAGGATTGGTGAGAAAAATGGGAAGAGCGACAGGCCGGTATTCAACGGCGTCATCGGATTCTCGATCACCGTGGTGACCATCATGACCGGCACGATCAGAAGCATGATGACCGGGAATTGGGCCTGCTGGGCCTCTTCGTCCGTATTGCACATGGCGCCCACAGCAGCATAGATGCCGGAGTACAGAAAGAACCCGAATACGAAATACCCGATGAAGAGGGCGAGCATCCCGAGTCCCGGCAGTACGTCCCGGATTTCCGACAGGTTGGCGAGTTCGGGTCGAGCCGCGACCAGCATCGGAATCCCGCTCATGAACATCAGGACCCCGAACCCGAACCAGATCGCCATCTGGGTCAGGCTCACGGCACCCACGCCGAGGATCTTGCCGAGCATGAGATGCCAGGGCTTCATCGACGAGACGATGACCTCGACGATCCGGTTGGTCTTCTCCTCCAGCGTGGCCCGCATGACGGCGACAGCGTAGATGAGGATGACGAAGTAAAGGAGGAATGAGCCGATGTAGGCCGCCACGAACTCGGGGTCCTCCATGTCGGCGCCCTCTTCCGAGAGCATCTCGACACGCAGATCACCACCTCGCAGCATCGCCTCCACATCGACGCCCTGCTGATCGAGCTTGACCTCGAGCGCCGCACGGACGATCGCGGTACGCATGGCCACCTGACGAATCGTGCTCGGTCGATTCTTGGTGTACATGATGGCCTCTCCACTCTCGAGCGTGAGCTCGTCGAGAAGGATGAAGCCACCGATCATTCCGTCGGTCGCAGCCTGTCTCAACTCCGTCACGACGTCGGCCCGCCAGCGCTCCTCCTGGACGTCCCATCCTCCCTCTTCCAGCATCGGTGCGAGCCGGTCGTACAGGACGTTCGTTCCGTCCACGATCGCGACATCGCGCGCGTCCCTCTCTCCCTGGGACGCGAAATACGCCGGCACGACGATGAGGCCCGCCATGAAGATCGGAGCACCGACCGTCGCCGCGATGAACCACTTCGAGCGCACACGCTGCAGGTACTCGCGGCGGACGACCGCCCAGACGTTACTCCACATCAGGCACCTCCCACGTTCGCTGCCGCCGGCATTCCCGCGTCACCCACGGCGCCATCACCTGCGTGCCTCACGAAGATCTCGTGGAGCCTCGGCTCGACCAGATCGAAACGGAGAATCCGCACGCCTGCCTGCACGCCCCGTTGCAGGATGGCCTGATGGTCGGCTCCGTCGCGAAGCATCAGGTGAAGAGCTCCGTTGACCTGCTCGACGTGATCGACTTCAGGCCCGCGGAGCCAGGTATCGGGACCCTCGAATTCGACGGCGACGACACCACGTCGCTCCGTGGCCTTGAGCGTCTTGAGGTCGGCATCGAGGACCTTTCTGGCATTGGAGATGAGGCACACGCGTTCGCAGAGCCGCTCGGCCTGATCCATCAGGTGCGTGGAGAAGAGGATCGTCGTGCCCTTCGCGTGGAAATCCAGGACGATCTCCTCGAGCACGTCCTGGTTGATGGGATCGAGTCCCGAAAACGGCTCGTCGAGAATCAGGAGTTCCGGCTCGTGGATCACACAGCCGATGAACTGGATCTTCTGCTGCATCCCCTTCGAGAGGTCCTCGACCTTCTTCTCGGCCCAGGCGCCCAGCCCGAGGCGCTCGAGCCATTCAAGCCCGCGTTTCCTCCCCTCTGGCCGGCGCACACCCCGGATTTCGCCCAGGAACATGATCAGTTCGAGGCACTTCATCTTCTTGTAGACGCCGCGTTCCTCGGGGAGGTACCCGACCTTCGTGCGCCGCGTCACGTCCGGGTCCGCTCCGAAAAGCGATACCGAACCTTCATCCGGATGCAGAATGCCCATGATCATGCGGATGCTGGTCGTCTTCCCGGATCCATTCGGTCCGAGCAAGCCGCAGATGACCCCCTTCGGCACCTCGAAGTCGAAGTTCTCGACGGCGGTGTGCTTGCCGAAGCGTTTCGTCACCCCTTCGAGCCTCAGGGCGAAGTCCTTATCGCTCATGTTCGTCCAAGTTCGGGACATGTAGGTGTCGAGGAATGTCGCACGAAGACACAGGCTCTACGCGATGCGGGGCGTGTATCTTCACGTATTACGTCGCATAGGCGGGACGCGTACCGCACTCAGGCAGCATTGCTTATATTGCTCGGCTGCAGAAGCACCACTCCAGGAGTACAGATGGCCATCTATCGTACGCTCTATTACACGGACGTCAGCGTCGGCGTCGGCGGTCGCGTCACGATTCCGCAGGACATGCGCGAAGACCTCGGTATCGATGTGGGCGATGCCCTCACGGTACGAGTCGAGGAAAACCCCAAGGGGGGCCGTCAGATGGTCGTATGGCGCGCCGAAACGCAACCGGGCGAGGAAGAGTAGGCTCCTACCCCTCGTCCACTTCCACCCACCGGACGAGATCCTGAAGGGGCCCTCGTCCGTCGTGGTACCACCAGGGCGGTGGGAAGGACATCTCACGGAGCGGTACGACTCGCGAGGCGCCCAGACGTCCCCACTCCTCCGCGAGTCCGTGGAGGCGTTCGCCGAATCCCGCCACGCCGATCGTTTGGAGATGCGGGGCTGCCGACACCAGTAGGCGACCGAGCTCCGAAGCATCGGTGATCGACCGGATGCGAACGGTCCGTCCGAGGCATCCGGGTGCCGGTCCGGGCTCCGGCTCATGGACGACAGTCCACGTGGCATCTTCTCCGCCGTGGAATAGCCGGGCCTCTCCCGTAGCAGCGCCTAGCTCCGCCATGCCGCGGAACTGTTGAAGCCGGGCCACTTCCTGATCGTCCAACCTCCCCGCCGGTAGGCGTACCTCCGCCTCGGCAAGCGCGGCAGCGATGGCCTCTGCGAGGTGGCCCGAGCCTCGCTCGCCCCCTTCCTCGACGAAGACCGTGCCAGGGCAGACGCAGCCCCTCTGGTCGAACATCGCGACCGCGCCGGCCACGTCGACGGCCACCGTCTTCAGCCCACCCGAAGTCATGGCCCGTCTGCCGACCGCACCTCCGAGATCGTCGCATCGGATCCATACGCGACTACGAGGTCGGATCCGGTCACCGCTGGCTCCTCCCAGAGAGCGGTCCCTCCCGGCCAATACACCACCGCCAGGGCTGAGGCGATGGCGGGGTCCTCTTCGGCCAACGCCTCCGCAAAAAGAACGGGCAGCACGATGTCGCCCAATCCGGGCTTGATCAGTGTGGGGCTCTTGACCAGCAGACTCCTGATGAGCGCGGACACCGTCACCCCAGGCACACTCCCCGAGACGATCTGCGTACACAGTCGTGGGCCCACGGCC
>JBDGVT010000149.1:0-8307 GCA_039585495.1 Gemmatimonadota bacterium | reverse complement strand
GCGCAGCAGCGTCGCGTGCAGGATCCCGAACATGGACGCATTGACGCCGATCCCGAGGGCCATGATCGCGACGACGACAGCCGAGAAGCCGGGCGCGCGTCGTAACGTGCGGACGGCGGCTCGGAGGTCCTCCACGAAGACCATCGTTGGAGCTTCCGAGGATCGTGAGACGGGACCCCGGCCCCCCGGTCCGTACAACCCAGGGGAACCGCTCCGCCTGCTGCGCACGAACGCCATCGGCATTCGAAGCAGGAAGTGAAAGGTCTGACCCCAGTACCAGATGTGGGCTCGCGTCCGGCCCACTTCGGGCACCCGCAAACGGAAATCCTCGGCGACGTTGTCCAAAACCTCGAACCGGTCGACTGACGGGAGTCCAAGGGAAAGCAGGATGGTCGCGAACCGCGGGACGGCGAGCAGAGTGGCGTTTTCTTCGGGACCACTGTCGGGCTGAGCGGTCATAGCGTGTGCTCCAGTCCGTCCCACATCGCCAACAGGGCGGCGCGCTCGTGGTTCAAGCGACGGACTGCGTCGGGCTCCACCCGGTAGAAGCGCTTGGCCCGTCCGCCCTGTTGGTTCGCTCTTCGATCTCACGAACAATCGGGACGGCATACGCACCGTCACCGAGTTGGAGAATGGCCAGTAGAACCAGCTGCTCGAACTGACCCAGTGTGTCCCGTCCCATCCGGTCTCCTCGATCCGATTCCTAGCTCTGCTACATATACTAGGATATCCGAAGTGACCGAAAAGTTGCTTTCGAGCGCACGAGCGGGAGATCGGGACTGGGCGGCTTGCCTGCCTTCTTGCTTTCGCGCCGCGGCCCCGCCTACTTTGCGTCGCAAAGTCGATCGCATTTCAATGGCAGTGGAGTCCGTTGACCAGAGGGCTCAGGGCAAGAGAGAGGCAGGGATGAAGAGCTGGGCGAGACGCATCCGTGGCGCCATCGGAACGGGACTGACCTGGGCCGTGGCATGGTTCGGCGCGGGAATGGTGATGATGCTCGGGCTTCTGCTAGCCACCGGTAGCACCGGCGCAGACGTCCCCTACCCTCTCGTGTTCGGTGCCTTCGGCTTCGTTGCCGGGGTCACCTTCTCCGGTGTCGTGGGTCTGATCGAGGGCCGGCGCCGGTTTGATCAGATGTCGCTTCCCCGCTTCGCAGCATGGGGGGCCGCGGGCGGGTTCTTGCTGGCCACGATCTTCGTCTTGACCGTTTCGTTCGTAGAGGGCTTCGCCTTCCTGGGGAACCTGGCAACCCTGGGCCCCGTCTTCGGAGTGGCCGGGGCCGGCTCTGCCGCTGGGACGCTGGTCCTGGCCAGAAGGGCGGAGGACCAGGCCTTGCTCGAGGTGAGCGAGGACGTGGCCGAGGTGGGGCTCTCCGAAACAGAGGCCCGCGAGCTACTCGGGGGGGAGCAACGAATTGTTCGTCGCACTTCATCGCACGTTGGTGAGCTCCCGGAAGCGCGGGGTTAGACGAGGCTTATGTTGGAGGAGTCTGAGGATGAGGAAGCGACGGATCTCGGCACCGGCAGCAGCGAACCTGGCACTTCTGATCACGCTTGGGATGGGTGCACCGTCGCATGTGATGGCCCAAGGCACTCAGGCTGCCGCGCTCCCTCCAGTCACTTCGTTGCCGACTGCACTCGAGGCGGTCCTTCGCGGCTACGAGGACGCGTGGAGCGCCCGCGACGCCGTGGCGCTCTCGAACCTCTTCACCTCGGACGGCTTCGTCGACGGAGCGGTTGGATACATCATCGGGGGCTATTCAGCCGGACCCGATCGTCCTGCGGTCGGCAAGTTCGTCCTGGCTCTCAGACGGGCGTCGTCCGGTACCTGGCTCATCGCCGCCGACATCGACAACGGCAACTGAGCGCCGAGAGGGAAAGGATCGTCGGCCACGCGCTTCACCAATCTGTGCGGTGAAGGCTGCTCATGCCTCGGGGAAACTCTCTCGACCTCAGTGTTGCTTGCTCTTGTCCACCCTACTCCGGCGCGGCGTCTCTGAGTCGGCAGACGACGGTTCTCCGTTGGCGAGAAGCGGTGACCCGGGATGGAACGTGATCGTTTGGTCGCTGAGTTGGTTGTTGTCGTGACCCGGACCGGCACCCCACGCATCGAACAGGATTGTTCCAGTCCATGAGAGGTAGTCCGTGTACGACGCCTGAACGGCAACGTACTGATCGTTCGAGTGCGTGCCGTCGAAGACTCCAACCAGAACGTCCTCGGTGTCCACCGTTTCATACTGGACCTCGACGGTCCCGTCGGCGAACAGGGTCAACGTGGCTGTGTTCGTCCAATCAGCTACGTCCCAATCATGGAAATCTCGGTAGTAGACGAGGAAGCGATCCGGGCACGCCTCGTAGTACATCTGCCGGGGTCGATCTTCGACGGCAAGCAGATCCGCCCAGAAGACTCCAATACCCGGAATGCCAACGTCTGCGGCTCCGGGTTCGAACTCCGCAAAGCCCGCTCCGAATGTCATCCCTCCGTTCGTGTTGAGGTACACCTCATCGTAGGTGACGCCATAGAACGAGAACTGGAATCCCGAAGCGAAGGAGACCCGGGCCGATCCGTCGTCCGTATCGTCGAATATCGAAGTGGACTGATTGAGGGGCAGCGGAAAGGCATCCACGGTAGCACTACAGTAGCTGTCGAAGGCCACGACCTCTGTGTCATCGCTCGCCGACAACGCCCCGTCCGACACCGTTACCATCGCGGTATATACGCCCCACACATCAGGCGTGAACGTCGGTGATGCAACCGACGCCGATGACAGCGACGCGCTACTACCAGACGGTGTCGTGAGCTGCCAGGTATACGTCAAGGCATCCCCGTCAGGATCGGACGACGCCGACGCGTTGAGCGTGACCACGCTCCCCGTCTCTGCCGAAAGGTCCGCACCCGCCGACGCGATCGGAGCCTGATTGGCTACATCGAAGAGGCCCGTCCCGGAGTTACCTCCGCAGGCAGTGAGACCCATGAACGTCAGGGCACAGGTCGCCGTCATTGCCACGCGAGTATAGAAACGAGGACAGCACACAGGCATCTCCGTTTGGTAGGACTCGGATCAGACAAGATTAGGAACAAATCGCAGCACGATACTGCCTTCACAAGCCCTTCTTCGCCTGTGCATCGGAATGATCACCACCGCTACCAATTCTTTCCGGACGGCCGAGGCGAACTTGGGTTGGTCCGAGGCGCGCACCGGGCGGGAGGAGGGGGTACAGCGGCTGCGGGAGCTGGAGTCCCGGCGTCTCGAACAATTTGCGGCGGGCCAGATCGGGATGGTCGAGCTCAACGACCTCAGGGTGATCGCCTCCGTTCTGCACGACGAGGACGAGCAACTCCGCTGGTGGCGGGAGGCGGTGAGTCGGGTTCTACCCCGTTTTGGCGGACGGTTGAGTTAAGGTACTGACCCCTCGGTCGAGGGAGTCAAGCCTGCGTTGGATCCTGGGGTTGTGGAAGCGTTCGATGTAGTCGAAGACGTCAGATCGGGCGTCGGCCACGGTCAGGTACCGGCGTCGGTTGACTCGCTCGCGTTTGAGCATGCCGAAGAAGCCCTCGGCCGGGGCGTTGTCACCGCAGTGGCCAACGTCGCTCATGCTCAGCGTGAGGTGATGATCCTTCAGGAACTGCTGGTACTCGTAGGACGTGAACTGCGTCCCGCGATCCGAGTGCAGGATCACTGACTCGAGACCGGGGCGCTGCCAGCAGGCCATCAGTACGGCTTTTCAAGACCAGCTGGCGATCCTGCGTCCTCGACATCGACCAACCGACCACCTTGCCCCCGTAGAGATCGATCACCACGCACAGGTAGAGCCAGGCCTCGGCCGTGCGGATGTAGGTGATGTCGGTTACCCACTTGGTGTTCGGCTTCACTGCCTTGAAGTCCCGCTCAAGATGGTTCCGGACGTAGGCCGGCCGGATCCCGCTGCGCTTGCGGCGCCACCGTCTCCGCTGGGGGATGCCGTGCAGCCCATCGCTGGCCATGAGCCGTGCGATGCGGTTGCGGCTGGCGGTCTCGCCCTCTTCGGTCAGAACCTCGCGCATACGAGGCATGCCCATCACGCCGTCGCTCGCCGCATGGTGCTCACGGATGCGCGCGAGCAGGCGCTGGTTGTCGGTATCCCTCGCGCTCATCGGCCTCCTAGCCCAGCCGTAGAACCCACTCGTAGACACCCGCAAGCACCGGCACATCAGCTGAACGGGATACACGCCGCGACAGCGCTGAATCGTCTGATACTTCACTTCGATTCGCTGGCGAAGTACGCTGCCGCATCGCGCAAAAAATCCCGCTCCCGCTTCACCTTGGCCAGTTCGCGCTTGAGGGCTAGGAGCTCCTGATCCCGCGCCACGCCCGAGCCCGGGAATGCCTTGTCATCCGTCTCGAGCTTCCGTCGCCATCGGAACAACAGGTTCGCCCCGACCCCGATGTCACGAGCCACCTGGCTCACGCTCGCGCCTGGCTGACGGGTCAGCGCCACCGCCTCACGCTTGAACTCTTCGCTGTACTTCCTTCGCTTCGCCATGACACTCCTTTTGGCTCAAAATGAGCCCTTTCTGAAGTGTCCGCACTAGCGGGGTAGAACCCCATTTTCCCTAAGTGGAGCCAGCCAGGATCGAACTGGCGACCTCCTGCTTGCAAAGCGCATCGAGAAGCCTACGAATCACGGCAAGAAACGACGTAAACCCTTACTGGGCTGCACGATCTGCCGCACTTGCCGATTCGCGATGCCGGACTCTGCCGGACTTCAACAGCGGGAATAACGGAGGGAACAGCGGGAACAACAGCGGGAGCTTCCCAATGCCGCTTCCCCCCATCGCCCCCCGGTTGATCTAGAGTAGAAGTACGCCCAGGAGTTCACGGGAGGAGTCCCAGTTACGTCGGCCAGACGTTACCGAGGTCGTCTCCGCAAAAAATTCTGGGAAAATTTCGGAATCTGAGGTGGTCTCTGCTTGCGGGATCTGGTCTGCGCATAGGATGTTGAGCCCGGTCTGATCCTTCCATGGGGCAAATATTCCCCAACACGCTAGATGCAGACTGTAGTCACACACGCCAAGGAGGCCCTCCATGCGCCGCATCGCTGCTCTCGCTTCTACCGTCGCTCTTGTCGGCTTCATTTCCGCCGGGTCCGCTGCCGCCCAGGAGTCCTCCATCGTCGGCTCGTGGATCACTGATAGTTGGGAAGGACAGGACGATGCCCAACGGGGCCTGCTGATCTTCACCGAGACGAACTACAGCATGATGTTCGTGATCCCAGGGATGACCAGAGAGCGTTATGCGGGGGAGACGATTACCGACGCCGAGATCATTACAGCGTACAACACACTCGTCGCCAACTCGGGCCGATACACTCGGGACGGCAATGAGATTACGACTGAGGGCTACGTCACGCTGGACCCGAACTACATGGCAGATTGGGGTGAAAACCACCTCACCTACACGTTCGAGGTCGATGGGGACATGCTGCGTTTGACGTGGCCGGACGGGTTCCTGGACGTCGCGGGAGGCTTCACAGGGACGTTCCGCAAGGTCGGGTAAGACTCCTACGTTGCCGGTACAGCCCATGTCCGACCCCATCACCCACCTCAACACGGCCCTCGAAGGCCGCTACCGCATCGAGCGTGAGCCCGGTAAAGGCGGCATGGCCACGGTCTATCTCGCCCACGGCGGTTTGCGGTGGCGCCCACTCCAACGAGCCCTGCCATGTTGATCCCGACTCTGTGGACTCGCCTGAAGGACCGCAAGCTCGTCCAGTGGGCGCTGGCCTATCTGGCCGCTGCGTTCGGCGTGTTGCAGGTGATGGACGCGCTAGCAGAGCCCCTCTCTCTCGGCGGGCTGGCGCAGCGAGCCGTTCTGACGATTCTCGTGACAGGATTCTTCGTCACGCTGGTGTTGGCGTGGTTCCACGGCGAGAAGGGACGACAAAGCGTCGGGAGCGTGGAGCTTGGCCTCATCGGCCTGATCGGCGCCCTGGGAGGTGGGGCACTGTGGCTCCTCCCGGGAGACGCCGCGACGATCGTCGACGCGAGGCTGGCAAACCTGACCGCTCTCGCTGAACTCGACGATGCCCGACCCAGGATCGCCGTGCTCCCGCTGACCAGCCTGAGTGCCGACGAGGCCGACGCCTACTTCGCCGCGGGGGTCCACGACGAGCTGGTCAGGGTGCTCTCCATGATTCGGGATGTCGGCGTTGTTTCGCGCACCTCGACGCTGCGGTACGCGAACACGACCAGGAGCGTGCCAGAGATCGCCGTCGAACTTGGAGCTCGGTACATCGTGGAGGGCACGGTCCAGCGAGCCGGAGCGCGTGTCCGTGTCCAGGTCCAGCTCATCGACCCGGAGTCCGATCAGTTGATCTGGGGCGGCCGGTACGACGAGAGCCTGGATGACGTCTTCGCGGTCCAGGGCCAGATGGCGCGCGCCATCGCTGGCGGGGTGCAGGCGGTCGTGACCCCGGACGAGCAGGAGCGCCTCGAGCGACCGCCGACGCAGGACCCGCTCGCGTACGACATCTTTCTTCGGGCGGCGGAGCTGGACCCGTACGACATCGAGGAGTACGAGACCCTGGTGGCGCTCCTGCGTCGGGCGACGAGCCTCGATACGGCCTTCGCCGTTGGCCACGCGCGCCTCTCAGAGGTTTTCATTACAGGCTCCGCCTCACACGGACTTCCCACCGGAGATTCTTCGCTTGCTCGGGCTGAGACCGCGGTGCGTCTCGACCCGGACTTGCCCCCGGCGCTCATGACGCGTGGCTGGCAACTCGGCAACCGACTACGTTTCGCCGAGGCTCGAATCTCCCTCGAGCGGGCGCTGAGTATCGACCCGGGGTACGCTCCGGCCTGGGGCACGCTCGCGGCCATCGGGTGGTGGAGCCTGGACTTCGTGCAGGGAGCCCTCGCCGGCCGGCAGGGAGCGAGGCTCGACCGGGGAGACTGGAGGACCCTGCTGCACCTCGCCAATAATCTTGGCTACATCGGAATGTACCGGGAATCCGAAGCCTGGTCCCGACGTTTGTTCGAGCTGGACGAATCCGACCCGCGGGTCCGAGGCGCGCGGCTCTATGGGGCACTGGGGATGGCCAGCGGAGCGTATCAGTCGCGAAGGGTCGCCGATCTGCGCCGGCATATCACCCAGATGCGCGCAGTCGGCTCGGACAATGTAGCGTCGCTCTATTATGCTGGTCTCCTTTTCGTCGCCCTCGACGACCCCGACGCCGCCTTCGAGGCCCTCAGCGCGATCCCGGCGCCGGCCCTTTCTCTTGCGACGAATGCCTTTCCCACGGCCGGCGCATTCTTGGGGTGGTCCGAGGCACGGAGCGGTCGCGAGTCGGGGATGGAGCGGCTCCGGAACCTGGAGGCGCTGCGTCTCCAGCAACACGGGGCGGGCCGAATCGGGCTCGCGGGCATCAACGATCTCAGCGTGATCGCCTCCGTCCTGCATGACGAGGCCGAACAACTTCGCTGGTTCCGGGAAGCGGTGAGGCTCGACCCGGTGCGCCTGCATTGGCTCAAGGACGCGCCCTACTACGACGGGATCCGGGATCACCCCGAATTCCAGGCATGGCTCGATGACATCGAGACCCGTCAACGGGAGTGGCAGCGGGAGATGGCAGCCCTGGGACCCTGGATGCCCGAGGAGGTCATGGGGGCCGCGCCTCGATAACTGCGTGCGCGTGTTGAAGGAGTGCCTATCGTACATACCGGGCATAAGCCGCGTTGCACTTCACACTTGATCCTGGAGGGCCCAGCCGGGCAATGGGTTGTGCGAGTGCGAGCCAGGCCTTCGAAACGACGGAAAGCGGGGGTCAGCTGAACTTGGTCAGTGGCGAGGCCATAACCTCAAGCGGGGCTTCATCTTCCAACAGTGGAGCCAGCCAGGATCGAACTGGCGACCTCCTGCTTGCAAAGAGTCTTCTAACACCCCCGATTCCGGCGGTTTTCGCATAGTAAAAGGCGATTTCGGCCCGAAATAACCGGAATGCCCCCCCGAAATAACCGAATACAACCGTTTTCAGAGATGCAATCGGGATGCAATCGCAGGCGTAGAGGAGCTTCGCTACGCGAGCAAGGTCGAGCCTACCTAGACACGGCGGAAGGTGATCGGCTCGTCGAGCTACTCTTGGCCCCATTTGAAGAGTGCCGATTTCGTACGAAGGGATCTAGCAGCGGAGTTACGGCCAACCATAAACGCGAGGTCCTTTGCTCAAGCTCTCCCGTGTCTGTAGCAATCGCTTGTTAGATGGCGACGGAGCTACTTCCAGAATTTCCACCATCGCCTACTCCGGTCGCCAGCCTCGCTTCCGCCTTGGC
>JBDGVT010000148.1:0-8783 GCA_039585495.1 Gemmatimonadota bacterium | reverse complement strand
ACCGAGCCCACGCTGTACATCACGCAGCCCATCGCCATGAAGAGCGCGCCTTTCATGAGCGCGTGATTGAAGAGGTGCAGGATTCCGGCCGTCACACCGAGGACCGACCCGAAGCTGATGCCCAAGACCATGTATCCGATCTGGGCGACACTCGAGAAGGCCAGCAGTCGCTTCACGTTGGCCTGATAAATGGCCACCAGCGACATCGCGAGAATCGCCACCACGGCGAGCGGCATCAGGACCATGTTCAGGTTCATCTGCCCGAACGAGAAGTCCGCACCGAAGACCGTGAAGAAGAAACGCAACAGCAGGTAGACGGCGACCTTGGTCGCGGTCGACGCGATGAAGGCGGTGACGGCCGACGGCGCGTAGGTGTATGCGTTCGGCAGCCAGAGGTGGAGCGGGAAGAGTGCCAGCTTGAGGGTGATTCCGACGGTCAGGAAGGTGAACGCCACGGGGATCGTGCGATTGTCGGCGACGGCGGGAATCCGCTCGGCCAGGTCCGCCATGTTGAGCGTGCCGGTCATGACGTACATGAGCCCGATGCCGATGACGATGAACGTCGCGCCGACGCTTCCCATGATGAGATACTGGAAGGCGGCGGTTAGCGCTCGTCGATCCTGACCCAGTGCGATCATCGCGTACGCGGACAACGATGAGATCTCGAGGAAGACGAAGACGTTGAAGACGTCGCCCGTTACGGTGATGCCGAGCAGGCCACTCAGGCAGAGGAGGAAGGCCGAGTAGAAGAGCGCCCCCCGGTCCTCGGAAACCTCCCGCTCGATGCTCGTTCGCGCATAGAGAATCGTGACCGCACCGATGGCGGCCACAATCAGTGCGACAAAGGCACTGACGAGGTCGATGCGATACTCGATCCCGTACGGCGCCTGCCATCCGCCGAGTTCGTAGCTGACGACTCCCTCAGCGCGGACACGCTGGAGAAGCAGGATCGAGGCGCCGAAGGCCCACCAACACGCTGCAACCGCAACCAGCCAGGCCGCCCGCCAGCGCCCGACGAGCGCGGCAACCGGTGCCAGAATGAGCGGCACCACCACGAGGAGAATGGGGAGGTGCTCGCTCACAGCGCCTCATCCTGGATTTCGTCTTCCTCGATGGTCCCGTACGCCTCTTTGATCCGCACAACGAGGCTCAGTCCAAGCGCGAGCGTGGCGACACCGACCACGATCGCGGTAAGCATGAGCACGTGCGGGATCGGATTCGAATATGCGACGAAGCCCGCGGCCTCGACCGCCGACAGCGCCGCCTCGGTACCCTCGACCGCGTGGTCGTCTCCCGACTCGATGAGAATGGGTGCCGTTCCGCCGGCGATCTTCCCGAACGAGACGTACATCAGAATGACCGAGGTCTGAAAGATGTTCAGACCGATCAGCTTCTTGACCAGGTTTCCACGCGCGATGAGCGTGTAGAAGCCGACCATCATGAGGACGATCACCGCCCAGTAGTTGAACAGCCCGAGCGCCATCATGGGTCGATCCTCCTGCGCCCCGCGAAGGCGTAGAAGAGCGCAACCATCACGCCGAACACGGTGATCAGCACCCCGAGCTCGACGGCCAGGATCCCGTAGTGCTGGCCATGCGCAGGGTCGTGGGCGAGCACGTTGTAGTTCAGGAACTCGCCACCCATCGCCATGGTGACGAACCCGACCGCCAGGAAGAGGAAGACTCCTGCGGCACCGCACACATAGACCGCCTTCGGGGGAAGCGCCTTGATGACGTTCCCGAGCCCGAAGACGAGCGCGTAGAGGATGAAGCCCGCGGCGAAGATCACTCCGGCCTGGAAGCCACCACCCGGGCCATAGTCGCCGTGGAACTGGACGTACAGCGCGAACAGAAGGATGAAGGGGATGAGGATCTTGGCCCCGATGCGGAGGATCACCCGATCATCCATCGTCGGCCTCCTCCGCTTCATCCTCAGGGATCATGGCCGACGATAACGTCCCCGTATCCGTGGCTGGAGGCGGGTGACCCATCGGCCCTTCTTCCTCGATGAGCGCCACCAGTTCTTCCCTCGTCGTGCCCGGACGAACGGTGGTCCAGCGTCCCTGGTGGAAGACCCTCTTGGGAAGTGGGCCGCGGGCGAGCAGGAGGAGTACGCCGACCATCGCAGCAAAGACCACCGCGGTCTCACCCATCGTGTCGTACCCTCGGTACGAGCCGAGCACCGACGTCACGACGTTCGGGATGTGGATCTCGTGCCACGACTCCTCCAGGTAGTGCGGTGCCACGTGCTCGTGAGCCGGATTGTCGGCAGCTCCGAACGGCGGGATCTCCGAGGTACCGTAGACCAGGATCCCACCCGTAACGAAGACCACGAAGAGCGGGAGGATGGGTGTGTGTTGCGGCTTGTGTTCCTTGTAGCCGACCAGCGCTAGCGTGCTCAGCATCAGAACCGTCGAGATTCCCGCGCCGACGGCCGCCTCGGTGAAGGCGACGTCCACGGCGTCCATGACGACGAACAATCCCGCAGAAACAAGGCTGTAGATCCCGGCGAGCATCACGGCCGCGAACAGGTTTCGCATCCGGATGACGGCGACGCCGGTCACGGCGAGCAGAATCAGCAGGACGATGTCGACGAACTCTGTCATCCGTCATCCTCCGGGCTGGTCCAGGGCTCGACACCACCCGCGAGCGCGGCTCGAGCGAGCGCGTGCGTCGCGATGGGGCTCGTGAACATCAGGAAGGCGTAGACGAGCACGAGCCGTATCAGGACGAACCAGTAGCTCGACTCTCCGTGAACGATTCCGAGCACCGTCTGCAGGCTCATCCCGAGAATGAGAAGGCCAGCCCCCATCGTGTCCGTCATCCCGGCCGCGTGCAGGCGCGTGTAGACGTCCGGCATGCGAAGCACGCCGACGGTCCCGACGAGCATGAAGAAGAGCCCCCCGACGATCGAGATCCAGCTCAGGACATCGAAAACCATGTCCATCACTCGGCCTCGTTCGGTGCGCGACGCGTCAGGCCGAGATCACCAAACTCGAAGAACTTCAGGACGGCGATCGTGCCGATGAAGTTGATCAGCGCATAGACGAGCGCGAGGTCGAGAAACTCGGGGCGATCGGTCAGGAAGCCCAGCACGGCGATGAGCAGCACGGTCTTCGTCCCGAAGGTGTTCACCGCGAGGACCCGATCGTAGACGGTCGGGCCGAGTAGGGCTCTCGTCAAAGCAAGTGACATCGAGGCGAGTATGCCCGCGGTGGCGGCTACAAACATCTAGCCCCCCTGCTCGACATGGGTGCAGCGCCGATCCATCTCGTCCTGCTCGTTCGTCTCCAGATCGGCGGCTGTGAGCGCGTGGATCTGGAACTCCTGACCCTGCACTCCGGTCGTGATCGTTCCGGGCGTCAGCGTGATCGAGTTCGCGTAGATCGCCCGACCCAGGTCGGTCTTCTGAGAACCGGGGAAGACCACCATCCGGGGACTGATCGGGAGGGCCGGGTCGAGAATGATCTTCGCGACCGCGACATTCGCAACGAAGATCTCCTTCATGAGCCAAGGGAGGTAGCCGATCCAAAAGCGTCCGCGAAGATGGAGCGGGACACCCTCTTCGTCGACCACCTCCATGCGTACGGACAGGTAAACCACAAGCACGCACGAAGCCACCCCGAAGCTGAGGAGCAGCGGGGTGTAGTGGCCCGAGAGACTGAGCCAGAATCCAAAGAGAATCACGCCCAGTCCGAACGCTCGGAGCAAGCTCACCCCTTTCAGGAATCTGTTTTGGGAGGGCGGAGACCGGAGGGTCTCCAAGGAAAATCGAGGCCGAATCTACCAGTTGGACTGGGCGCCGTCCACAATCTCCTGAACTAAGAGTTCGATGGCCCGCGCGCGGCCTCCATCCTCCGGGGCGCCCTCGGGAAACTCACCGAGAGCAGTCACGTTGCTGGACTCCCAGAGGATCACGTTTTCGACGAGATCCACGATCTCGACGCTGACGGAGATATTCACCTGACGCTGGAGGACCTGGGCGGCCTGCCCCTGCTGAGCCGCCCGATAGTTGGGCGCGACCACGTCGTAGCGGTTGATCGATCCGCGCACGATCGCGTCCGCGATGTCCGCCCCGGCGGTCCGGATTCCGAGCGCTCCGGGGAGGTTACGAAGCAACTGGTCGTACAGCTCGGCGGAGAGTTCGAAACGTGCGGTCTCGTTACCGAAAGGCTCGATCGCAATGGTCTTGATGTGCTCCGGCGGGAAAGACCCAGCGCGAAACGAGTACATGCAGCCCGAAAGCAATACCGTAATGGCGATCACGGACGCTTCCGCGGCTCTTCGTACTCCTGTGTGACGCTCGAGCATCGTCTCTACTCCCGGGGATCCCAGATGGCAGGATCGAACCGTTCCGCGAAGGCTACCGACTCACGTGTGATCTTCAACTCCCGGAACTCCACCAGGTTCCTGTATGTCGCACTCTTCGGATAGCGACTCTGACCCTCGTGGACAAGTCGTACCCATTGCACGACCGACGTCCCCTCCATCAACTCGAGGGCCCGTACCGCGTCGCTCGCGATCTCGTAGTGCAGCTCGGTGCCGTCGGGGTACCGATAGCGCAGGCGTTCCGACCGGTCTTCGAGGCGGTCCCCACCCACCAGGCGGGTCTCGCCGAAGGGCCGAAAGACCCCCAACGTCCCCCACATGAGATCGACCGGTGGGAGTACGTCATCAGGAGAGCCGTAGGGCAGGCGCAATTCGTCGTCCACGAGTGCGGCCGAGATCACCGACTCCCCGTTGTCGAGGAACAGATCGAGCCGCGCCCGATAGGGGGGTTCGATTCGGGCCACACCAACCCCGTCGACGCGAGATCCAGACTCGTTCAACTCCCACGTGAAGTCGATGCGCACAGGCTCATCGAGTCGCGTCCCCCGCTCCACTGCCCGAGCACTCGCCTCCATGTCCTGAAGGGGCCCGACCACGGTGAGTCGCTTCGGACCGCAAGACGTGACCACGAGTGCACCAGACAACAGCCAGACTCCGACCGATCGGGTTCGCGGTGCTGTATTGAAGCGAGGCAAGTCATTTCCTGCGGTAGAATTCGGCATCGACGAGATGAACTGGACCGTCGTACCCCTTCCAGCCGACCGCGGTTCGCGCCTACCTTCACGCGTGTCTGCGACGAAACCCGTTCTCCTGGCCTCCGACGTGCATCTGGGAGGAGCCCCGCCCGCGCACGAACGCGCCTTTCTTGCCTGGCTCGACTTCGCGGCCGTCGAGGCGTCGTCCATCATCATCAACGGGGACCTCTTCGACTTCTGGTTCGAGTATCGGTGGGGAATCACGCGCGGCCACGACGAGATGCTCGCGAAGCTTCGGGAGATCGTCGCGGCTGGGGTCCCGATCACGCTGGTCGGTGGCAACCACGACTGGTGGGGGGGTGCCTACCTGCGTGAAGAGATCGGGGTCGAGTTTCTACAGGAACCCGAGGTTCGCGAGATCGCCGGTCGCCGAGCCCTCCTGGCGCACGGAGATGGGCTCGGCAAAGGCGACGTCGGATACCGCGTGGCCAAGACGGTATTGAGATCCCCGGTTACACGGTTCGCATTCGGCTGTCTTCCGGTCGCCCTCGGTGACCGAGTGGCGGAGGCGGTGTCGAACACGCAGGATCGCTGGGACCAGTGGGGAGAAGCTCAGAAGGAGCGGTCCGCGGCCCTGGAGTCCTGGGCCGTCCGGACCATGGAAATGGATCGGGAACTCGAGTTGGTACTCCTGGGTCACACGCACCTGCCGATCGTTCGGGAAATATCGCCCGGACGCTGGTACGTGAACTCGGGAGACTGGGTGTTTCATCAGAGCTACGTGACGCTGCAAGAGGGCGAGCCGCCACGCCTCGCCGACTGGCGGGACCGCGCATCATGACGACACCACGGAGCGGGACCACGAACCGACTGACTACGCGCCGCTCGCTTTGGATGTGCGCCATGGCTGGACTCCTTGCCGTGTCTCCACTCAACGCAGGTGCGCAGGAACGACCCACACCGACCGCCCTCGAGCCCTCGGTCCGACCGCCGGTGACGATCTCCCCCGGGGGAGCACTCTGGAGGGCGTTCCTCGTGCCGGGCTGGGGTCACGCGGCCATCGGTTCCTACACCCGCGGCGGCTTCTACTTCGCCCTTCAGACCGCGACGCTGTACACCCTCTCCCGTACTCGCGTGCGCATAAACGAGGCCGAAAGTCGGCTCGACTTTCGTGAGGACGTGGTTCGACGAAAGTGGATGGCAGAGGGTGTAGTCGACCCAGAAGAGCTGGACCGCCTGGTCGAAGAGGACCAGGGGGTGGAGGACCTGGGAAGTCTGGTCGACAGTCGCCATGAACAACGTGAAGACCTGATCGCCGCCAGCCTCTTCTTCCTGCTCATCAGTGGGGTCGACGCCTACGTGTCCGCCCACCTCGCGCACTTCCCGGACCCACTCGAGGTCGAAGCGGTGCCGGTCGGAGATGGCCGTGTCGAGATGAGCCTCAAGCTCAGGCTGCCGAACTAGGGCAAGTCCGCCAGCTGGCGGGAACGTGTGGGAATCGAACCCACCTACCCGGGTTCTAGCCGGGCTGCACGGTTTTGAAGACCGCCGGAGACACCAGTCTCCCTCCGCCCCCTCAGCAAGCCGTCCAAGAGACATCAGGCGTCCCTCGAGCGGTCGGACGATAGGAAGAGCCTGCTCCGGAGCCAAGTGGGGCCGGACGAACTTCGACAGGGCGAGCCTCGGCTGAGGCCTGCTTACGGCTCCCCCGCTGCCCTCCAGGCCTCGGCGAGTTCGTCGAATTCTCCCACGAGCTGGCCTCGGAGCTCGGCCAATCGGGCTCGTGACTGGGTTCTCCCTCTCACGCGCAGGAAGACCCGCAGATCTTCGCGTACGACCCCCTGCCGGTCTCGCCAGGCGACCGTGGCGAGACCCGCGATCGGCAGTACGATTGCCATGAGGACGACCATCGAAGCTCCCCCCTTCAACCAGACCGCGGCCAGGAGCAAAGCGAACCAGACCGGATAGCTGATGATCGCGATCGAGACCTTGTAGGTAGCGATCTGGTCCAACTCCGGTCGGAAACGAGGCGCGGCCCACCCGGTGAACACGAAGGGCGGCGCCCACATGAGGGCCCCAAAGGCCGCCACGGGAAAGACGAGCGCAAGCATGCCCAGCTGCCTCAGTGAATATCCAAGGACCCGCCCCAGCTTGTATCGAGAGGGCACGTCCCCCTCCGTCGCCCCGAACAGCGTCAGCAGACGCCGGTAACGGATCACGGAATTCCGCAACTCGGCCAACCGTTCTGGGTCCTCTTCCCGAAGCCAGCGCAGGCCTCTGGCAAAACGCTGCATACGTGGTATCCGGTCGACCATGGGGTCACGCTCGCGAGGTCGGCTCATCCCCTTTCGACGGGCGTAGAGGCGCTCGGCGACCTCGATCACCTCCTCATCCTCGGCCGCCTCGAAGTTCAGGGTCAGACCCTCGAGGCGATCACGCACGATTTCCGTCAACTGACGCGCCGCCTCCCGCTCATCTCGCTCAAAGACTTCCCGGAATCCGCCCACCTCGATCGGTTCGCCATACGACGCCATCGCTCGCCCTCGAAAGAGGTGCTTCCTCGTGTACGTGAGGCCGACCGGCTGAATTCGTACGCCAAGGGCCCAACCGGCCCGACTCGGCCATCAACGCGATCCGGGCCGCACCGGTCCTGAGTGGTGTGAGCGAGGGTTCCGAATGACTCTGCCCCTCAGGATAGATCTGCACCGCGCCACCGCTCTGAAGCGCCGCGATCGCCGCATCGAACGTTCGATCATTGAGGTGCATGAGGGCCGGATCATCCTGCTTCCGGTACACCGGGAGCCCACCCAGCCCTTTGAGCACGGTCCCGATCAGTGCGTGCTCGAAGAGGGGCGCCTTGGCCAACGGGCGCGTAGCACGCCCGGCGGTATGGAAGATCACCAGCGGATCGACCAACGCGTTCGGGTGGTTCGCCGTCACGAGAACGGGGCCCGGCTCCAGCCGAGGCCCCGCTCTTTCAATGCTGTAGAAGACTGCCACGGCCCAACCGACCAGCCTGGTGATGATCCTTGGCAGCATTATCGCCCGTCCGGGCTCAGGTGATCAGTCGCTCCGTGTCGATCGGATCGAGCCCCAACTCCCGCAGGAGTTCGTTCAGTCGCGCCAGATCCTGCTGGATGATGAGGTTCATCTGCTCCAACTCGGTCTCCAACTGGCCGGACAGTGTCTCGAAGACTTCGTAGGACTGGTCGGTAGGTCGAGTCTCGGCACCTTCGACGAGATTCTGCAGAGCGGCGATCTTGTTGTTCAGCTTGATGGGGTAGTTCAGCGGGTCCTGGTTCGAGCGGTTCTGAACCTGGTAGACCTCCCCCTCCACGCCCCCGAGGCGATCGTCCACGGTACCCGCCAGCGACGCGAGTTCCGCGTTGTCGCTCTCGGTCAGCCGCTCACCGATCTGCTCCTTGATGGAACGGATCCGCATGACCGCCTCGTTCGCGTCCGTGACCCGGTCTCGAATCCTGAGTGAGAACTCGAACCTCTCCTCCAGGTCCGCGAACGTGACTCCATCGACGATGGCGCGCGGGTTCATCTTGATCTCGAAGTCCTGGCTCTGCGCCTCACCGTCCACCGTCAGACGGACCGTGTACGTGCCGGGTAGGACGGCGGGGCCGTTGTTTCCGGCTGCCCAGAAGATCCGCCCTTCGAAGTCGGTCCATCCCGCGAGCCGCTGGTTCCAGCGGAACCGGTTCGCGCCGGCCGACTTGGACGGCGTCTGGCTGCCGCCACCACCGCCGAAGCC
>JBDGVT010000147.1:0-7766 GCA_039585495.1 Gemmatimonadota bacterium | reverse complement strand
GAGCCCCGTGAAGGCGCTGTTCTGGGCGCGGACCTCGTGGCCGAGCCCCGTGAAGGCGCCGAACGGGTGACCGGTGCGCGCCGCGGGGCCGCCCGTGGAGCGGACCGCGTGGCAGGCGCCCTCTGCGGCGCAGCCCTGGACGCATCGCCGCGAGGCGCCGACCGCGTGGCCGGTTGACGCGCGGTATTCGCACGCGCCGGTGGCGTTCTGCTCGGGGTAGCTCTGTTCTGAGTCCGGCTCGGTGCGGCGCGGCTCGAAGGAGCCGAACGTGCACCAGAGCGCGTCGTCGGGGTGCGACTGGACGTGGCTCTGTCCCGCGAAGTCGTCCCACGTGTGGTGGGCGTCGTGCGAGTAGTAGCGCGGTTCGTGGTCGCCGTCGCCCTCGAAGAGCTACCGTCCCTCGTCGTGGTCGCTGACGACGTCGGGGTCCTGCGGGGCAGGGCCGCTGACGGTCGACTGGCGGGTCCACCACGGGTCGTGCTTCCCACGGAGATCGGCGCTCGCCCGACCGTGGGCGCCCTGGAGGCACGATCGCCGCTCGCGGTCCGCGCGCCATCCGCCGTACGCGTCGCGCTCGTGGCCGTACGCCCGGTCGGAGTGGTCTGTGGTGCTCTGCGATTCACAGCCGTAGCACCGGAGGCCCTTGAACCCTGGGCGGAGCCCACTGCTGTCCGGCTCCCCGCACCCGATACGGCAGCCGGACGCCGTTGCGCCGTACGCTGCGTCGAGCCGCGTGCGTTCTCCTTGTACTGCGTACCCCCGCGATACAGCGGCGACGGGTTGTAGGCGTAACGGGTCGGAGTGTTGTACGCGTAGACCACGTGCGAGTTGTAGCCGTAGTAGCTGTATCCGCCCCAGTATGAGGCGGTGTAGTAGCCATCCCAATAGCCGTTCCAGTAGCTACCACTCCAGGGGGAGTATCCCCAGTACGGGCCCCAGTAGGGGCTGCTTGCGTACACGTATGAGTAGCGGGGCCCGTAGTGCCCTCCCCAGTAGGGCGAATACGCCCGGGAGTAGTGGCTACCTACCACACAATCACCGTAATAGCCGACGTAGGGGTCGTAGTAACGATCCCAGTAGTAGTCCCAGCAGCTCGAGTAGTACACCGGGGCCACGTATGGATCGTAGCTCCCGACGTATCCCGGATGCGCAGAACCGAATGCCGCGCCCACAAAGACCGATCCGACGTCATAGTGACTGCCGAACCCCAAGCCGACACCGGCGAACAGCGGGCCGGCCCCCACTGAGAATGAGACACTGGCCTGAGCCTCGGCCTCGACGGCGCCAAAGCTGGCGAGCATGGCGAAAACCAGAATCGATCGGCGGGCGCTTCGCACTTGGGTCCTCCTTCGCTGAATCATGTCTCCCTTAGGTGCAGGGGACGTGCCACCACGCGCACACCGCCATAACTCCCTGGCGTCCAACATGTTGCAGCATACACTTCAGGTGCTTCTCAAGCCGGCCAAGTGTCTCGCCCAAGAGACACTTGGCGCCACTTTGGGACACTCCCGAGGGCGGACGGATGCCGCGTTATTGCTCAACTTCCGGCCTCCACCATGAGGTCCAGGAAGCGATCCAGCTCGGTATCCTCCGTCGCGAGATTCGGTGAGAGCCTGAGCGTGTTCAAGGGGTCACCGAACGCTCGTACCACGCCCCCGTGCTCCGTGTGAAGCGAGCCCCCAACCTCAAGCGCCGAAACCCCGGTCACCTCGACCGCAGTAATCATCGACCGCAGTGCAGGGTCCTTCGGCGATCGGAAGGCCAATGCCCGCTCCGCCACGGCGCGATCGTGGATGCGCTGCCAAAGAGCGCCATATCGCCGCTGTTTCTCTGATTCCCCAATCGCGGCCTGAAACGCGAGCGCATCACCCAACGCCACCACAGCCGGCCACGCACGTGTCGAATAGTCCTCATACTTCCTCGCGGACCGCTCGATCGCTTCCCCGCCGGTCCGGAACCACATTCGGGGAAGAGCCGGCCGCAGCGAGGGAGCCGCCCAGAAGAGACCGAGTCCCTTGGGCGCCTGAATCCACTTGTGCGGGCTCATCGAGTAGGCATCGACACCCGACTGAGCCAGGTCCACCGGTACCATTCCTGCCGACTGTGCCCCATCGACGAGAACGTATTGCACGCCGCGCGCGCGGACCGCGTCCGCGATCTCGAGCAGCGGGTGCAGCATACCTATCGAGTTGTCGACGTGGGGGATCACGAGCGCTCGCGTTCCGGGCCGGATCTGGTCGACGTGAAGGGAGACGACCTCTTCGACCGTCATCTCGGCACCTCGGGTCGTCGGAAACTCGAAGCTGCGGACCGAGAAGCCACGCCCATCCGAGAGCCCACGCCACGGCACCGACGCGCCCGGATGATTCAACGAGCTGAAGAGCACCTCGTCACCGCGGCCCAGAGGCAGTCCGTGTGCGAGGATGTTGAAGCCCTCGGTCGTATTGTGCGTGATCGCCAGGTCGTCGGGGGAGCACCCGAGCAGGTCGGCGGCGGCGCTACGGGTGTTCTCCGTGACCTCTCGCCACACACGGCCCCAGACGTAGAGCGACGGATGACTCTCACACAACTCCAGGTAGCCGACGTGTGCCTGGTGAACGGGAATCGGGACCGTCCCGATCGACGCGTGGTTGAGGTAGATCAGGTCGCGGGAAAGGAGATATTGGTCGCGCAGCCGGCGAATCGAGTCAGGGCTCGCGGCATCGAACGAGAGCCCATCCATCGGCGCCAGCGCCGCCTCCAGGCGTTCTGCTCGACCCAGGAGCGCGGTCCCGGCACCGGCCGCGCCGAGTGCCTGCAGAAACCCCCTTCGACTTGTCTGCGTATGTTTCATTACCGGTTCATGGAGGTCACGCGATGCTTGTGATCTCGATCCGTTAGTGAAGTAATCGCGGCAAGCACCTTGATCCTCGCCGCACTTCGTGGAAGATTGCTCCTGTCCAGCCGCCGTGCAGTTTGCACAGTCGGCGCCGGTGTGGCCCTTCGGCCCGCTGGACGGACGGGACCATGAACAATTTCGTTTGTGGAATTACCTCCCGACGGGCGCCGGTGAGTTACCCCTCACCTGAGCGGTCCGTCAACATGGGTTGAATCGTGCCCGAATCGCCAGAAGCACCAAAGTCAGAAGCACCAAAACAAGACGCGCCTGCAAACGAGGCGTCGCCCAAAGAGTCCCCGAGTTCGAACGGCCAGGAGAATCAGGGCCGGCAAGGACGGGAAGGCCAGGGCGACAAGCCGCGACGCAACAAGCGTCGCCGTAGGGGTCGTCGCCGTAAGCCGCGCAATGAAGAGCGGAGCGGACCGAGTGAAGCCGAACTCATGGCCGACCTTCCCGATGACCCGGAGGAGCTCCTGGCCATGTCACGGCCGCTCGGGCTTCTCGAGGTCCTGGGAAGTGGCTCCGGATTCGTCCGGCGGCGTGAGTCCGGCTATGCGCCCGGCAGCGACGACATCTACGTGAGTTCCCGCATCGTCCAGAAGTACGGACTGAGGAGCGGAGACGAACTCATGGGAATCGTCGGCACACAGGCGCGGAGCGGGAAGAGTCCGCCGCTCGCGTACCTGGCGTTGGTCAACGACCATCCGCCGGACGAAGCAAAGAGACGCCCGGATTTCAACCAGCTCAGCGCCATGCATCCGGACGAGCAGCTCAAGCTCGAGTGCGGACGCACGTGGCGTAATGAGCCGGAGTTGACCAACCGCGTCATCGACCTGTTCTGTCCGTTCGGGAAAGGCCAGCGTGCCCTGATCGTCGCACCGGCCAAGGCCGGTAAGACGATGGTCATGCAGGCGGTCGCCGAAGGCATCGTCAAGAATCACCCCGAGTGCCACCTCATGATTCTCCTCGTGGATGAACGTCCCGAGGAGGTGACCGAGATGGAGGCGTGCGGCTTCGGCGAGGTGATCGCGTCGACCTTCGATCGGCCCCCGGAACGCCATGTCCAGGTCGCCGAGATGACACTCGAGCGTGCCCGCCGACGGGTGGAGCAGGGTGAGGATGTCGTAATCATCCTCGATTCCATTACGCGCATGGCACGGGCCTACAACTCGGCGCAGTCCGGCAGCGGAAGGACCATGTCCGGCGGACTGGATTCGAATGCACTCGAGAAGCCGAAACGGTTCCTCGGCTCGGCGAGGAAAATCGCTGCGAGCCAGGGGGGCGGCTCTCTGACCATTATCGCGACGGCTCTCGTCGACACCGGATCCCGGATGGATCAAGTGATCTTCGAGGAGTTCAAGGGGACAGGGAACAGCGAGCTGCTCCTGTCTCGTGAGCTGGCCGACAAGCGGATCTACCCGGCGATCGACCTGACCGGATCGTCTACGCGGAAGGAGGAACTCCTTCTGAATGACGATGATCTGTGGATGTCACACGCGATGCGCAGGCAGCTCTCAGGCGCTGGAGTGGTCGACGGCATGCTCGAACTGCTCGGGGCGATGGGGAAGACCGCGACCAATCGTGAGTTGATCGACTGGGCGAGAAACCGGTAACTCCGGCCTGGTTCCGTCAGTAGGCGCCCGTCGACGAGGAGTCGGCGGGCGCTTCTTGTTCCGCGGTCCCTCGGGCCCGCAGGACGACCTCGTTGAGCCGGTCGAGACCCTTTCCCATCTCCGTTCCCTGTGCGCGCTCCATCGAGAGAGCCCAGAAGCCCATGAGCGGATTGCGTCCGAGGTCTCCTGACTCTTCCCAGAGAACGCGGGTACCGTCGCCCTCACTGGACAGCGTGACCGAGCCTATCGTTCGCATGACGGCACCACCGGCTCCAGCGACTTCGACCGTGTAGGTCACGACATCCGGGGCGACGCTTCGGATCGTGAAGCTACCCGAGCCGACCTCGCGATCGTCCCAGCTGATCGCCGCGCCGGCACCACGATCCGGGCCGGACCGGGTCAGGCCGGAGTCGGGCCAGGTCGTCCACGTCTGCCATCCTTCCGGGGAATCGAGGAGCCGGAGGATCTCGTCGTCCGTGGCCTCCAGTGTGTCGGAGGCAGCGCTGGCCCACTCCGACGGCAGAAGGAAGCCCACCGCCAGGAAGAGGACCAGCACACCCGCTCCACCACCGAGCACAATGGTTCCGGGTCCGAATGCACTACGCATCGTCTCTCCCATCTGCCAAATCGTTCAACACTCGCTCCAGCACCGGCCACGCGTGGGCAGCGATCATTCGGTGTCCCTCTGCTGTGGGGTGGATGCGGTCGTCCTGATTGAGTTCCGGCACACCGGCGACACCGTCGAGCAGGAACGGAATCAATACCGCGTCCTCGGACTCGGCGACACCGACGAACACCTGCCGGAAGGCCTCGGTGTACATCTCACCGAGGTTGGGGGGCGCCTCCATGCCGGCCAGAATCACACGGATTCCGGGGTACCGAGTCCTCGTCCGTCGAATGATCTGTGTGAGGTTGTCTGCGAGGGCGAAGGGGTCCTGGCCCCGGAGCCCGTCGTTCGCCCCCAGCTCAACTACGAGCACGTCGATAGGCTGACGCAGAACCCAGTCCAGACGCCGGAGCCCCCCAGCACTCGTCTCGCCCGAAACCCCTGCGTTGACGGCGTGAAACGGCATTCCCGCCGAGTCCGCGAGTTCGTCGAGTCGGGTCACGTAGCTCTCGGCCACACTTTCCAACCCGAGCCCAGCAGTCAGGCTCGTCCCGAGAAATACCACGACCGGCCCATCGCCCAAGGGAACCCCTGTCGGAGACGCGACCACCAAGGGGGAATCAGCGACAGCGTCGGCCTGCACGGGAGGCGAGTCCTGTGGAACGCAGCCGTTGAGCGCGAAGACGATTAGGAAGGAGATCTGGCGTGTCATGATGATTGTGGCCGAGGGGCTGACCAAAAACTACATCAGCGGTGGTAGACCTCTACCCGTGCTGCGCTCTTTGGATCTGCAGATTGAGGCCCAATCGTTCGTGGCGGTCGTCGGACCCTCAGGCAGCGGAAAGACGACCCTCCTCGGTCTTCTGGCCGGCCTGGATGAGCCGAGCGGGGGCCGTGTGCTGCTCGACGGGGAGGACATCTTCACGTTCTCGGAGGATGGCCGCGCGGAATTCAGAGCGCAGAAGGTCGGCTTCGTCTTCCAGACTTTCCATCTTCTCCCGACCCTGACGGCTCTCGAGAACGTGCTCGTTCCCCTCGAGCTTCGCGGAGAGGGCGCCGAGGCGCGAGGCCATGCCGCTGGCCTTCTCGACCGGGTGGGGCTCGGTATGCGTCTGGATCACTATCCGGCGCAGTTGTCCGGAGGAGAACAGCAGCGCGTGGCACTCGCTCGGGCCTTCGCGAACCGACCCAAAATCCTCTTCGCCGACGAACCCACGGGAAATCTGGATCAAGAAACCGGGAATTCGATCGTCGAGATGCTCGAGGAACTCAATCGGGAAGCGAGCACCACGCTGGTCCTGGTAACCCACGACCTGTCCCTGGCTGAGCGTGCGCACCGGGTGGTGAGCCTCGCCGACGGACGAATCGCTACGGATCGTGCCGGGGCGAAAGCACCCCTCGTGGCGCCCGCGTGAAGGCACCGCTGAGGGTCGGCTTCGCGTGGAAGCTCGCCATCCGGGAAGGGCGCCACGGCTTTCGCCGGGTCGGGGTATATATGGCCTCCATCACGCTCGGCGTGGCGGCGTTGGTGTCGATCCATTCGTTTCGGGACGATTTCTCCCGTTCTGTTCAGGAAGAGGCCGACGTCCTCATGGGTGCGAACGCGCGCCTCTCCGACGACAAGCCACTCGCTCCCGCCGTACAGGCCGTGGTGGACTCGCTGTCAGAGGCCGGTGTTCCGACGGCCCGGGTCACGACTGCGTCGTCGATGATTCTCGCCCCGACGAGCAACAACGTCCGCCTCTTCCAGGTCCGAGCGATCGACCCGGGCTATCCGTACTACGGAGAGGTCACGACCAGCCCAGCGGGCCGATGGGGGATGCACCTCGAGCGAGGTCAGGCCCTGGTGGATCCGGCGGTGCTCACACAATTGGGTGTCGATGTCGGAGATACCATCGTCGTTGGGCGCGAGCGCCTGGCCATCGCCGCAACGGTGGATGATCTGCCGACCGACCTCGCATTTCAAACCGCCGTCGGGCCGCGGGTGCACATCTCGCAGGAGACGCTCGACCGCGCCGGCCTGATCGGGTTCGGAAGCCTCGCGCGGTACGAGGTCTTTCTGCAGCTGCCCGAGTTGGAGGCGCGCCGGACCATTCGTGAGATGTATGGAGACACCTTCCGAGAGTCCGGCGCGGGGTACCGACTGGCCGAGGAACAGGCGCGAAGCCTCGCCAACGGTGTGCGCTTCCTGGGACGATTCCTCGCCCTCGTGGGCCTTGGCGCACTGCTACTGGGTGGGGTCGGCGTAGCAAGCGCGATCCACGTCTATATCCGTGAAAAGCGCACGAGCATCGCGGTTCTTCGCTGCATTGGCGTCGGACAGAGCACCGCGTTTCTGGCCTATCTCATCCAGGCCGCTTGGCTCGGCCTCCTGGGCGCAGCCGGCGGCGTGGTCCTCGGCGTCGTTCTGCAAAGGGTGATGCCGATCGCGCTTGCAGGGGTGTTACCCGTCGAGGTCACACCGGAATTCTCCGTCGTGTCGGCTGCGGCCGGACTCGGCATCGGCGTCTGGGTGGCCGTCGTCTTCGCGGTCATTCCGCTCCTTCAGGTCCGAGACATTCCGCCATTGGCCGCAATCAGACAGGACTTCGAACCGTCGTCGACGCGCCGGTTCGACGTTCCCCGACTGGTCGCATACGGATCGCTCGGGGCGAGCGTGATCTTGTTG
>JBDGVT010000146.1:0-25989 GCA_039585495.1 Gemmatimonadota bacterium | reverse complement strand
GCCTGGTCTCCGGTTCTGAACCACCCATCCGCGGTGAAGGCTTCGATGGTCTCGTCGGGGCGCTTCCAATACTCGGCGAAGACGGTTGGGCCGCGGACCTGGATCTCTCCCGCTATGTCCGGCGCGACTTCGGCCCCCTGCTCGTCCACCAGACGCACGGATACGCCCGGCAGGGGCCTGCCCACGTGGCCCGGGCGGCGCTCGCCATCGAGTGCGTTCGACAGCGCCATACCGATTTCGGTCATGCCATACCGCTCGAGTAACCGTTGGCCGGTGATCTCCTGCCAACGCTCGAGCGTCGGGACGGGAAGCGCTGCTGACCCCGACACCATGAGGCGGCACGCCCGAGCTCCGGCCGTCCATGCGCTTCGAGTCTCCGCGTCGGCTGACTCCCAAGCCTCGATCAGGCGACGGTAAACGGTCGGCACCGCCATGTAGAGCGTGACTTCACCGCGGGCCAGTCGTTCCCAGACGTCAACCGGTCGGAAGCGGGGCAGGATTTCACAGGTCGCACCGTTCCAGAGGGCGGACGTGAGAATGTTGGTGATCCCGTGAACGTGGTGGAGCGGGAGGTGCAGCAGAACGTGGTCTTCCTGTGACCAAGACCACGCCTTCGTCAGAGACTCGACCTGTGACCGGATGTTGGCGTGTGTAATCACCACCCCTTTCGGTCGACCCGTCGTGCCTGAGGTGTAGAGCATGAGCGCGGGGCGCTCGTGGTCGACTTCAGGAAGCCCTGCCCGCGGGCCCTCCCGGAGCAGAGCCGGTGTCTGCAGGAGGGAGAGGGCACGATCACTCGCGGCCCCCTCGACGCGGTCGAGCAGGGCAGGATGTACGACGACGGCTTCCGGGTCTGCGTCATCGAGTACGTATGCCAACTCCGCCGTCGGGTGCGACGTCGCGAGAGGCACTCCGATTCCCCCAGCGCGCCAGATCCCCCACTGCACGGCCGCGTACTCCCAGCCGGGAGGGACCAGGTAACAGATGCGCTCACCTTCGAGGTCGTCGCGCCCGGCGAGGAGCCGCGAGGCGATGATCTCCGAGGTCCGAAGGAGGTCGTCGTACGAGAAGACACCCTCGGGGGCCAGGAGTGCCGGCCGCTCGCCATAGCTCAGGGAGCGAGCGATGAGCTCGAGACTCAAGGGTTTGAAGGCATGAGGGCTTCCGGAAGGGACGACACAGGCTGAGCGGACAACTGACGCCCGTGCAGGTGCTTCGGCAACCCACGCTCCGCGTCGATGTTCAGACCACTCCGGAGTCTTGTCGCGGGCGCTCCTTCTCGGTACGGTCACGGGGTCCCGCTACTCCAATACTTCCCCATGAAACAGCCACACTTTTCACACGTTCGTGAGCATCTCGAGCGTGTGCGTGACGGGTACTCCTTCATTCCTAATCCCGAGTCGATCTACCTCGGTGGGCAGGAGGAAAACCACTTCTGGGAATTGATCGGATTGAGGCTGCAGGGGTGTCCCGTCGTCGTTCTTGCCGCACTGAAATTCAAGCGGATGGAGCGGATGGGCGTCGAGGACGCTCGCGAGTCGCTTGCGTCCTACCTGACCGCCAATCCGAACCCCGACGATGAAGAGGCGGGCGGCCTCACAGCGCTCCTTCCACACAAAGACCAGCAGGTGGCGCAGTTCCTCAATGGTCTTCGGGTCGGACGTGAGTTTCAACCGGTGAGCATCGACCGCCTCCGCGTCGAGGTCGCTTTCGACTTCAGGGCGGACAACCCTTCAGCGGTTCGAGATCTCAAGGAAGCGGCCGCACCCCTCAAGACCCATTACTACCGCACTGTCGGCGGGCATGTCCTCCGCGGTGAGTCGCACCAGGTCCATGCACCCCTGGGGTCTCCTGGCGCCCGGTTCCTGGCCGTCCGGTCTCCCGAACAGATTCTCCCGCAGGGTATCATCCACATGCCGACTCTGTTCATTGCCCACCGATTCATCTCTCTGCAGGTCGACGTGACGGAGGAAGCTGCTCGCGTCGCGGTACGAAACTGGGTCCCGTTCCAGTCCGGCTATGCATCGCGCGAGGGGTTGATTCCCGTCGGATGACGAGGGTTCCGGAGGGCTAGTTTCTACCGGTCGCTGAGACGACGGCTCATCCGACGTAACGCCCTGCGGAGGTGGGCACGGATCGACCAGACCATCACGATGATGGCCCGGGTCGCCTTGGGGGCGCGCCATACTCCATCCGATTCACGCACCACCTTCAGCGATAGAGCAGGGCCAAGAGGCATCAAGTACCGAACCTGGTCGAGGAACCAGCGCTGGATGGCGCCATCCCAGTCGGCTCCACCCGGATCCTGCTCACCGGAAGGTTGAACCTCATCCCGGACGAAGCGCAGGAACCGTAGGCCCGCAGACAGCTTCTCACGTTGATGCAGATCGTTCGCGTCCGTGATGTTCAACCCGCTCGCTCGCCACTGCACCGTCCCTTGATCGAGGGTGCGGATGCCCCCTCTCCTCGAGAAGTCGAACCATGCTATGTCGTCCGCGCACCAGGCGACTGGATAGTCCGTGAAGCCCCCGGCCCGCACAAAGGCTTCTCGGCGGAAGACGTATTCCACGGCGTAGCTGTTCCGGGCCCCCATGAGTCTCGACCAGATGAAGGCCGAGCCGTCTTCGAGGGCGGGGTGGGAAGGGTTCCTCGAGAGCACGACGCCCTCCGCATCGATGACCTCCGTGTTGAACCGGGCGACATCGATTTCACCGAGGGTATCGACCTGTTTGTAGAACGACTCCACGCAATCGCTACCCATCACGTCATCATCCGCGAAGAGCCAGACCCACGGTTCCGACGAGAGGCCCACACATCGATTCCATTGGCCTGCCAGAGACCGTCCGCCGAGGTTCTCCGGGAAGTGGTGATAGGTCAGCTCGATGCCCTCGATGGACCGGCAGACGTCTTCGATCTCTCGAGGGCCTCCGTCGTTTCCGACGTAGACGTGAAACCTCTTGTCGGTTTGTGCGGCGACGGATGAGAGTGCTTCGAGGAAGAAGTCCGGCTTGTACGCAGGGATGACGACTGCGAGGTCGTGCATTGGGGCGGATCCTCCGAGGAATCAGGCCCGTACCATTCGCGGCTACTCCCATGGATCGTCGGGCGTCTTGGCAACGTCTCCGGTATCGGCGCATGCGTCAACTCGTGATGTGGGTGCTATACTCGTGCGCCGTAGTCGTGGTGCGGGCGCTGAGGAATTCCGGTAATGAACCCCAGTAATGAACACGTGACGCCGACCCCTCGGGGGGTGCTCCGTCGCTATTGGCGGGTCGCCGAGGCACGCCCGTGGCACGTGGCGCTTCCGATCGGGATGATCCTCCTGGCGGGCGCCTTCGAAGCAGCTTCGTTCTCGCTTCTCGTCCCGTTGACCGACGCGGTGGCGGAGAATTCGTTCGACTTCCTCGACGAGTCTCGGGCTTTCGGATGGATTGGCGCCCTGGTGCCGGACGCGCTCTCGGCGCCTCCTGCCCGCGACGCGTTTCTCGTGATCGCGACGGTGTCTCTGATCATCCTGGGACGCGTGGCCAAGCTAGTACTCGAATACCTGCGAAAGCTCTTCGTCGTGGCTCGGAACGAGCGCTACCGGGTCGCGGTGAGTCGGGAGACCTTCGGTCGCGTACTGGGCTTTGGCCGTCAGTACTTCGACAAGCAATCGCTCGGTCGCGTGGATGCGGAGGTCGGTTGGTCGAGTTCGGTACTCGGACTGCTCGTAGCGGGTGAGGAGTTGTTCCGATACGCCGTCGGGTTAGTGGTCAAGGCGGCCGTGATGGTAGCGATCTCGCTGCCACTATCGATCGCATTCATTGTGACGCTTCCGTTCGTCAACTGGTTCATGACCACCGTCAACAACCAGGTTCGGCGTATCTCCACCGAGGGGCTCGAGGTCGACAGGCGGATGAGAGGGAGAATCCTCGATCTCTTGGGCTCCATCCCGTTGGTAAAGGCGTACTCACAGGAAGAAGCCGCCGCTCAGGCGTATACCGAAGTGCTGAGACAGGCCGAGGACATCGCGGTCCGACGCGACCGGATCATGAGCCTGCGCTACCCTGTGGAGGAGGTCGTCATCCTCCTCGTGATGTTGGCCGTCCAGGGCACGGTGATCTTCGTGGAGGGGGATTTTCGGCCGGGTGATCTGGCGGCTTTTGGCGCGTTCTTGCTCATCCTCCAGCAGGCTCTGCCGGATTACAAGTATCTGAGCCTGTTCAGCCTCAAGGTGTCGGAGGAGGTCCCCCGGCTTGAAGCGGTCGCCGGCCTCTTTTCAGATGAGGGCAAGTTCATCGTGCCGTCCGGACCCCGCACGTTCGAGCGGCTCGAAGACCGAATCGAGATTCGCGGCCTGACATTCCAATACCAGTCGGGAGTGGACACGCTCCGGGAGATCCAAGCCACGATTCCGGCGGGGAAAGTGACTGCGATCGTGGGTCGAAGCGGGGCAGGGAAGACGACGCTCGTGGATCTCGTCGCGCGCTTCTACGATTGTGCGCCGGGGAGCATCATGCTGGATGGCGTCGACGTCCGCGAGTTCTCCTTGGAGTCCCTCCATGACAAGATGGCCATCGTAAGTCAGGACGTGTGGCTCTTGAACAGATCGGTCCGCGACAACCTGACGTTCGGCCTGAGTCGAGGAGTAGAGGACGCGGAGCTCTTCGGTGCCCTCAACGACGTGGACTTGTCTGAGTGGGTCGTACGGTTGCCGGCGGGACTCGAAACAGAAGTGGGAGATCGAGGCGTTCGTCTATCGGGTGGGCAGCGCCAGCGCCTGGCGCTTGCCCGAGCGGTCCTGCGTGATCCCGACATCCTGATCCTGGACGAAGCGACGTCGGCCTTGGATAGCGTGGTTGAGCAGCGGGTGGCGCGGGCGATTCAGCAGCGCGCCGTGGGTCGAACCGTAATACTGATCGCGCATCGCCTGTCCACGGTCCGAGACGCTGACCAGATCCTGGTGATGCGTGACGGCCAGGTCGTGGAGAGGGGCGTTTGGCAGACCCTGATCGATCAGAGGGGCGTATTTGCCGAGCTCCACGAGGCGCAATACGGAAACTCGGCGGAGGTCGGGAGCTAACCGCTTCGGTCTCGCCCCCGACCACCTGTGAGGCCCCGCGCGGGGTCAGACGGACTGCCTCTACCGGCGGAACCGGAACAGGAAGATCACCCCGACCACGGCGAAACACCACGGCGAAACCGATCGCGGCTTTCATGATCGCGTCCTTGTCCCACTCCTCCGTGCGCGGAGTCCGTTCACGGATCTCCTGCTCCTGATGGATCGAGCAGAACGAACTGCGGTCGCGAGCCTCTCGCTTGCACTGTGCTCCCTTCTTCGTCTTTCCCTGGCATTGAGCCACGGTCCACCTCCTCGGTCTCAGCGCTTTTCCCTTACTACGGTTCGACGGGCCATTCGGTTCACTGGTTGCGTCACACCCGGTCGGTTCGCCGGTCTCCGCCTTCGTTACTAACTGATTAGTTGACAGCTCGGGCCTGCCATCGTATGATCTACTAAATCTTTAGTGGAGAGGGGATGGACATTCAGTTCACGGCGCGGGAGTTGGACGTGATCACGGTCCTCTGGGACCGTGGCCCGTCTACGGTAGCAGAGGTGCAGGGGGTGCTCGACGACGAGCTCGCCTATACGACGGTGCTTACCGTCCTCCGGATTCTCGAGGACAAGGGGTACGTCGGGCACACGGCCGAGGGCCGTACCCACCGGTACCAGCCATTGGTGGAGAGGGTGGCGGCTGGCGACAGCGCCCTGCGGCGCTTGAAACAACGTCTCTTCGCGGGCTCTCCTGAGCTTCTCCTCACTCGCCTCGTGGAAGACGAGGACCTCACGGAAGACGAACTGCGCCGCATGAAGGACCTGTTGGCCGAGCGGCTCGGGGAGGAAAGAACATGACGATTGCATTGGCGGTGTTTCTCGTTACGGTCTCGTTGTGCGCATCCGCTGCCGCATGGGCGGCCGACGACGCTCTGAGGCGACTCGGGATTTCGACGCGGTGGGTGTGGCTCGGAGCGATAGCGTCCAGCGCCGTGCTCTTGTTCGGGCCGGCGCTCGCCCCGGGCAGCGTGCCGCAGGCGATGGGGCGGATGATCGACGCGACGCCCATGATCGAGTTGCCCGCACTCATGGTCGGTCCTGACGTGGCGACCTCGACCGGTCCTGGTCCTGGTGCCGTCCTTGCTGGTCTCTGGGTGCTGCTGAGCGTCGGCATGATTGCGCTTCTGGTACGGACCCATCGAGAGCTGCTGGCAGAGCGGGCGAAATGGGACGTGGCAGAGGTACGGGGGCGCGACGTCTACCTCTCGTCCGATCGGGGACCGGCAGTGGCCGGAATCCTGCGGCCGTGGATCGTACTGCCGACATGGGTGCTGAAGCTCCCGGAGTCACAGCTGAGGCTGATCGTCCTTCACGAGGAGGAGCACCTTCGCGGACGAGACTCGCTCCTGCTCGCCGGGGCACTCGTCTTTCTCGTGCTCACGCCCTGGAATCCCGTGACCTGGTGGCAGTTGCGGCGCCTGCGCACGGCGATGGAGATCGACTGCGACCGTCGTGTCCTCAGCATCGAACCTGATCGGGAGCAATACGGGCACAGCCTGCTATCGGTGGCCGCGAGGGCATCCGGACCGTCTTTCGGTCTCGCAGCGTTTACGGAGCGACCCCTTTCACTCAAACGGAGAATCGTAGCCATGACCGAGAAGAACTCACGCTGGACGCCGGTCCGAGCGGCCGCCTTCCTTGCGCTCGCGATGCTGATCGGTGTCCAGGCGTGCGCTGTGGATAGCCCCGTCATGGTACGCGATTCGGGAACGATTTCAGACGAAGACACGATCGAGCGCGCAGATGGGATCGTTCGGGAGCGAGCCGCAGACGGCGAGGCGCAGCCCGAGATCGACATACCGGCTCCCGAGAGCCCTCGGTCCGCGGTGGACCTGAACGCAGGGCCGGCATTTACACCCTTTACGGTGGCCCCGTCGATCACGAACCGCACCGAGGTTATCGAGGCGATGGAGGCCGAGTATCCTCCACTGCTGAGGGGAGCGGGGATCGGTGGCACCGTGAGACTGTATTTCTTCATCAGCGCTGAAGGGGTCGTGGAGGACATCCGGGTCGATCAGAGCTCCGGACACCCTGCTCTCGATCAGGCGGCGATGAGAGTCGGCGGGATCTACGACTTCACGCCGGCTCTGAACAAGGACGAGCAGGTACCGGTCTGGGTGTCCTTCCCCGTCACGTTCCAGGTGCGCTGACCCGAGGGAACCGCTCGCCTCCGGGTGAGCCGCGAAGGACCGGCCGCGTCATCTGCATCGGACTTCCTGATGCGGGTGGCGCGGCCCTTTTGTCAGCACCACGTTCCGGCCATGCCCTACATACGACAGGTTCCGATCGCGGAAGCGACAGGCTTTCTGAAGAAGCAGTTCGACCAGGCGCTGGAACGCGCGGGGCGCGTCTGGCACATCGTGCACATCATGAGCCAGAACCCGCGCACGATGGATGCATCGATGAAGTTCTACGGTGCGATCATGTTTGGCCCCTCCCCGCTCACGCGATGGCAGCGGGAGATGCTGGCCGTGGTCACGTCCAAGGCCAACGACTGCTTTTACTGAACGCAAGCGCACGCGCACGACCTCCGGGAAGAGGTCAAGGAAGTGTTCGACGACGCAGTCGAGGCTGATGCCTTCGTTCATGCGATCGCGCTCGACTGGCGACAGGCGGAGTTGTCCGAGGCCGATCGGGCGCTGTGTCTGTACGCCGAAAAACTGACGCACGAGCAGAAGTCGGTGGGGCAGGCCGACGTTGACGTACTTCGGTCCCACGCCTTCGACGACCAGGCGATTCATGACGCCACGCAGGTCGTGGCGTACTTCAATTACATCACGCGGATTGCCGACGGACTGGGGGTCGAGCCGGAAGATTTCCTGAGGCCGTGGGGGATCGAAGGCGAGTAGCTCCGGCCGCCGGACCCTCGGTCGGTTCCGCTTTCCAGATCGTCGCCGAAGCGTCGTACTGTCCCCCCGACACAAGGCGGCGCAGGGCTGTATATTGCGGACTCCAAGCGTACGCGAGACCCCCGTCCCGAGATCCGGATCCCATGGAAACGAAGAGACCGACGATCCCCGCCGCCGAGGAGATCCTGGGCGGCTACTTCCCCGTGCTCGACCACGGCTTCGTGTCTCTCGTGGACTACATGGGCTCCGACGAAGACGTCGAGCGGGCGGCGCGCGTCAGCTATGGCTTCGGCACGCGGAAGGTCTCGCAGACGCGCGGCCTGGTTCGCTACCTCCGGCGCCACCGGCACACCACGCCATCGGAGATGGTCGAGTTCAAGTTTCACTGTGCGATGCCCATGTTCGTGGCTCGGCAGTGGATTCGGCACAGAACCGCCTCCGTGAACGAACTGTCGGCGCGCTATTCGCTGATGCCGCTGCTGTTCTATATGCCGGATCGCGACCAGTTCTCGCTCCAGAGCCAGTCCAACAAGCAGGGCCGTGAGGGTGGGGCGCCCGACGCAGTCTACCAGGAGGCCGTGAAGAGATGGGAAGCCCTCCGCGCGGACGCGGGAGATGCCTACGGCTGGATGCTTGAAGAGGATGTGGCGCGGGAGATCGCGCGCATCGATCTGCCCATCTCCACCTACACGCAGTGGTACTGGAAAATCGACCTCCACAACTTGCTCCATTTCCTTTCCCTGCGGGTCGACCCGCGGGCTCAGTGGGAAATCCAGCAGTTCGCTCAGGTCATCGCCGCCATGGTGAAGCGGGTGGCGCCGCTCTCCTACGAGGCGTGGGTGGACTACGACCTCGAGTCACGGCCTCTGACACGCGTGGAACGACAGATTCTGTCGCAGTTGGTCGAGGGTTCCGGTGACTCGATCGGTGCCCGAGATGGAGCGAGCGTCTCAATCGACGAAATGAAGACCATGGGACTGTCGCCTCGTGAGGGTCGTGAGCTCATGGAGAAGCTCGAGGCGCCTGGTCATCCGGATTTCGATCTGGACCTGTCGACCATGAGCTCCGCCGACGAGATGGCGGAGAAGATGTACGAGGCGGTTCCGAACAGCAGCTTCGAGTAGAGGGGAGGCGGCAGCGACCGTCTATTTCACCCACACGGTCTTGGTGTTGGTGAACTCCAGAATACCGAGCGGGCTGAGTTCACGCCCGTAGCCGCTTTCCTTCGTGCCGCCGAACGGGAGTCTCGGGTCGGATTTCACGATCCCGTTGACGAAGCAGTTGCCCGCGTCGAGGAGGTCGGCCGCGATTCGTTCTCCTCGCTCGGCATCGGCGGTGTATACGGATGCGCCCAGCCCGAACGACGTCTCATTTGCGACCTGGACCGCCTCGGCCTCGTTGGTGACCGGCACGATTGCGGCGACGGGTCCGAACAGTTCCTCGTCGTGCGCTGCCATTCCTGGTCTGACGTCCGAGAGGATCGTGGCAGGATACCAGGCCCCGGGTCGATCGGGGATGGCTCCTCCCATGACGAGCCGAGCGCCGGTCTCAACGGTCCGCACGACCTGATCGTGGAGTGCGTCTCGGAGGTCGACCCGGGCCATCGGCCCCAATGTAGAGGTCGGATCAGTGGGGTCACCCAGCGTCCACTCGTTCATCTCGGAGACGAGTTTGGCCTCGAACGCGTCGCGCACCTCGTCGACGACGATGAACCTCTTCGAGGCGACACAACTCTGGCCGGCATTCAACATGCGTCCGAGTGCGCAGCTGGTGACCGCGGCGTCGAGGTCCGCGTCTGAAAGCACGAGCGAAGGATCACTTCCGCCGAGTTCGAGCACACACTTCTTGATCGCAGCGCCGGCTCGCGCCGCCACAGCCCGTCCGGCACGAACGCTGCCCGTGAGGCTCACGGCCCGAACACGCGAGTCGTCGATCAGCGAACCGGTCGTGTCGAGATCGACGAACAGGCTTGCGAACAACCCGTCGGGAAAGCCCGCTTCGTTGAAGAGATCCTGAAGCGCGATCGCGCAGCCCGGCACGCTCGGAGCATGCTTGAGCAACACTCCGTTGCCAGCGGTGATGGCCGGCGCCGCGAATCGGATGACCTGCCAGAACGGGAAGTTCCACGGCATGATGCCGAGCACGAGCCCGAGCGGCCGATGGGTCCAGTAGCTGACCGACGCATCTGTCTCAGCCGGCACGGGCGCCAACATGGTTTCCGCATGCTCGGCGTAGTAGTCGCACACCCAGGCGCACTTTTCGGCCTCCCCCGTGGCCTGGGCGATCGGCTTGCCCATTTCGTGCGTCATGAGCGCTCCGTACTCGTCCTTCCTGGCGCGCAGCAGCCGACCAAGTTCGAGAAGGGGGCCGGTCCGATCCCTGGCGATGACCTCGCCGGTCGTCGGGTCGACGGATTGAAACGTCATGTCGAGATCGGGTGGGGCGCCGATGAGGTGCGCGTGAAGCTACTCCGTCAAGATCGGGTACCGCGCTGCGAAGCGCACGAGGGGATCGGGAACCGCATGCTTCTCGCCCGAACTGTATCGGACGAGTAGGATGGCGTCACACACAAGGAGATCGATGAGCAAGGCATTGCCGACACTGGCTTCGGACCACGGGGACCCGACACGGGCCCGCCACGAGGAGGCGCCGGAGGTGCCCCTGCGTGCGCTCGACCAGCTCTGGTTCCAGGTCGCCGGCACGGTCTGCAATCTCCGATGTGCGCACTGTTTCATCTCGTGCTCCCCCGAAAACCACTCGTTCTGGTTCCTGTCGCGGAGGGATGTCGCCGCGGCGCTCGAGGAGTCGGTGAGCCTGGGCGTGAAGGAGTACTACTTCACGGGCGGGGAGCCGTTCATGAACCGCGACATGGTCGGCATTCTCGAGGACACGCTCGCGCTGGGTCCGGCGACCGTGCTCACCAACGCGACCCTGCTCCCCCAGCGCACGGTCGACCGTCTCGCGCGCATCGCGGCGGGGAGTCCGTACACCCTGGAGCTGCGCGTCAGCATCGATGGGGTTACGCGTGAGATGAACGATACGATCCGAGGCGCCGGTTCGTTCGATCGGGCCCTCTCGGCCGTCGGCCGACTCGCCGCGGCTGGCTTCCTGCCCATCATCACGACCATGCAGTCGTGGCCCGACGCCGAGACGGACGACATCCTCTCGGCCTTCCGGGCATTGCTCGCGGCGGTTGGGTACGGGCGCGCCCGGCTCAAGGTTCTGCCACCGCTTCGGATCGGGGCCGAGGCGGAGCGTGACCGGCCCTACGAGCTGGCGGAGCGGGTGACAGTCGACATGATGGCCACGTACCCGGCGGAGCAACTCCTCTGCTCGAGTGCCCGGCTCGTTACGAGTGCCGGTGTGTGGGTCTGTCCGATCCTGCTCGACTACGAAACGGGCCGCGTCGGCGCGACGCTCTCAGAGGCGGTTGCCGCGCCTGCCCGGTTGACCGAACAGGCGTGCTACACCTGTTGGGTCAACGGTGCCATCTGTTCGAACATGCCCGGCTTCGCGGCGGACTTCACGTGAGCATCGGCCCAGCTGCCCAGGCCACTCACCACAGCGTCGCGGTCTTTGGCGGCGTGTATTCGAATCACCAGGCGCTTGCTGCTGCGATCGTGGATGCACGAGCGCGAGGCGTGGACGCCATGTTCTGCCTGGGAGACCTGGGAGCGTTCGGCCCGAGTCCGGACAAGATCTTCCCGCTCCTCGAGGAGAACGACATCCGCGTCGTGCGGGGCAATTATGACGATTCGATCGCACGAGGCCTGGACGACTGTCAGTGTGGGTACACGGACCCGCGCGACAACCACTTCGCCCGACTCTCCTATCGGTACACGTTCGACCGCACGGCTCCCCGGAATCGTGCCTGGATGGCGGACCTTCCTGAAGAGATCCGATTCCGACTGGGCGACCTCGATGTGCTCGCGTGCCACGGGAGCCCGCGGCAGATGAACGAATTCCTCTGGGAGTCGACGACGCCCACCCACTTCCTGGACAAGCTGGCGACCGATTACCGCGCCGATGTGATTCTGGGCACACATACCGGGATTCCGTGGACACGAAGTTGGGGAGATGCCCGGACATTCGTGAACGTCGGCGCGCTCGGTCGGCCGGCGAACGACGGCCGGACTGATGTCTGGTATGCACTGCTGCGTGCCGAAGGGCGAGCCCTCGATGTCGAGTTCGTGCCTGTCTCCTATGATCACCGAGCCCTGGCTCGCGAGATGCGAGAAGAGCGCCTACCTGAGGAGTTCATCGAGACGATCCTCACGGGCTGGTGGACGACTTGTCTCGAGATCCTTCCCGGAAGAGAAAGAGCCGGAGGACTGTTTTGAGGTGGCGCGCATGAACGAAGCGATTCGCCTGTTCGTGACGGGCGGCACGTTCGACAAGGAGTACGACGAGATTCACGGGACGCTCGACTTCCGGGATACCCATCTCCCGCAGATGCTCGAGATGGGTCGGTCCAAGTTGGTCGTGAATGTCGAGACGCTCATGATGATCGACTCGCTCGAGATGACGGACGAGGATCGCTCTATAATCGTGTCTCGCTGCGAGACAGCCGAAGAGCCGCAGGTCGTGTTGACGCACGGAACGGACACAATGGTGGAGACGGCGGCTCTGCTGGCCGAGGGAGTCTCAGGAAAGACCATCGTCCTGACCGGTGCGATGATCCCGATCGCGTTTGGCAGCTCCGACGGCCTGTTCAACCTCGGCGGAGCCCTGACCGTCGTGCAGGTGCTGCCGCCCGGTGTCTACATCACGATGAACGGTCGTGTCTTCGAGTGGGACAACGTCCGGAAGAACCGTGAGACGGGAGTTTTCGAGGCTCTGAGGTGAGCCCGGATCAGCGACCTCTACCGCCCCTGGGAGAGCGACGGGTCGGGGAGAAGCGCATCACCTGAGCCTGGCGCCCGAGTTCTCTGAAGCGAAGATCCATCCTCAGGTCATCCCAGACCGGATCCGATCGAAGACTGAGGACGCCGGCGTCCCCCTGCTCCAGCGCCTCGAACATGTACGCGAACGCCTGATCTGCATTCCCTAGCGCGGCGTGGGCGGCGGCGATCTCGGACGGTGGTACCGGCAGTCCCTCTGCCTCCATCGATTCGAGCCGGTCCAGCTGCCAGGACCAGTAGCCCTGCGACCCGTCCTGCTCTACTGCGGTGTACAGCCCGGCCAGGCGGTCGGCGTCCGGGGCTCCGCTGGCGCCGGTGTCGTGCCACGTCTCGATCACGCTGACCGCTCTCTCCGGATCTCCTGATGTCACGTGGGTGCGCGCGAGCATCTCCCAGGCCATCGACGCCTGTGGGTCGTCTTCGACGATCGACTCGAGCACATCTGTGGCCTCACCGTAGCGACCGGAGGACATGAACTGGCGAGCTTGGAACGTCTCCCGGCGGAGGCTTTGGTTCTCCAAATTCATGGTCTTGAGCCGTACCTGCTCTTCGATCCGCTCCCCCAGGCTCGTGACCGCCGTTACCCAGGTGGTATCGAATGCACCGACGTCGACCATGATGGAATCAGACTCACCGGGGATCCTTATTACGTGCATTGTCTTGGGTACCGACTCCGGCGCTGGGATCAGCGCCAGCTCACCCATAACGCGCGGCATGCTCCTCTCGATGAACGCCAGCACCTCGAGCGCCTCCATCGACGTCGAGTCCATAGCGATGGCCGCCTGGGCCTCCCGGCGCGCCTGAGCGAAGTCCTCTTCGGACGTGTCGGGGCCGTCGAGTCCAATCAGGAAACGGGCACCGGCCATTCCCGCCATCGCCGGCGCGAAGTCGGGATCCGCTTCCAGCGCCGTCTCGAAGTGATCGAATGCGCTCCGATAACCCTCATCGGTACCGAGTTCGTACTGGTATTTGCCCTTGAAGTAGGCTTCCTGCGCGGCGGGTTCCACCGTTGCGACGGTATTCGCGAACAGGGTCTCTTCGTGATCACTGTCGAGCTCATGCACGACCATGTGGGCGACTTCGGTCTGGAAGGCGAGGACGTCTTCAACCTCCTCACGGTCCCACTGCAAAGTGCCGATGTCGGACTCGCTCTCGGCGTGCACGATTCGAAGTGTGACACGTGTCCGGTCACTGGTTCGTGTTACGGAACCCTCGACGACGACATCGACGTCGAGTTCCTGACCGATCTGACTCATCGGCATCGTCGTGCCGGCGTACTGCATGACGCTGCGTCGTGACACGACTCTGATGCCGTCGAGCAGACTCATCTTCGCGATGATCTCCTCGTGCATGCCTGATGCGAAGTAGGCTTGATCCGAACCGGGCGAGAAGTCGTCGAGCGGGAGAACGGCGATCGATCGGATCGGCGTGCCCGGCTCATATGCGACCGTCTGAACGGGAGGGACGGTCGGCCCATCAGGAACAGCACCTGCGGTCGGCTCGAAGACGCCCTGCTCGGCGAGGTAGGCTCCCAGCGCTCCCGTGACACCGATGGTGGCAATGAGAAGGCCACCGACCGCAAGACGGGGGAGCACCGGACTCGTCTGGTCGCCGTCGGTAGTCCGCTTGATACCCTCGGTCGTGATGTCGTAGACCCAAGCGAGCACCAGTGCGGGTGGAAAGCCAAGCCCGACGGCTACTACCAGCAGTCGCAGGGCGCCCTCACCCATGCCGAACGCCGGGAAGACGATCTCAGCGAGTTGCAGGACCACGAAGGCCGCGGCGGCGTACCCGAGCGCGAAGCGCACCACGTGGCGGCGACGCATCTCGGCCGCGAACTGGCCGAATCCGGAGGTCGTGTTCTTGTCGGGCATATGGGCTTAGACCGAGTCAGGTTGGGTTTTGTTAGCTACCCGAAGACGGCCGGTGGGTTCGTCTGCGTCAAAGAGCCTTCAGATGGGTCAGCTTCACGACCCCGTTACTCCTTAGCCAGCGAGGGTCGCGCGGGGCCGCCAGAGGGCGGGTGGGTTACCCGGTATCGAACACCGCGACGAAGTCACTTCCCGGCGTGTGGCTCCTGTCGATCGTCGGGTCGGATCAGGCGAACTGGCGTCTGCGCAGCACCGCCTGGACACGGAGAATGAACAGCGGACCGTCGATTGGCTTGACCACGAAGTCGTCTGCGCCGGCTTCGAAGAGGCTCATCTCGATACGACGATCGTTTGCGCCCGTGACTACGATGACCGGTACTCCCGCAATCTCCGGCGTCGCCCTGATCTGCTGGAGCACGCGCAGGCCGTTCATCTTGTCCATCCAGTAATCGAGTGTGACCAGGTCGACCCCGTTGCTGCCGAGTAGCACGTCCACGGCTTCCGACCCGTCCTGGGCCACCGAGACCCGAAAGCCGCCTTCCTCCAGTACCGACCGGAACAGCGCGCGCTGGCCAGCTTCGTCATCGACGACGAGCACATGAGGTCCAGACGGCGCTACCATTTCCGGCAGCTTCACCGGAGGGCCGGATTGCTCCGCTTCCGTGGCGTGGCCGTACATGGACTGTAGCGCGGTCGCGATATCGTGCGGTGGAGCCGCGGCGAATACCACCTGTCGGCTGGTCATGTGCTCGACCTCCCGCTTCGTTCCCTGACTGAGCGGGTTCGCGGTGGCGATGACGATTTCACGATCGGTGACACGGATCGGCACGACGATGCGACGGCGGGCCAGCTCTCCCGGAATGAGCGTCGCAGCATGGGTGTCGACCTCCGAGAGGTCCGCTACCTCGATGTGGGACTGCTCGGCGATTCGCTCTGTGAGTTCGATCGGAGAGATTTCGGCAGCCTTGCGAACGAGCTCCCATGCCTTTGTGAGCTGATCAATCGTCGCCCGCTCCACATCGGGAGCACCGGCTACCTCGGCCGCTTCAACTACCGCGACCATCCAGTTTCCGTAGAAGGGCTCCGACGACACTCGACTCACCGGTTCGGGATCAAGAAGGCTGTTCGCGAGCACCCAGCGAGGGCGACGACCGGGCACAAGATACGCTTCGACGTGCGACACAACACCCTCCCGGGAGGTGCCTGAGTCGGGGTGCTAGCGTAGATTCCGCGCCGATCCAAGCCAACCCCCTAGGAGAACCTCCTGAAGCGATGCAGATAGCGTATTTGGATGGACCGCGCCTCCGACGGTCCCTGCTCGCTGCGTGTCAGCATGCGCAGGGCCAGCGAGCCGAGCTGAACCGGATCAACGTGTTTCCGGTACCCGACGGCGACACCGGTACCAACCTCGCGCTGACCGTCCGCGCGATTGCCGATCATCTCCGGGCCAACCGGGATCGATCTGTCTCGGTCGTGGCCCATCACGCGGCTCAGGGTGCCGTCCTGGGAGCTCGTGGAAACTGCGGCATGATGCTGTCGCACTTCCTCCTTGGTTTCTCCGAGAACGTTGGGGGACGGACGCGAATCACCGCCGACGAGTTCGGTGTCGCGTTGAACGCGGGCGTCACGAAGCTCTATGACTCGCTCGAAGAGCCGGTCGAAGGGACCATCCTGACCGTCATGCGCGATGCGGCGGACGCCGCCCGGGCGTCCGGTTCCTCGGATTTCGTGCCCCTTGTCGCTCACGTGGTGGAACAGGCGCGCGATTCTCTCGCTCGCACACCCGAGCAGCTGGAGGTACTCAAGAAGGCGGGGGTCGTGGATGCGGGCGCGAAGGGATTCGTGAGCATGCTGGAGGGGGTGCTCTACTTCGTCGAAGGCATCACGATTGCCGTGGAGTCGGACGGGAACGGCGAAGCCCCGTCGGCCGTCTCGCTCGTCGATTATCCGGTCGCCGAGGAGCAATACCGGTTCTGTACGGAAGCGCTCGTACGCGGAGCGTCGCTCCCGAGTCAGAACGAGGTGCGCGAAGTGCTGCGCGAGTTCGGCGACTCACTCATCGTGATCCGATCCGATGACGTGCTGAAGATCCACGTCCATACCGATGAGCCGGAGCGGGCCTTCGATTACCTGAAATCCGTCGGGTCATTGGTGACGCACAAGGCGGAGGACATGAAGGTCCAGCACGAGACCATCGGAGGCTCGGGAGGCGCGCACATCCAGCTCGCGCGGAGACCCCTGGCCGTTGTGACGGACTCGGCGTGTGACCTGTCCGAGGAGATCGTTCGGGCGCACGGTATTCATGTTCTGCCCATGTCGCTTGTGGAGGGAGATAAGACCTACCTGGACGGCATCGACATCACCGCGACGGAGTTCCATGAGAGACTCACTACCGAAGCGGAACTCCCGACGACCAGTCAACCGACTCCGGGGGCTTTTCTGGACGCTTTCGGGCAGGCCGCCGAGGAAGGTGAGGCCGTCGTCGGGGTCTTCACCGCTTCCACACTCTCCGGAACGTTCGGTGCCGCGGAAGTCGCGGCGTCACGCTTCGATGAAGTGCCGATCGAGCTCGCGGACTCGCTCGGAGCGTCGCTCCTGCAAGGGCTGCTCGTGCTCAAGGCAGCGGAGCTTGGAGAGCTGGGGTGGAAGCCCAGGGCGGTCGTCGAGGAGATCCGCCGCGTCCGTGCCCAGTCGGGGATCCTCTTCACCGTCCGGACCTTCGACAGGCTGATCGCGTCGGGCCGGGTAGGGCGAGGCAAGGCGTTGCTCGGTCGCTTCCTGGACCTCAAGCCGGTACTCGGACTCACCCCGGAGGGGCGTGTCGAAGCCTATGGGAAGGCGTTCGGCGAGGAAAAGGCCCGGCCGGAGCTTCTGAGGCTGCTACGCGAACAGCTTCCGGAGGATGTCGAAAAGGTCCGCTTCGGAGTTGTTCACGTGGGTGTGCCGGACATCGTGGAGCCCGTGACCGAAGCGCTGCGCTCGACCTATGGAAGCGGCGTAGAGATTCTCTCAGCGCCCGCGACGCCCGTGATCTCCACGCATCTCGGTGTGGGAGCGTGGGGCGTCGCGTTCATGGTGGAGGACTGACGCTGCCCCTGGGCCGACCCTAGTCGCGCTTCTTCTGTTTTCCTGAGACCAGAACGTCGTACGAGGCCCTCTGCGCCTCGCTCAAAGCGGTGGGAAGTCCCACGAGCAGCGCCCTGCCGTTCGCTTCTGGCAGGTGCAGAACCAGGCAACCGGGCCTCGGTCCCTCGAATGGAAGCGCTCTGCCGGTCTCGTCGATGGAGATCGTCCTTCCCGGGGCCTTCCCGGGGCGATCGCCACGGCCAGCCTTCGGCCGTACTCGGTCCACGCATCCAGCGGAGGCTGTTCCTTGTTCGCCACCGACGGGATCAATGTGTCCCGATAGTAGCGAACTGCTCCCTCGTAGCCGGCGGGGTTCCGTTGTTTGAGCTCGCGTAGCTGGTCCCGGTAGAACTCTCGGGGATCGCGGGCACCCGAGGCCGCGAGTGCCTGCTCGAGAATCTCGTCCGCCCGGTTGGTCACTTCGTCGGCCATGGCACTAGAGTCGCCCTGCCGACCCGGAGCGTCAACGCGTGGATTGCGGTATTATCCGGGGTGGAGCACCCGATTTTCCGCCGCCCTCGAACCAAGCGTTCCCATGCAACGTCAGGATCCGTCGGCACCGCAATACATCGAAGTCGACTGGGCGATGTTCGGTGAGCTTTGTCGCGCGCTCGCCCTCAAGGTGGCAGACGATTACGACCCTGAGGTCATCGTCGGAATCGCCAGAGCGGGGGTGATCCCCGCTGCGGTGGTCGCTTCGATCCTGCGCCTCGACTTCTACTCGATGAAGATCTCTCGCAGGCAGGGTGACGAGACGGTCCGGGAGCGCCCCGAGATCCTGTCGGCAGCCCCGAGACAGGTCGCCGGCAAGCGTGTCCTCATCGTGGACGAGATCACCACCTCTGGGGACACACTCCGTCTCGCCCTGGCGGCGGTTCGCGACGTCCATCCTTCGGAAGTACGTACGGCGACCAGCTTTGCCCGGCGCTCCGGCTATCAGCCGAACTACTCGGCGCTGACGATGGACGCCGAGGTGATCTTCCCTTGGGACAGGAAGGTCTTCGATGGAGACGAACTGGTTGTGAACCCGCGTTACGTGGACGTGCTCGACGAGTAGCTCGTCTTCGACGAGTAGCTCGTTACTCCCCGCGGGTCATCGCATCGAGGAAGTCGGCATTCGATTTCGTCATCTGCATGCGTCCGATGAGAAACTCGATCGCTTCGGTCGTGTGCATGTCCGCGAGGAAGCTTCGGAGCAGGAAGACCCGGTTGAGTTCGACGTCGGTCAGGAGAAGCTCCTCCTTCCGAGTGCTCGACCGGTTCAGATCGATCGCCGGGAAGATCCGTCGGTCCGAAATCTGACGATCCAGGACCAACTCCATGTTTCCCGTACCCTTGAATTCCTCGAAGATCACCTCGTCCATGCGGCTCCCGGTCTCGATGAGCGCGGTTGCAACGATCGTCAGCGATCCTCCATCCTCGATGTTTCGGGCCGCACCGAAGAAGCGCTTGGGCTTCTGGAGAGCGTTTGCGTCCACTCCGCCGGACAGGATTCGTCCCGAGTGCGGCATCGTGGCGTTGTAGGCTCTCGCCAGGCGGGTAATGGAGTCGAGCAGGATCACGACGTCGCGGCCGTGTTCGACGAGCCGCTTCGCCTTCTCCATGACCATTTCCGCCACCTGCACGTGACGGGTCGCCGATTCGTCGAATGTCGAAGAGATGACCTCACCCTTCACGTTCGCCCTCATGTCCGTCACCTCCTCGGGGCGTTCGTCGATGAGGAGCACGATGAGGTGGACGTCGGGCGAATTGATGGCGATCGAGTTGGCCATCTCCTGAAGAATGGTTGTCTTCCCGGCCTTCGGAGGTGACACGATCAGGCCCCGTTGCCCTTCGCCGATCGGAGCGATGAGATCCACGATTCGCATGGACATCGTTCCCCCTTCCCCGACGACCTCGAGATTGAGCCGTTTCTCAGGATACTTCGGGCGGAGGTCGTCGAAGTTGCCGCGACCCTTCGCCTCTTCAGGATCGCGATCGTTGATCGAGTCGACCTTGAGAAGCGCTACATACCGCTCGCCCTCCTTCGGCGGCCTGACCTCTCCGATGATCGAGTCACCGGTACGGAGATCGAAGCGTTTGATCTGCGACGGGCTCACGTAGATGTCATCGGGCCCATGGATGTAGTTCCAGTCCTGGGACCTCAGGAAACCATAACCCTCGGGTAGGATCTCCAGGACACCCTCTGCCGTCAGGATCTCGTCCGACTCGAGCAACTTGCGCTCGATCTTCAGGATGAGGTCCTGCCTCAGGAGATCGTTGATCTGGCCTAGGTCCAGCGCTTCAGCCAGATCGTGAAGCTCTCCGACGTTCTTGCTTTTGAGCTCTGCGATGTCCACAGGAGGCCCGTGAGGGAGATTGACTCGGGCGAGTCGATACGGCTTTGCGGCCGTGGGAAGTGATACGATGAACGACCCTGAGGCCGTGAGGTGCGGAATCGAAGCCGGCTGACGCGCATTCCATCGTACGGAACGGGCCGGACACGAAAGGCTGCAGGGCGAACCGTGCAGTCGACGCGATAGTAATTGGCGTCCCGAAAGGGGTCAAGACTTGGGGCGTGTCGGGGCGCGCCAAACGAGACGTTTTTGCTCGGTATTGCCATGCCCTGCGAAGCTGTAGTTTACTGAAATTTGTAGAACGCGCTCTCCCGATAAAGCCCTCATCTGTTGGCCTTTCGTTGCTTCGCCCAATGGGAAAACTTGACTTTTCCGTGGGCGCGGCAAAACATTCGTTTGCTGCATTTATTGGTAAAACCGGATTCTTGAGGAGATCCAGGTTGGCGCGACACAATCGTGAAGGAGCGGGGGCCGACCAGCGCGGTTTCGAGTACGGCGTGAACTACCAGCCGGACTGGCTCAAGTTGGTGAAGGTCACGCGTCAGCTCGAATCGGGGAGGCAGTCCACGAAGACCCTGTTCCGGAATCCCGCGACAGGGCCTGAGGCTGAACCCGGTGATCGTATTCGGACACGGATTTCTTCCTCCGATCAGTCCCTGGACTTCGAGGTCGCTCTTACGGATCCGCGCTGTGCGGTCAAGCGGGTCCGGATCGCATACGAGCTCCCAGGCGAGAACGGGCGCACCGAGGAAGTCGAGTTCACGCTCGAGAGCGAGGATCTCCCGGACACGTAGAGACGCAGGGCCCACTCCCGGTGTAGATTCGGTGATGCTCCTCTCCCCCGCACCCGTGCAGGCCGTCGGACGTGGCGTGCTCCGGTCCGTGTCTGCAGTAGGCCGGGCCGGATACCTCGGCCGCGACGCCGCGACCGCACTCCACAAGGTTGGACTCTGGGGTCCGCACCTCGTTGGGCAGATGACCAAGATCGGCGTCGAATCGCTGCCCATCGCCCTCTTCATCGCGATGTTCACCGGTGTCGTGCTCGCTTTGCAGGCGTCGTACACCTTCACCGGTACCGTTCCGGAGTATTTCGTAGGGGCGTTGGTCGGAAAGACGATGATCCTCGAGCTTGGACCCGTGCTGACCGGACTCGCGCTCTCGGGACGGGTCGGCGCGACGATCGCCGCCGAGATCGGCACCATGCGCGTCACCGAGCAGATCGATGCGCTCGAGACGCTGGCGTACGATCCGGTTGCCTACCTCGTCGTACCGCGCGTCCTCGCGGGCGCAATCATGTTTCCGATGGTCGTCGTTCTCGCCAACGCGATCGGTGTTCTGGCGGGCTGGGGCACATCCATGGCTCTGCTCGACATGACCTCCCCGGAGTTTTTGAAGGGTCTCAGGCTCTTCTTCGAGCCCTGGGACATCCAGTTTTCCATGATCAAGTCCGTCACCTTCGGGATCACGATCACGGCGGTCGGTTGTTCCTTCGGTTTCCACACGCGCGGAGGGGCCGAGGGTGTCGGGATGGCGACCACGCGGACGGTCGTGGTCTCCTCGATGATTATTCTCGTCCTCGATGCGTTCTGGGCGGCGGTACTCCTGTGAGCATCGAGATGGTCAACGTCCACAAGGCGTTCAGCGGCAAGCCCGTGCTCAAGGGATTCACGTTGACGATTCCGGAGGGTCAGACCATCTCCATCATCGGTGGATCGGGCTCCGGGAAGTCCGTTGCGCTGAAGCACATCGTGGCACTTCTGCGCCCCGATGTCGGTGACGTGTGGGTCGACGGCGACAATGTTTCCCGCCTCGATCAGGAGTCGGTCTATGCCATGCGGAGGAAGGTTGGGTACGTGTTTCAGTTCGCGGCACTCTTCGACTCCATGACGATCGCCGAGAACGTCGGAATGGGCCTCAAGCGGATGGACGACTACTCGGACGAGCGCATCGCCGACCGGGTCGAGGAGTGCCTTCGCCTCGTCGATCTGCAGGGCTTCGGTACGCGCTTCCCCTCCGAACTCTCGGGCGGGCAGCGAAAGCGCGCGGGCCTGGCTCGGGCGATCGCGACGGAGCCGACGTATCTCCTCTACGATGAGCCAACCACTGGTCTCGATCCGGTCACAACGGCCGTGATCGACGAACTCATCGTTCGGATGTCGGAAGAACTCGGCGTTACGGGAGTCGTTATCACCCACGACATGAAGAGCGCCTTCCGGATTTCCGACCGTGTCGCGATGCTCTACGATGGGGTCATCCGACTAGAGGGTTCACCCGAGGACCTGCAGATGAGCGACGATCCGATCGTGAAGGGCTTCATCGAGGGGAGGCCGGAGCTCATGGAGTCCGTGACGTGAATCGGGGTAGAGAGTTGCTGGTCGGCACCGTCATCATCGTGGCCGCATCGGTCGCGGTCTTTGGTACGCTCTGGCTGGAGCGCACCAACTTCTTCGGCGGCCCGTCCACACCCGTGTACGTACTACTGGAGTCCGTCGCGCAGCTGTCCACCGGCAACCCCGTCACGTTCCGGGGCGTCCCGATCGGCCAGGTGAGCGCGATTGCGGTCGAGCCCGGAGGACAGGGCGTTCGCGTGACGCTCATGCTGGATCCGGACGTACCCCTGCCGGCCGACGCGGGTGTCGTTCTCGGACCCGAGTCTCTGTTCGGAGGATGGCAGGCGGAGGTCGTGAGCCGGGCCAGCTTCCCGCGATTCCCGTTTTTTGAAGTGCCACCTGGCACCCCGAACGACACGGTTGTCTATCCTGGATATGCTCTTCCTGAGATCTCCCGGCTGACTGCCTCGGCCGAACAGATTTCGGTCAACCTCGCGGACCTCACGGACCGACTCGAATTGGCGTTCAACCAGGAGACAGCGGACAATCTTGCCCGGGCTATCACGAACATCGAGGCCATCACGCAGGAGGTCCGCACGCTGGTCCAGCAACAGGGAGAGGTCGCCGCCAGCATCACCGCGAGTGCAGACAGTGCGCTTACGGAGGTGGAGGCCGCTGCGACCGCCGCAAGACGCTCCTTCGAGCGTTTCCAGGGTGTCATGGACGACGCTCAGATCGATACGATCCTCACAAACATCCGAGTAGCATCGACGGGAATCCGCGATATCACCCAAGACCTCTCTGATCCGGAGGACGGCCTGGGTGTCACGATCGGCCGGGCGGACTCTGCACTCGTGAGGCTGGATCGGATCACGGCCCGCCTGGAGGCCGGGGAGGGTTCCCTCGGCCGACTCCTCGTGGACACGACCTTTGCGGTGCGGGCCGAAGAGGTACTTCTTCAGCTCGACCTACTGCTTCAGGACGTCCGTGAGAACCCGAGACGTTACGTCCGGTTGTCGATCTTCTGAGCATGGCAGCGAACCACCGTGCGGAGGGCACGAGAGTCGAAACGAGCGCCGGCGGCGTGGTCGTACGGATGATCAGTGGAACGCGCCACGCGCTCATCATTCGAGATCCCTACAAGAAGTGGGGACTCCCCAAGGGGCACGCCGAAGCGGGCGAAAGCAGAGAGGAAACAGCCTTGCGGGAGGTCGCCGAAGAGACGGGGCTCCAGGACCTCGAACTCGGGCAGGAACTCGTCACGATCGACTGGTTCTTCTATGCCCAGGGCCGGCGGATCCACAAGTTCACGACGTTCTACCTGATGTACTCGACCGTGGGAGATCCAGCGCCCGAAGAGCGAGAAGGCATATCGGCGTGCACGTGGGTCCCGCTCGCGACCGCGCATGAACGGATCTCGTACGAAAATGCCCGAGAGGTCGTGAGGGTTGCCCAGAGGGCGCTTCCTGATCCGGGGATGGTGGAGGCGGCGGATTGAGGGTGATCCCGGTTCCCGAGATGGCTCGGAGATCGCCGAAGACTCACGCAGTGAGGGATTCTGAATGACGGACCGCACCCAGTTCACGCTTTGGAGAATCGTGCAGGCGACCGCCGTGGTCGTGGTGCTCGGCTTCTTCCTGCTCGAGACGCTCGCGATTCTCAACCCCGCGTTGCTCTTCGTCATTCTGTGGGCGGTACTCATGCCGTTCCGCGGGAAAGAGGGGCACACCGCGCTCTTGACCATCGCTGCGATTCTCGCGGGTTTGTGGTTTCTCTCCGAGACCGGAACCCTGCTGGCGCCTTTCGTCCTCGCGCTGGTTCTGGCCTACATCCTGGATCCCCTCGTCGATCGGCTCGAGGCGCGTGGGCTGTCACGAGCCTTTGCGGTCATCGCGTTGGTATTGCCTGCGGTGGCGACGCTCGCCGGGGTCTTCCTCATCTTCGTGCCCGCCGCCTTCAGGCAGTTGGGTGAGGTGCTGCAAGCGATCCCGACCCTGTTCGAGCGGGTCGGCCTCTGGATTGAGCTTGCTCAGGCGAAGCTTCTCACCGTCGACATCCCCCTCTTCGACGGGGCTGAGATCGTCGAGCAGCTTCGAGCGGTCGACTCCGCAGCGGTGGTGGAATTCCTGCAGGAGCGCCAGGCCGCACTCTCCGCTTACACATGGGATGGCGTTCTCGGACTTGGTCGCGGACTCGGGTCGTTCCTTACGATCCTGGGGTACGTCGTGCTGACTCCCGTCCTGACGTTCTATCTCATCCGGGACTGGGATCGCATTACGGCCCGCGTGGCCAACCTGTTCCCGGTCGACCGACGCGAGATGTATGTCGGGTTCTTCGGCGAGTGCGACAAGCTTGTTTCGAGCTACCTCCGGGGTCAGATCACCGTGGCGATCTCGCTCGGCCTGATCACCGGCATCGGTCTGGGCCTGGTGCGATTTCCCTACGCGGCGTCGATCGGGGTCGTCGCGGGTCTGTTCTCGATCGTTCCGTTCCTCGGCATCGTCATCAGTCTGATTCCCGCGATCGTCATTGCCTTGGTGAGTGGCAGTGTCGGGATCTCACTGCTCAAGGTCGCGCTCGTGTTCGGCGTGGCGCAGGTCCTGGACCAAACCGTAATCACCCCGCGAATCGTCGGTGGCTCGGTCGGAATCCATCCCGTCGTGGTCGTCCTTGCGCTCAGTCTCGGTGGCTTCTTCTTCGGCTTCGTGGGACTCCTTGCGGGAGTGCCGGCGGCTGCCGTGACGAAGCTGCTCATCCTTAGAGGTCTCGACCGGTACGAAGCCTCTGACTTCTATCGGGGCACGGAGGCTCCAGGCGACGCCTGACGCCCGTTGCTCGGCCCTCGCGACGGGTTAGACTTCTGGACTCTCGATCGCCGTGGATCGCGTCGATCGCCCCAGACTCGCTTGTTCCGAGCCGGCCGGGAGCCGGCCCGGGATGCTCTTCCGGGACCCGATGGCTGACGATATCCGGGACATCACGATTATCGGTGGAGGGCCCACGGGCCTTTTCGCTGCGTTCTATGCGGGAATGCGCGGCTCCTCGTGCCGTATCGTCGACTCATTGCCCGAACTCGGCGGGCAGCTCACGCCCCGAGAAGTACATCTTCGACGTAGGTGGCTTCCCGAAGGTTCTCGCGAAGGACCTGGTGAAGAACCTCGTCGAGCAGGCGCTGCAGTTCGAGCCGGAGGTCAGGCTCGACGAACAGGTGCAGACCCTCGATCGCAAAGATGATCACTTCGAGCTCACCTGCTCGAGCGGCACCTACCGTTCAAGGACGGTGGTGATCGCGGGTGGCAAGGGGGCCTTCGAACCGATGCCACTCAAGTGCGCCGGATACGACGATTTCCTTCACGCCGGAGTGGAGTACGCGGTCCGCGATCCGGAGGCCTTCCGGAACAAGCGCGTCGTCGTGGTGGGAGGCGGAGACTCGGCTCTCGACTTCGTCCTCATGCTGAAGGACCTCGCGGCCTCGATGACC
>JBDGVT010000145.1:0-7865 GCA_039585495.1 Gemmatimonadota bacterium | reverse complement strand
CCACGACTCGCCCGCGTGTCGACTACGCGGTTTTCGGTAGCGTCACAGCCGGGGCAGCGCACTGCTCAGACGGAGGGCCGGTGGCAAACCACTAGCCGAGCTCGCGCAACTTGTCCCGTGCGAGCATCGCGATCGGCGCATCGGGATAGGTGTTCATGATGCGCTCGAGCGTCGCCTTGGCTGCCTCGACGTCATCGAGCTGCTCCTGGAGCACCGCGATGCGATACAGGGCATCGGGGACCCGTTGGGCGGTCGGGAAGAGCTCCTGAACCTCCTGGAACGCCTCGAGGGCATCCTCCGGCCGATCCTGCTGGGTGAGGATGTCCGCGAGGAAGAAGTGCGCGTCAGGGACCCGCGACTCGTTCGGGTGCTCCGCGATGAACTGCTGGAACGCTCCGGCGGCGGAGTTCAGAGAACCGCGGTCGAGCTGATTCTGAGCCACGTCCCACAATTCGTCGGGATTGCTGGTGCCGCCCTGAATGAGGTTCTCGCCACCGCCCACGTCGGTCGTGTCGGACGAGACAGGCGGCCGAGTGGCATTCGTGGCAGGCATACGGCGGATGTTCGCAAGTTGATCACGGACACTCGACAGGCCTCGCTGGTTCTCACCGGCGATCGCCTCGAGTCGGATCAGGCTCTGCGAGATCTGCTGAAGCTGCCGACTGATATCTCCACGGAAGTCGAACATCTGGTCCGACTGAGCGCGCACAAGCGTGTCCTGCGCCGACTGCGCTTCCACTCTGAGTTCGTACATGAGCGAATCCTGCCGTGCGCTCATGACGCGCATCTCTTCCTGGAGCAGTCGGATGTCGCCCTTCATGGCGCACCCGCTGAACGTGACGGCGACGGCCGCAATCGTTAAGACGCGAGCCGCCGTGGCGTGTTGCTTGTGTCTGATCATGTACAGAGACCCCTCCCCCGGCTCACCGGAGGAGGGGTCCGCAAGGGTCATGCCGTCAGTTGCCCGGCTGAATCGCGTTCGCTCCGGCCGTGATCACGAACTGACCACGCCGGTTGCGTGCCCAGGCAGCCTCGCTCGAACCCTGCTGAAGCGGACGCCCTTCACCGAACGACACGATCTCGAAGCGGTTCTCCGCGAGCCCGAATCCCGTCAGGAACCCACGAATCGCCTCGGCTCGTCGGTTGCCCAACGCCATGTTGTACTCTGTCGACCCCCGTTCGTCCGCGTGTCCCTCGATCCGAATTCGGACCTCCGGGCTTCGGCGGAGAATGTCGACCTTCGCACGAAGCCGCTGCTGGGCATCGTCACGAATCTCGGACACGTCGTAGTCGAAGAAGACCATCTCTTCGAGGGTAGCACGTGCCTCGCGGATCAGTCGCTGCCGTTCGGCCTCGGCAGCGCGCTCGGCCGCGAGGCGCTCGGCCTCGGCCCGACGCGCAGCTTCGGCAGCCGCAACGGAGTCATTGTACGCAGCCAGTGAGTCCAGATCCGGACCCGGCGGCGGCGGTGGGGGTGGGGGTGGGTCACCCCCGCACGCGCCCACGAGGAGCGTTGCAGCGAAAACGGAAACCACAAAACGACGGACGATCATCCCATCTCCCGGGTTGAACGAACTGTTGAAAGCATGCGACGCGCGTGGGCGGCGTCGTGGGTTGCAACGAAGCTAACGCCCTTTTGCAGAGGGGAAAGTCCCCCTGCCATATAGGCTGAAAACCTTGTCAGCGCAACGTTTACGACCCGCCTCGCAGCGGACCCTCGCGCGCTGCACGGTATGACATTCATGTGAGCCACCGAGTCATCGAGAACTGAGCGCGGGAGACCAGTCGGGCAGGTCGACCCGGCGACCCCCGAGAAGCGACCTGATGCGACCCGTGGTCACGTCGACGATCATGAGCCCGAACCCCCAACTACGCTCGCCGGCAAAGGCGAGGTGTCGACCGTCAGGAGCCCAACTGGGTGCCTCATTGTTGCCTTCCGAGGTGAGCTGGCGCAGCACCCGGCCCCCGTCCTCGAGGTTGGCAACCAGGATGTGATACCGGCCTCTTCGATCGATCCGACCATGAAATGCGACCAGATCTCCTCTCGGGGACCAATCCGGTGCCGCGTAGAATCCACCCCCGCCATACTCGTACGGAGAGAGGGTCTCTGCGGAACCACCCTCGGCCGGCATCATCATGACTTGAGGTACGTCGTCGCCGAAGCGGAGTGAGTTGAACGCCAGCCACCGCCCGTCGGGCGAATAGGTCGGTGATACGTCGTACCATGGCCCACCGGACAGGAACGACAGGCAACACTCCTGCTCTATGTCGTAGGTGAAAAGACCGCTCTGTGAATCACTTCCGAAGACCGTGAACGCAAGCGTCTTCCCGTCGGGGTGATAGGTCGGCGTGAGATAGTCCCCAGGACCCCGAAGCGCAGGCAGCATCTTCTCGTTGCCGCCGAAACGATCGATCTCATAGATGCGCGGGACACCCGTCTTCCAGGACGCGAGCACAAGACGCTCACCGTCCGGAGACCACGTCGGTGATTCCGTCAGATTGTCGTAGTTCGTCAGCTGATGGAGGTTCTCGCCGTCCGAATCGATGAGGTAGATCTCTTTGTTTCCGTCCGCATCCATCATCGTGAACGCGATCCGACTCGCGGCCATCCCCGGGTCGCCCGTGGCCCACTGAACGATCTCGTCCGAAGTGCGGTGCACCGCCATCCGGAAGTCCTCGTCCGTCGGGTTCGGCAGCCTGAATCGGCCGCGCTCACGGACCTCACCGTACACGACATCGTGCAGCTCCAGGATCAGCACGTACCCGTCACCTGCCCCCTCCACCTCGCCGCTGACGAGCCAGACGGCGCCGAGACGATCCCACAACGTGTAGTCGACGCCCGTCCCGAGGAGCCCCGCCGGGAGAGAATCCATGACTTCGAAGCGATCAGAGTTCCTTAGATCCCGCCCGATGATCGCCTCGACCTGCGGTGCGATGCCGTCGCCGCCGAAGCTCCCGGAGAAGGGCTTCACGGCCAGCGCCGGGAGGTACGAATTCGCATACACGAGTCCGAGACTCACACCTGGCAGTTCGTCCTGCCCGGACGCATCTGTCACTCCCAGCCCGGCCACACCGAGCACAGCGAGCGCTACCCCGCCCCACCTCACCCCTCGTCGAAAGCTCATCGCTCGAATGTCACCTCGGTCGGTGTTCTGGTTGCTGGGAAAATCGCCATGGGTGTACGGCTCGGCTGGAAGCTGAACCGAACGGGGAAACGCTCATAGGGAAGGTCGTCCGGCAGGGGTCCGAAGCGTCCATGGCCCGCACAGTCGACCGCGCCCATCGCTTCGAAGTCGAACGCCGCGCTGCCGGAGCGGGAAGCGAATTCAATCCCGTCGGCCATCCCGTCGCGATCGATGTAGAAGAAAATCTCCGTCTGCCAATTTCCACCGTCGCGCCACCGGAAGCAGCGTTGAATCTGCCTGATAATGTTGTTGTAGTACTCCGGATAGTCTCGCCGCAGACCCTCGATCCGGACGTTCAGACCCTCTCCCGTCTCCTCCGGCTCCTCCTCCGGCGGATCGACTGCCGCAGCGACGACGGCCGTTTCGGCGGCCTCCGGCGGATCTTCCTCGGCCGGCTCTTCGCGTTCTTCAGGCTCGGGATCGGGCTCGGGCTCGGGATCCTCCAACGGTACGATCTCTTCGACCTCGGGCTCGGGCGGGGCGGGCTCTGGATCCGGCCGCTCGACGACGAGTTCCTCCGTGGCTGGCTCGGGCTCTTCGGCCTGCCTAGCGGGTGGAGGAGAGACCAGTTCGATCTCGTACGTCACGAACTCCAGCTCGGTCGGCTCGTAGAGAGAGCTCGCCCAGGCCACAGCGAACAAGGCGAGATGGACACCGGCCGAAAACGCCATTGAGCGTCGATCGAAAGGGTCGACACGGCGGTTCATGTCCTAGCTGCCCCCTGGGAACGGCTCAGCCACGACCGACCAATTGACGCCACTATTCACGGCGATGGCCATCGTCTTCACGACCGGATCCCAGTATGCCGCGGAATCGGCCCGAATGAAGACGCGCTCGACGGTACCTCCGGCCAGGAGCTGCGGAAGGCCAGCCTCCAACTCTTCCAGCGTGACCTCGGACTCCTCCATGAAGATGCGGCCCTGACGGTCGATCGTCACGAAGAACGGGGCGTCCTGCGACGTGAGCGGTTGAACGTCCGCGCGGGGGATCGACACTTCGATGCCGCCCTGCAGAATCGGCGCGGTGATGATGAAGATCACGAGCAAGGTGAAGGCGACGTCCACGAGGCTGGTGACGTTGATCTCGGCGTTGAGCGGCAGATCGGTCCGACTCCTGCCGCGCCCTCTCCGATGGGAACCCAACGAACTCATCGCTACACCCTTCCCTCACGCGCGAGTGTGCCGATGAACTCACTCGAGAACCCTTCGAGCTCTCCACTGACCAGGTTCAGCTTCCCGACGAAGTGGTTGTAGGCAATGACCGCCGGAATCGCGACGGCCAATCCGGCCACGGTCGTGATGAGCGCCTCCGCCACACCTGGCGCCACCGCCATGATGCTGCTGGACCCCGATGAGGTAATCCCAAGGAAGGCGTTCATGACCCCGATGACCGTTCCCATGAGTCCCATGAGAGGCGAAACGGATCCGATCACGGCAAGCCATGTGAGACCCTGGGCCAACTCGTCTCGCTCTTCGGACTCCTCCTTCTCCAGGACGAGCCGAAGCGCCTCGAGCTGGGTGAGAGACAACCCGCGGGTCTCCGGCGCTCCTTCACGAAGCGCCCCGGGTCTGAGTTCGCTGAAGAAGTTGACCCCCTGGCGGAAGACTCGGCCGTACGGAGAGTCCGGGAGTGAGAGGATCGCCTTGTACGCATCCTCGAGACGCTGAGCACGCTCCATGTGATCCAGAAACTCGTCACCCTGCGCGCGGACATCGCGGAACTGACGGGATTTGTGGAAGATCAGCCACCAGGAGGCCAATGACCCCATTGCGAGTACGAGCAGAACGATCTTGGTCGGGAGCGTGGCCCCGACCACCATCTGGAAGATGCTCGTCGGCGGTTGAGACTGTAGCAGAAGAAGTGTGAGACTCATTCCGGCGTCCCGGCCCTTTGGTGGTCTATGTACTGGTAGGTCTCACGCAAGCCCTGTTCCAGCGTGAACGATGGCTGCCATCCACGGGAGCGGATCAGACCCGAATCCAGCGTACTGTGCCGTAGTTCACCGGGTCTCTCAGCTTCGTGATTTCGGGTCGGTGGCGAGCCGGCGACTCCCTCGAGAACCTCCGCAAGCCGGACGACGCTGGTGCCGACTCCGGTACCGACATTGAACGCGCGGGAATCGAGTCCCTGACCGTCTCCCATGTCCACGTCCGTTGCAAGCATGTTCGCGGCCACGACGTCCTTCACGTACACGTAGTCCCGGGTCTGTTCACCGTCGCCGAAAATCGTGAGTGATTCGCCGCTCAGGAGTCGATTGCAGAAGATGGCTACTACACCGGCCTCACCATGCGGATCCTGACGCGGGCCGAAGACGTTGGAGTAGCGCAGAGCGACGTACTCGAGGCCCCGGATGGCGCGGTAGTAGTTCAGATAGAACTCGCCGCCGAGCTTCGTGACGCCATAGGGCGACAAGGGCAGTTTCGGTGCGGTCTCCGGCGTCGGGATCTGCTCCGGTTCGCCGTATACGACCCCGCCGCTGCTCACGAAAACGAAGCGTTTCGTTCCGACCTCGATGGCAGACTCGGTCAGGTTTAGGAGTCCGAGGAGGTTTATCCCCGCGTCCTTCGCCGGGTCCGCCACCGAGACGCGTACATCGATCTGTGCGGCATGATGGTTGACCACATCCGGGCGGACGTCACGGAAGAGGCTCCGCACCTCGGGGTCGCGGATGTCCAACTCCACGAACTCCGCTCCGCTGGGGACGTTCGATCGTTTACCGGAGGAGAGGTTGTCGACGATCCAGACATCGGCTCCCGAAGCCAGGTACGCCTCAGCGACATGACTCCCGATAAAGCCGGCGCCACCTGTCACGAGGACCCTGCGATTGGATTGCGTCATCGATGGTTCTTGGAGGAAACGTGGGGTCAGAAACGCTCGAAGCCCCCGCCGGTCGAAACCGACGGGGACTCCGGAGGAGGCGAGTCGGCGAGGAGTTGATTCTTCCTCGCCAGGGTCATCAGCGCATCTTCTTGGTGAGTCGCACCACGACTCCCTGACGGAACACGTTGTCCGCCATCGAGAGCACACGAGCTGCAGCTGTCGTCTCGGTCACGCCGATGACCTGCATTGATCCGTCGCGCTCCGTCGGAATAGCCTCGCCGTACAGAACGAACTCGTCACCGATCACGATCCCGTCGTCGCTGCCCAGATCCAGGAACGCGATGTGACCGATATCAGTCAGTACGTGATTGCCTGCGAAGCCCATGACCATGGCCTCCGATCCGCCCGACACCTCTTGGGCATACACGCCCCTTTCGAGGTCGTGGGAGGGCAGCGGCCTCACGAAGTCACCCGGTTGAATGCGGTGATACTCCTTGATCACTACAGCAACCACCTCGCCATCGCCGATCGTCGAGACCGTAGCGATCCCGGTAGGGATCACGACCTGTCCCACATCCTCGATCGTATTCTCCACGCGATAGAGCTGGAGGTTCGCACCCACCCGAGCCGGCGTCGGCATCGCGATGCTGATCCGATCGAAGGACCGGATCGACGACGCGCGCGCACCGCGCTCCGCGAAGCCCGCGATATACCCGTCGTTCTCCGGGTCCTCCTCCATGAGTCCGATCAGCCACGGGGCCGAATAGGCCAGGTCCGCCGACACAGGCACATAGTCCGTGACGCGAGCCTCTTCTCTCGTCGCACGCGCAGCCGATGTGTCGGAGTAGAAGACCGTCCGAGTCTGATCCGACGGACGGGCCTGACGAAGCCCGAACGGCACGAGGTCCACAGGGACTCCCTCGATCGTCTCGGGTTCCGGATCAGGATCGTCTGCGGGCGGATCGTCCATCGGAGGATCGTCTGCAGGAACGGCATCGCCCGGCAAGCCAGGGATAACGAGAACCTCGGCCGGGTAGATCCAGTTCGGATCCTCCACGACGTCGCGGTTCGCCTCCCATATCACGCGCCACTCGAATGGATTCGAGTAGTAACGCTGGGCCAGGTCCCACAAGGTGTCGTCTTTGACAACCTCGTGGGTACCCTGTGGCTCTTGAGCGAGGGCAAAACTCGGAATTATCAGTACGGCCAGTACGGCCGCGGCCGAGCGAACCATCTGGGCTCCTTCGGCAAGTAGGGCAAGGGCTTTCGCCCCGGTGAACGCTGACCGAAGATATCCGCCTCCTCATCCAAAGGTCAACGCATTTTTTTGAATTGACTTCAAATGTTTACATACGCCCCCCAGCTCGGGCGGTGTTGCCGAGGCTCGACGGGCCGGGAAGGTCCACGGCAAGCGACACATAGCGGCCTCGTCCGATGACCACATGATCCAGAACCGGGATTCCCAGGGCCCGGCCCGCCTCCGCGAGTTGCCGCGTCACGGCCCTGTCCTCCTCGGACGGAGTCGGGTCCCCTGACGGATGGTTGTGTACCAGGATGATCCCTGCCGCACCCTCACTCACCGCGACCCGGAAGACCTCTCTTGGATGAATCAGCGAAGCGTCGAGGATGCCGCGTGTCACGAGGACCTCTCTGAGGACCCGGTGGCGCGTATCGAGCAGCAGTGCGTGGAATTCCTCCTGCATGAGGTGCCTGAGTCGGGGACCGATGCGACGAAAGACGTCAGCAGGCCCACGGATCGGATCTTCGGGGTCCTGCGGTTCGATCGAGGCGCGGCGACCAAGCTCGAACGCTGCAGCGATCCGAGCTCCCGTCGCGATCCCCACACCCGTCACCTCCTCG
>JBDGVT010000144.1:0-8321 GCA_039585495.1 Gemmatimonadota bacterium | reverse complement strand
ACGCCGCGCTCACGATCACCACGACGTCGCTACCGAGCGGCGCACCAGGTGTGGCGTATAGCCGGAGCCTGGCAGCGACCGGAGGCACGGGCGGCTACACCTGGTCGGTCAGCGCCGGCTCGCTGCCGGATGGTCTCTCGCTCGGCACCGGCGGTACGCTCAGCGGCACACCGACGACACCAGGGACGTCGACCTTCACGGCGCGCGTACGCAGTGGCGACGGACAGGTCGACACGCGGTCGCTGTCGATCACGGTGAATGCAGACCTCGCGATCACGACGACGTCGGGCGCACCAGGTGTGGCGTATAGCCGGAGCCTGGCAGCGACCGGAGGCACGGGCGGCTACACCTGGTCGGTCAGCGGCGGGTCGCTGCCAGGTGGTCTCACGCTCGGCACTGGCGGTACGCTCAGCGGCACACCGACGACACCCGGAACATTCGCCTTCACGGGATCACGACGACGTCGCTGCCGAATGGCGCACCAGGTGTGGCGTATAGCCGGAGCCTGGCAGCGACCGGAGGCACGGGCGGCTACACCTGGTCGGTCAGCGGCGGGTCGCTGCCCGGTGGTCTCTCGCTCGGCACCGGCGGTACGCTCAGCGGCACACCGACGACACCCGGAACGTCGACCTTCACGGCGCGCGTACGCAGTGGCGACGGACAGGCCGCTACGCGGTCACTGTCGATCACGGTGAATGCTACGCTCGCGATCACGACGACCTCGCTGCCGGACGGTGTCACGGGCGTGGCGTACAGCGCTGCCCTGATCGCCAGCGGTGGTGAAGGCCGCTACAACTGGTCCGTCACCTCGGGTTCGCTCCCGGCGGGTCTCACGCTCGGCACTGGCGGCACGGTCAGTGGCACCCCGACGACACCAGGAACGTCTAGTGTCACCGTCCGGGTCCGCAGCGATGATGGGCAAGTCGCCACCAGATCGCTCACGATCACCGTCGTCGAGCAGCTGGTCGTCACGACTTCGTCGTTGCCGAACGGTGCACCCTCTGTCCGGTACAGCCACACCCTGAGTGCTATCGGCGGAGACGGGAGTTATGCCTGGTCCGTGATCTCGGGCTCGCTGCCCCCGAACCTGAACCTCAGCACCGCTGGTACACTTAGCGGAACCCCCAACACCCCCGGCACCTTCGGATTCACGGTGCGCGTCAGAAGCGGCGACGGGCAGAACGCGTCACGGGCACTGTCGATGACGGTCAACCCGGACCTGGTCATTACGACGACCTCGTTGCCCAATGGGGCACCCTCCGTCAGCTACAGTAGGTCCCTGTCGGCAACCGGGGGCACCGGTGGCTACACGTGGTCTCTCCTCAGCGGGTCACTTCCGGCCGGGCTGTCTTTGAGTGCCGCGGGTACGATCAGCGGCACACCGACGACTTCGGGCACTTCCACATTTACGGCCAGAGTAAGAAGCGGTGACGGCCAGAACGCCCTGAGCGAACTCTCCCTCGTGATAAACCCCGACCTGGTCATCACGACCTCGTCGTTACCGAACGGAGCCCCGTCCGTTCGGTACAGACAGGGACTCTCGGCCACCGGCGGAGATGGGTCGTACACGTGGTCCTTGCGACGAGGCAGTTCCCTCCCGGCCGGTCTGACGCTCGATTCGGGCGGCCTCATCGGCGGGACACCGACGACGCCCGGGACGTTCGGGTTTGCCGTCCAGGTCAGCGCGCGGGACGGTCAGCGCGCTTCCCGAAGCCTCTCCATCACCATCAATCCGGACCTGGTCATCACGACGACGGCGCTACCCAATGGAGCGCCTGGTGTCGGATACCGGGCCTTCCTGAGTGCAACCGGTGGTACGGGAGGCCTCACCTGGTCCGTCTCATCGGGTGGGCTTCCCAATGGGCTGTCCCTCAGCTCGGGCGGTACGGTCAGCGGGACTCCCACCACTCCAGGTACGTTCAGCTTCACCGTCAGGGCTCGGAGTGGTGACGGCCAGAGTGACACGCAGGCCCTCTCGATCAGGATCAATCCGGATCTGGTGATCACTACCACGTCGCTGCCGTACGCGCTCCTGGACGTCGACTATTCCCGCACGCTGTCGGCGACGGGAGGAGCAGGAGGGTACGAGTGGTCCATCTCCTCTGGATACCTTCCCCGCGGGATGTTCCTCAGCTCCACCGGCACCATCTTCGGCCCGCCGCCGGCGACCGGTACATGGACGTTCACCGTGCTCGTTCGGAGCGGTGACAATCAGACGGACACCCAAACCCTGTCGCTGACCATAAGCCCGAACGAGGCTCCAACGCTCTCGAACTTCACGCATCGGTGGGTATCGTCGACATGCGGTATCTCAGGCATGGCGCGGATCGAGTATACCGTCTCCTTCTCGGACCCGGACGGGGACAACGGAAGGGGGATTACACGGGTCTTCGTGAAGGTCGGCAGCAGCGCCGCCTACGAGAGCAGCGACTATTACAACAGTTACACAGGGAACGGGTTCAACGGCACCGTGACAGCGGACAACTGCCTCAGCGGTGCCTCTTGGGTACAGATTTGGACTCTGGACGGTGCCGGGAACACGAGCAACACCGTCACCCGCTCGATCCCATCGTACTAGTCGTCCTGCTCCCTCATCCGGCTCGGCGTACACTCTCGACCTCGGGACCTGTTGGCTGGGCCGAACTGCTGAGTTGGCTGCCGACTCTCCGGCGTCAGTTCGCCCCACCGCGCACCCCTGGGCCCACTCCGGCATCGCGCTGACCCGCTCGCCACCGGAGAAGGCCGTGTACAGGACGGAGACGACCACCTCCTCTATCTCGGATCCACTGAATCCGGTCGCCTCCTTCCGCTCGGCCTGACACACCCGCTCGGGATATTTCTTAGACAACGCATTGACAAATAGCTCTTCGTGGCCTACAATACTTTGACAATACTTATACAATCAAATCCGCAGCAGGAGAAACACCATGCTTCACAAGCTCACAGCCGCGGCGGCAGTCGCCGCCATGACGTTGGCTCCGGCCAACGCCCAGGCGCAGATTGCCGAAAAGGATATCGTCGAGACCGCCGTCGAGGCCGGAACATTCAACACGCTCGCGGCAGCTCTCGAGGCTGCCGGACTCATCGGGGTCTTGCAGGGTGAAGGTCCGTTCACAGTCTTCGCCCCGACCGATGAAGCGTTCGCAAAACTGCCCGCGGGCACCGTCGAGGCGCTTTTGGCCGACAAGGAAGCGCTCACCCGCATCCTGACCTATCACGTAGTTTCCGGTAGAGTCACGTCGGACGCCGTCGTGCACCTCACCGAGACCGAGACGGTCGCCGGGATCACAGCGCCGATCGAGGTGCGGATGGGTGACGTCTACGTCGGCGGCGCCAAAGTCGTAACGGCCGACATCGCGGCTTCGAATGGCGTGATCCATGTCATCGACACGGTCATGCTTCCGCCGGATCAGCACTAAGGCATCTGCAGCTCCATTCAACGGAGCACGAGCGGCGGTCGACGACGTGTCGATCGCCGCTCGTATTTTTGGGGTCGTGCGCGGAGAACGGTGGAGGTGGCCTCCCTTCGCACGCTGACCTGAGGTCAGCGCTCGGGCCGGCCGGGAGCGGACACCCGACTCGTGCCCCCCTCTCGTGCATCGACCTGAGGGTCAGGCCATCGGTGCGACGAGGGCCATTGCCACGGGCAGTCGAGCAAGCCACGCGACGGTTCGAATCCAATTCGTGGTCACGAGACGTCGGTGTGTGGCCACGTCGAATCCCCGCATCAGAGCGCGGTGCGCGGGTGCTTGCAGCGTTGCCGTGGACACCCAGACCACCATCAACAGTGCAAATCCGAACCATGCGGCGGGGCGCAGCGCATCTGATGGGGGAAGCGCGGCGAGCCACAATGCAGTTCCCGCCTCGGCTAACATCGGTGGAATCACGACCCATCCGGTACGGATCGTATGGCCTCTCTCGTACTCGACGAACGCCTCTCGGTCGATCTTGGCCATGAGAGGATAGTGAACGAGTTGCACGAACACGATCACGCCCGCCATGAATGCCGTGGCAATCAGGTGCACCGCCACCATGCTCAGACCGAATGCGAGATGACCACGAAGGTGCAGAGCGTAAGCATTAAGAGGGCCGGCATCGCCTTCGCGGGCGGATCGCTGACCCGAAGGTGTGCTCCGATCGCCACAAGCATGAGCAAGGCCAAAGCTCCCGCGGCGAAAGGACTTATCGCTGGCAGAGCGATTCCGACGAGGAGCAGGGAGGCCAAAGAGACCTTGGTGACACCCACGGCTCTCCACGTCCACGAGGGAAAACCGTAACGGCGGAACTCATCTTCTATGCCAGCTGCACCGTCCGGACGGAATTGGGTCGGTCGATTACGGCGAAGAATCCAGACGTTGAAGATTCCGAGGGCAATAAGAACCTGGCAGGCGATGGTGATGGCAGGGCTCATGACGTGGACTACCTGATTTCAATGGGAACTCGTTGAAAGAAGAGTGAGGTCACGCGGTGTCTGCTTCACTGCTCGAGGAACCGGCGAACGTCGCACGAAACAGCACGTAACCGCCGGACAGGAACAGGAACATCACTCCGCAACCGATTGCAAAGAGGGTCCGGTCATCCATTTTTGCCCCCTGCCAGCATCAGAGCGCCGGCCGAGCAGATCGAGGGGACCCAGAGGCCTACGAACAGACCGCGCTCTCGATCACCGCTGAACCACAGCGCAATGGAGAGGACGAAGGACACGAAGGCCGCGGAAAGGAAAAGGACCTTCGCGGCCCTGATCTTCCTGGCCTGAGCGGCCCGCTCGGACGGATCGGACGAGTTCATGATTTGGTTTCCTGGCGTTGTGGGTGAACGTCGGCGAAGAATTTCGGCTGTGACGCTTGCAACAAGATGTGACCAGACAGACTCTTTTCTTGTACAAGCATAGGACAGAGTCACGAAATGTACAAGTTCAATCTATTAATAGGGGGTATTTATTTAACAAAAGTGCTACACCACTATATCCTATGATCCAGACGCCGGGCGGCTTGGTTGCCCCGCTGTGTCACAGCCCTACCAGCGGTATCGGACGGCTCGTCACTCTTCACGCCATCCATCTATCTCGCCTGCCCGTGGTCCGCCCCACGACGACGGCTCCGAGGGCTATCGGAGACGATAGACCATTTCGGCATTGGTGCGAAGAATCTGCTCCATCTCCTCGGGCGAGAACCCCATTTCCTCGAGTCCGGCCAGCGCTTCACCGGTGGTATCCACCGGATAATCCGACCCAAACAGGATCCGGTCCGTTCCAAAGCGCCGCAGGTGCCACATGTAGTTCTCGAACGGCGGCGAGTCGGACGGATACAGGAAGAGAGTCGCGCTGAGGTCCATGTAGAGGTTCTGCAGTCCTCCGGGAAGAACATCCCGAAAGAGGTGGATAGCGGCTAACTCCGAGAAGTGATGCCCGAGTCCGTGCGCCATCACGATGTTGATCGTCGGGTTCGCGAACGCCAACTGAATCAGGCTGAACGTCTGTGCGTCATCGGTCCAATTGAAGTCGATCAGGACAGGTAGGCCTGGGCTCAGTTCAGCGGCCCTCGCAAGCAAACCTGCGATTACCGCCATATGCTCGGGGTCCGTGAGGCTCATGTTCTCCGCGACGAGATGCAGCTTGAGACCCTCCAAGCCCAGCGTGTTCAAGCAATACTCCAGCTCGGCCAAGGCCCATGATTGAAGCGGAGAGACGGAGCACAATCCAACGAACCGCTCTGGGTCGGCACTGACCTGAGCCGCAGTGAATCCGTTCTCGTGTCGCGCACGCTCGGAGTCCTTGAAGAAGTAGGCCCCGCTTATCAGCACCGCCTTCTCGATCTGCGCGGAATCCACGATCTCCACGATGGTCTGCGCATCGATGGGCCCGTCGATGACGCCCTGTACTCCGACCGGTGAAGCCAGCCAGTTCTCGGGACTGATTACGTGCATATGCGCGTCAACGCCGTCGCCGGAACGCGACTGCCCGGCCGCGTGAGTCGCGTTGCTGGCCTGTAGCCCGAGACCAAGGACTCCAACGGTCAGCACGAGCCGCACCGATCGGGTCGAGGATTCATTCACCGTGCACACTCCTGTCCGTTGGTCGGATCGTTCCAGCTGTCACACCGGGGCAGTTCGTTCGGCCTGACGTCTCGCGATTCTACTGCACGGCCAGCCTGCTGACGAGCGTGATGTGCTCCCTCACATGGTAAAGGACCGCCGGAACCATCCGCCCTCGCAACCCGAGCGTACACACTTGGGCCAGGAAATGCACACTCTGCAGGGAATTGACGACAATGGCGACGCAGGAGGGCGGCTTCAGTCGCCCGAGATTCGGTACCCGAGCGCAAGGGATAGTTGAGTGCTCTGGGTCGTCGGGTTGTCGTCTGCCCGACCCCTCAGGATCCGGGACACACCGCGAGACCGCCGGAGGTCGAGTTGAGTGACCAACGGGCCTGAGTGAAAGGCAATGCCCACGCCGACGTCCCATCCGACGTCGATAGTCCGGTGTTCCTCGTTGCCAAAGACGAGTTCGCAGTCATTGAGGTCACCACGGGAGTCGCCCGTGCCACACTTCGACAGTATCCCAACCCAGGGTCCCCCGAGCACACTCGGTGAGAATCCCCCTCCGAGAGGCAGAGACAGGCGGGCAAGAACAGACGCCGCGGCATAATCCAGATCAGCCCGAGTTGGACCTATATCCTCCCTGAACCAATCCGCGCCTTTCCGCACCCACGACAGCTCGGGCTGCAGTGAAACACGGGCCCCCAAAGGAACCGCCGAGAAAGCTCCTACCACGATCCCGCTACGCCAGTCCTCGGAGAGGTAGGGAAGCGAGTAGTCGGTGACGCTGATACCACCGCGAACGCCCAGGTAGACCCCTTGACCCTCGACGACAGGGGGTTGGGCCAGTGTAGACCCGAGAGCAAAGAAGAGCGCTACTCGGCTTCGAAGCTTCACGCAGCGTCCTGGAAAAAGACGGTTGCCAGTCCGGGCAACCACAGACGACCGTCAACCCGGCTACTCGTTCAATCGCTCGGTGGCGGCCGTTCGTGAACCGCAAGTCAAAGGTCCTGGCCAAGTAGCGGTAGGTCAGTCGGGGGAAGTCCGCATCGGCCTGTAAGAAGCGCGGTCTTCATGGCCACGACCGCGTCTTGGTGCGCGACGGTTCGGGCCACGATGATAAAGGACAGACTCCACCTTCACGCCTCTGATGTCCGCTCCGAGCGATAGCCCCAATAGAGTTCCGAGAGCACCAGACGTCTTCACATCGCGATGACCGTCGGTCGAATACCTTCACCGTATACGAACTGCGATCCGACCGCTCCCACGACCGCCGTCCGTCGGCTGAGATTGAGTGCCGCTCGAAGCCGGATCAGCGGTTCGATGCCTGTGCAGTGACCAGCCATCAAGTGCTCGACGCCGATCTCGCGGAGTCTATCTCCGGTCCAGCCCAGAATCTCTTCGCTGGCCGCAAAGAGATGGAGCCCGCCCATCAGGGCGTGGATCGGCTGATCGTCGATATTGCTGCGGATGTGCTCGAGCGCGTTCACGACCCCGGAATGGCCACAGCCGAGCAGGACGATATGGCCCTGAGGCGTTACGACCGTGAGGCCCTGGCTATCCGGCACGTGGTCCTCGACCCACTCACCGTCAATCTGGACATGGATCGTGCTTGGGTAGTTCCTTTCGGGGTTTGGTCTGCTGATCGACCCCGTGACCCAGATCGAAGGCAGGATCTCGGCGGGACCGTCATGCTCGATGAAGCTGACACCTGCGGCCTCCAACGAGTCCTTCATCGCGATCATCTGATTCCATTCCGCGTCGCCGGTCGACTCTGGCATCCGACGGGGAAGGAAGAACCCGCTCGCAACGTGCACACGGAGCGCGGCCTCCAGACCCTGGGTCCGCAGATCTCGAAGGATCGGCATCAAGCCCGTAGTGTGATCGAAGTGGAAGTGACTGAGGACTACGTCCGTCACGCACGAGAGATCGACGCTCAGGGCTTCGACGTTGCGGAGCACGGTGTCCGGATGTCGTCCGGCGTCAAAGAGCACGCACTGACCATCGGCTTCGACGAGCGCGGACAGACCCCATTCTCCCACCGTTGCTCCGTTGGCAAGATTGGACGACAGAATCGTGACGCTCACCGCCTCTGCCACCGCACGGTTCTCGATCGAACTGGCCCTCGATGGAACGGTGACTGCCATGACGGATATGCATGCCACGAGTAGCAGGCTCGACGGCTTCTTCATCTGATCTCCATACTCATGCCAGGGAGTGGTGCTTTTAGCGTCAGGCGATTCTACTGAACAGCTAGCCCGCTGACGAGCGCGGCCTGCCCCCCT
>JBDGVT010000143.1:0-7941 GCA_039585495.1 Gemmatimonadota bacterium | reverse complement strand
CCGTCCGAGGACGCCCCGAGGCCACGAATCACCGCATAGATCGGGTCGCCATCGGCCTCGGCATCTTCGAGCCGTCGGATCGCCAGCATGCCCACACCCTCACCGATGAGGGTGCCGTCCGCCTCGTCGGAGAACGGTCGGCAGTCACCCGTGGGGGAGAAGGCCGGCGTCTTCGAGAAACACATGTACATCAGGATGTCGTTGAGGGCATCGACGCCGCCCGCGATCACCATGTCACTGTCGCCGAGATAGAGCTCCGACAGGCCGGCCTGCAAGGCCGAAATGGAACTCGCGCACGCCGCATCCGTCACGAAGTTCGAACCGCCGAGGTCGAGTCGGTTCGCGATCCGACCGGCCACGACATTTCCGAGCAGTCCGGGGAAGCTGCTCTCCTTCCACGGCTGGTAGTGGTCCTTGATTCGCTGAATGATCTCCTGGACACGGCTTTCCGGGAGCCCGGCTTCGCGGAGTGCCTTCCGCCAGATGGGGTGCTGGAGGCGGGATCCCATCTGAACCACGAGTTCGGTGGTCGATGCGACACCGAGAATCACACTGGTTCTGCTGTAGTCTACGTCCCCGTCACGGAAGCGCGCCGCATCCGCAAGAACCCTTTTCGCCGCGACCAGCGCGAGCAGCTGTGCGCTGTCCGTCGCCGGAATCGTCGTCGGAGGAAGACCGAACTCCATCGGGTTGAATGGGAGCGGATCGAGGTAGCCTCCCCTCTTCGCATACGTCATGTCCGGCGCACTCTGATCCGGATCGTAATAGTCCTCGATCAGCCACATGTGTGGCGGCACATCCGTCAGACGATCAGTCGCGGAAACGATATCCCGCCAGAAGCCGAGAAGGTCGTGGCTCCCTGCGAACAGGGAACTCATCCCGACGATGGCGATGGGAGGGGAAGTGGGCATCTATGGTCTCAGCGAAGTGGACGTGGAGGGAACACGCTGTCCCGGGGCCCCATGGGGACTCCAGCGAGGCGCAATTGATGCGCGCGTGTCACGTGTGCAGCGCCCTCCAGCAGGTTGAGCGCGATCTGTACTACCGAGCGGCTTTCGACGGGCTCCAGGAAACTTCCCTTGACCCATTCGTTGAAGGCGCCCATGGCGGGTCCGCACCAGATCTGATAGTCGGCTCGACGATCGATCTCGCCCGAACGCGCCCATTGCGCGCCCATGAACAAGTACCAGCGGAAAACTAGCGCCATCTTGTGCTTCGGGTCGCTTTCGGCACGTTCGATTTGCGGCGGGTCCCGCCGCTCGAAGAAGCTCTTGGTGTCTGCCCAGATCTCATCGATCGGGCGACCCAGCACCTTTTCCTCGAGGGCCTGCCGTTCTGCCGCGGGAATCGCCTCGAGAGACGGATAGGTTCGAAATGCCTTATAGAGCTCCTTGCCTCGCTGCGCGAACAGCGTGCCGCGCTTGAGGACCTGGACCTCGACACCCATCTCGAACATGTCTGCAGCGGGCGCCATCGCGACGTCGGTCATGGACGCCTGGGCGAGTAGCCGACGACCGTCCTCGGACAGTGCGGACTCCACCGTGGCCTGGTTCACCGAACCCGTGACGACGAACGCAGCCCCGGCTGCGAACGCCGAAGCGACCGCGGCAGGGGTCCCGAGCCCGCCCCCGACGCCCACCCGAGGCGGCCGGGCGTATCCGAACTCGGCCGACACCTGGTCGGCGAGCGCGATGATCATGGGCAACAGGACCGGCATCGGACGGTTGTCGGTGTGTCCACCGGAGTCTGCTTCGACCGTGATGTCCCCAGCGACGGGGATGACAGCCGCAAGTGCCGCCTCTTCCGCCGTGAGCTTCCCGGCATCCACGAGCGGGCGCAACAACGATTCCGGCGCCGGCGAAAGGAACGGCCGCGCGACCTCGACCCGGGACACTTTCGCGAAGATGTGTGTCTGGCGGACGATCGACCCGTCCGCGGCCCGACGAAGCCCCTTCGCGGACAGATAGATGACGGAGGGAGCCAGCCGCATGAATGCCGATGCGGAGATGTTCGTCACCCCGCGCGCCAGCATCAGCTCGGCGAACTCCATCTCCATGTGCGATTCCTGGGGGCTGTGGATGAGATTCGCACCCCAGTTGCGGACTCCCGGACCCAGCGCGCCCTGGATCTTCTGGACGGCCTCGTCGACATCTGGAATCGCAAGCCCCGCACTGCCGAAGAACGTCATCAGCCCCGCCTGCGCCGATGCAATGACCATGTCCGCCGATGCGATACCCCGCGCCATCTCCCCGACGACGTAGGGAAACCGGCAGCCGTGGGCGGTCAGAAAGGTCCGATCGCCCAGCCATTCCGGATAGAGTGGCGGGAGGACCCCGATGAGCGCCTCGTCCGGCCCGACGGGTGTCCCCAGCGAACCATCCGCAGCGACCGGAACGGCACGGACGCCGCCTCCACCGGCAACGAGGCCGACGGGCGCGCGAACGGGCACACCACCTGGTGCATCCGAGCTGCTGGTCGGCGGCGCAGGGCGCGAAGAAGCGCCCGGGCCGGCGGTAAGTCGTCCTTCCATGAACTCCTCGAACCGGAGGCCCGAATCCCTCGAGCCGATCGTATCCAAAACCATTGCTCCCTGCATATCCAGCAGGGCCCGCAAAATAACGGATTTGGACCGATCGCGGGGATTCACAACGTAGATTCCGCGGAACGATATGGATAGGGCACGGCGGGCCCAGGGTTGATCCATGGAACGCGGTGTCGCGAAATCATTTACGGCATCGCCTCCCGCGCCCGGCTCGGCTTGGCCGGAGAGCTTGTCAGCTCTCGATCTCCTCGTCTGCTCGCATAACCACCCCGCGGAACCGAATGGAAACCGGACAGACCGTCGGTCAGCGCCTCACCTGAACGAGGTCCCGGATGACCTGCCGCATTTCCTCGGCCTTCCCGACCGCTTCGAGTTCGGCCCACATCAACCGTACGGCCTGGGCATCTACGAACCCCGGCGGAGTGCCGCCCGAGCCGCTGTGGGAAATCGCCTGATCCGCGCGAAACGCATCCACTGCGGTCGCGATCTCGTCGTCGAAGAACAGGGAAGTCCGATCTCTCACGAGTTGATCCCCGGCCCGATAGTAGCCGAGCGCGTGCATGATGAGCTTCACCTGCCAGACGTCATTACCCGAGGGCTGGGACAGGTCGCGGAAGCCGAGGGTACCGGATACGGTGTCGTAGATTCGGCGCACCTCGGATACCGGCGTCGGGTGCTCACATACGTTGATGTGCACCGTTTGGCCGTCCGACCTTCTCGACATGCCCTCCCGTGGGTCCGCAACGATCACCGCGGCCGACTGCAATCGACCGACGCGTCGATCGCCTCCAACCGCCTGACCCGCAGCAAGCGCTTCGATCAACCGGTCGGCAAGATGCCGATAGGAGCCCTCACTCGCCTCGAACGCCTCCGCGACGGCAGATAGCACCTCGGGTCCGACGAGCACATTGCCCTGGGTAGCGTAGTTGGGTCCGGACCTGTGCCCTGCCCAATCGCCAGGGCCGTCCCCTGTGTGTTGAGCCGAGGTCCCGTCGAGAGCGACCACTCCGACCTGGCGCCGATCCCGTCCTTCGTCACCCGCGGTCGCACGATCGAGCGCGTCCTGAGGCGTCATGCCGTCCGCAAGCATATCGAGGAGTTCGGCACCGTACTCGGTCCGGGTCGACGCCTGCGTCGCAACGGCACCCACCCCGACCCTCACCCACGGCACTCCATTGCCGACGCACGCCACTCGGGTCGTCACCGCCACGCCCGACTCACCCGTGGCCGGGTCCACCGCGGCGATGGAGAAGGTGTGGAAGACCAGGTCCTCACCCCACGAGACCGGTTCCTGTCCTGCGGCCGCCGAAACGGAGCCCGCTCCGGCGAACAGAAGGCCTAGCGTGAGAAAAGTCATTCTTGGGCGATGTGAGCGAGTCATGTTCGTGATCCGTTGGTTCGGCGTGTCCAGGTCTGGCAGCTTGTCATGCGGCCGTAAGGTCAGCAAGCACCCGAGTGAAGGTGTCGGAGTTCCTCCTCGTATTCCAAGAGCGGCACAGCGAAGAGCCGGGCTCCACATTATGTTGGAGCCAACGCGTACTCGTGAGCAGGAGAAGCACGGCCATGGGCCTGTTCGACAAGATCAAGGGCGAGTTCATCGATGTTATCGAATGGACTGACAGTAGCCCGAACACCCTCGTATACCGCTTTCCGCGTCACAACAACGAGATCAAGAACGGAGCCCAACTGACCGTTCGCGAAGGTCAGACGGCGGTCTTCATCGATGAAGGGCAACTCGCCGACGTCTTCGAGCCCGGCATGTACTCGCTCGAGACCGAGAACCTCCCGATCCTGTCGACTCTGAAGGGATGGAAGCACGGCTTCGAAAGCCCCTTCAAGGCCGAGGTCTACTTCGTGAACATGCGGCAGTTCACGGATCAGAAGTGGGGCACGAAGAATCCGGTCACGATGCGCGACCCCGAGTTCGGACCTGTGCGGGTGAGGGCGTTCGGTACGTACGCCGTCCGTGTATCGGACCCGGGGAAGTTCCTCAAGGAGATCGTAGGAACCGACGGGCACTTTACGACGGAAGACATCACGGACCAGGTGCGCAACATCCTCGTGGCCCGGTTTTCCGATGCGATGGCGTCATCGGGGATCGCGGTCCTCGACATGGCCGCCAACTACGACGAGTTCGGAACGCTCCTGGGTGAGCGCGTCAGCGGCGACATGGATGGATACGGCCTCGAGCTCCGGACACTGCTCGTCGAGAACGTCTCCCTGCCCCCGGCAGTCGAAGAGGCGCTCGACAAGCGCACGAGCATGGGCGTGATCGGCGACATGTCGAAGTACACCCAGTTCCAGGCGGCGGAAGCCATCGGTGACATGGCGAACAACCCGGGCCCCGGTGGGATGGCCGCTGGGGGCATGGGCGCAGGCATGGGCTTCGCGATGGCGAATCAGATCGGCGCGGCGATGAATCAGCCACCAGCCGCGCCGGCTCAGGGAGGAGCGGCACCACCGCCGATCCCGCAGGGCCCGCAGTACTTTGCGGCGATCGGAGGCCAGCAGGCGGGACCATTCGACACCGCTGCCCTCAAGGCTCACATCGACGCCGAGAGCGTGACGCGAGAGACGCTCGTGTGGTACGAGGGCATGGCCGAGTGGACCGCTGCTGGAGAAGTCGAGGAGGTCGCGAAGCTGTTCGGATCGGTGCCCCCTCCACTTCCTCCAGGCTGATCGGATAACCGCAGCTCGCGAATGAACGGACGGGCAAAGGACAGCCGATGACAGAAGGTGTTCGCCAGTTTCCATGCACGAAGTGCGGCGCGAAGGTGGAGTTCGCGCCGGGAACGGACGCGCTGCAATGCCCCTATTGCGGTGACCGCACCGAGATCCCCGTATCGACCGATGGCCTGGAAGAAAAGGAGTTCTTCGCAGCAGCGAGTGCCGAACTCGGCGAAGGCGCCGAGACCGAGGACGTCACCTCGGTTCAGTGTCAGTCATGTGCCGCCCTGGTCGAGCCGTCGCCAAGCCACGAGGCGTTCCCATGCCCCTACTGTGGATCGAGCATCGTTGCTACGGAAAAGTCTCAGCGCTTGCTGAAGCCGCAGGCGCTCCTTCCCTTCCGCATCGATCGGGCGAAGGCGACAGAGCTCTTTCGGGGTTGGATCAACAAGCTCTGGTTCGCTCCGAACGCGCTCAAGAAACTCGCACAGCTCGACGGGCGCCTTCAGGGACTGTACGCCCCCTATTGGACGTATGACGCGGGTACCGTGAGTCGGTATACCGGTCAGCGCGGTGACAACTACACGGTGACGAAAACCCGAACGGTGAATCGCGACGGCAAGACGGTCACGGAGACCTATCAGGATGTCGAGATTCGATGGAGATCCGCCCGAGGCACGGTCTCACGTGACTTCGACGACATGCTGGTCGTGGGCTCGGAGTCGCTCCCAAGGGAACTGGCCGAGGCCCTCGAACCCTGGGACCTGGGCAACCTGGTGCACTACGCGGACGAGTACCTGTCCGGCTTCACGGCCGAGCGATATCAAATCGACGTACGCTCCGGTTGGGTCCGCGCGCAGGAGCGAATGGACGTCGTCATCCGCGGCGACGTGAGGCGTGACATCGGGGGAGATCATCAGAGGATCGCGACGCTCGACACCGATCACAGCGACATCACGTTCAAGCACGTGCTGCTCCCGATGTGGATCTGCTCTTATCGATACCGAGAGAAGATCTTCCGCTTCCTCGTGAACGCACGTACGGGCGAGGTACAGGGCCAGCGCCCGTGGAGCTGGGTCAAGATCGCGCTCGCATCGGTCGCGGCCGCGGCGGTCATCTTCCTCCTGTATACCTACTTCCAGAACCGGTAGGCGCGCGTCCCGGGGGAACAACGAAACAGTGAGGCCCCGAATGACGTATCACGGGGTCCTAACACCCCTGCGCGACTTGTCCGGGACATCCCTTTCGGGCATGCTTCGCGTCCACTCTGGCAAGCGAAATCCGGGCTCCGCCCGTCTGCGAAGCCCGAATCCCATTAGAGAGAGGCTGTCCATGAAGCGGAGGTATCTCGCACTCGCCGCTACGCTGCTCGTCCAGGGCGTTGCCGCACCCCTGAACGCCCAAGGCTTCGGCACCGGCATCGCTGCCGGCGACGGAACGGTTTTCGTCGGCGAGCCCAGCTACGACATGCGCTCCGGCGTCGTCTACGTATTCGAGCAGAACGCCTCCGGTATGTGGACCAAGTCACAGATTCTCGAACCCGCGAGCCGTGAGGCGGGCAACCGCTTCGGGATCCGGTTGGCCAGGCAGGACGACGTTCTGCTGGTTTCGGCGACTCGCGCCGATGAAGGCACCGGTGCCATCTACATCTACCGCGACCAGGGAGGCAGCTGGACCGAAACGGGCCGCCTCGTGGTCGACGACCGCAGCCCCGCAGACAGCCTCGGCAGCGGTCTCGCCATCGATGGAGACTGGGTCATGGTCGGGACCATCGCTCAGAACGGTGCCCGGGGAGCCGCGTATGCCTTCCGCCGCCAGGGTGACAGCTGGGTTCAGCACTCGAAGGTCGCTCCGGTCACGCTGGCCGAGGGGGATCGCTTCGGGAGCACGATCGCCCTTGAAGGTGATCGGATGCTGATCGCCGCCAATGCAGCAGGAAACGGACAGGGAGCGGTCTACTCCTACGTGTACGACGCCGGCGCGGACAGCTGGCAGGAGCAGGGCCAGGTCCAGGCACCTGCGCTCGACGACCAGTCGGGCTTCGGCAGCGACGTCGTGATTACCGATGGCACCGCACTCATCGGGACACCGGGCTTCTTCGGAGGCACGGGAGCCGTCCTGCAGTACGGCCTGGGCGACGGAGAATGGCAGTTCGCCTCCGTTCTCACTGCCTATCAGACGACCGGAGGATCTCAGTTCGGTGGCTCGATCACCTTCGATGGTGAAACGGCATGGATCGGCGCGGCCGGTGAGGCACGTGGCCAGGGACGGGCGTTCGCCTACACCTACGACGCGGACTCCGGCAACTGGACGGCTGCCTCGCAGTTCGCGGCCGACGAACCGGGACGTGGCGTCTTCGCGGCAACCGTCGAGATGAACGGTGACCTGGCAGTTGGTGCTGCGCTCGGGGCCGACCTCGGCGCCGGCGCCGCGTGGGTCTTCGAGCGCGGTGCAAACGGCTGGGAGGCCAGCGGTCGGATCAGCGGCGACGTTCTCGGCATGGATGCGATCACGGGCGACGAGGTTATCTGCTCCGAGGAGGGCGAGGCCTCCGCGTTCGGTTGTGAATCCGTCGACCTCGTCTCCTTCTTGCCCGTCTCGGATATGGGCGCCGATCGTGGCGTTCGTACGAACGACGTGTGGGGATGGACCGACCCGGAGACCGGACACGAGATCGTTCTGGTGGGGATGACCAACCAGATGGCGTTCGTGGACATCACCGACGCTTCGCA
>JBDGVT010000142.1:0-8606 GCA_039585495.1 Gemmatimonadota bacterium | reverse complement strand
CCCGCGCCTAGGTTCACGGTGCCCCGCTGTCGCTTGTCGATTGTCGGGCAGTCGGTCGCGTGGGTCACGTCGACCGCAATGGCAACGTGAGGGTCGATTCCGTACGCGGCGGTCTTCGCGCCGCGGAGCCCTACTTCCTCCTGGACGGTCGACGCCGCACTCAGGCTGCACTGGATACCCCGCTGCGCAGCACGACGCAGGGCCTCGACCACGACCCACAGCCCGGTTCTGTTGTCCATTGCCGGCGCATTCGCGAGCCCGTTGCGCATCTCCTGGACGCCGAGTTGCACGGTCACCGCGTCGGCGATCTTCACCACGGACGCCGCGTCGGTGCTGTCCTTCGCGCCGATGTCGATCCACATGTCCTTTGGGTCGACTACGACCTTCTTCTCTTCGGGCGTGAGGAGATGGATCGCCTTTCGGGAGATTACCCCGTTGATGGGTCCTTCGGCGGTCCAGACGGAGACGCGTTGGCCGATCAACTGTTGGGAGTCCCAACCCCCGACGGTCTGGAAGTAGAGGAAGCCGGCTTCGTCGATGTGAGAGACGATCATGCCGAGCTGATCGCAGTGTCCGTCGAACATCAGCCGGAGATCGGTCCCGGGGTTGGCGGTCATGATGACGTTGCCGTGGACGTCGGTGGTCACCTCCTCGGCGAAGGTCGAAGCGTAGTCACGGACCACCTGTTGAACGGACTGTTCGTAGCCAGAAACTCCCGGCGTTACGAGCAATGCATCCAGAAACTCCCTTCCGTGCGAATCCAAGCGACTCCTCCCTAGTGCGTGCGAGATCGGGTACGATATGCCATCGTTTCCGTCCCGACAGGCCCACCGGGGCCAACGTTCAACATTCTGGTGAGCTCGGCGGTCGAAGAAGGCAGGAACCTGGCCGATTCATTTCGGTTTTCGCTCTGAGAACAGGCAGGACGATATGGTCACGAGACGTGATTGGATCCGGATGACAGCCGCCGCAGGCGCGGTGCTCAGCATCGACCCTCTCAGGCTCGATGCATTACAGAGTCGTGAGATGATGATGCGTGCGATTCCGAAGACCGGAGAGATGGTCCCGGTTGTCGGACTCGGGAGTTCGGCGACGTTCTCGAGGCTGGCTCGGAGCGAGGACGTGAGCAGCCTCCGAGATGTAATGGATACCCTGATCGAGTACGGCGGTACGGTCTTCGACACGGCGCCCGGGTACGGAGCCTCTGAAGAGGTTGCAGGACAGATTTGCAAGGAACTCGGGATCTCCGACGACGTCTTCTGGGCCACGAAGGTGAACGTCGCCGGCCGTGGTGGAGGGGCTGCCGATGCCGACGCGGCCCGTGCACAGATCGAGCGTTCCTTCGAGCGATTCGAAGTCGACGAGATCGACCTGATCCAGGTCCATAATCTGGGCGATCCGCCGACTCAACTAGGCCTGCTCGAGGAGTACAAGGCCGAGGGGCGGGTGCGCTACATCGGCATCACCTCGACGAGCGAGCAACGGTATCCGGACCTCGCGGAGGTGATGCGGACCTACCCGATCGACTTCATCGGAGTCGACTATGCGGTCGACAATCGGGAAGCTGCCGACATGATCCTCCCGCTCGCTCAAGAGCTCGACATCGGGGTGCTGATCTATGCACCCTTCGGCCGGACCCGGATGTGGGCAAGGATCGGCGATCGATCCGTGCCGGACTGGGCGCATGATTTCGGTGCGGACAGCTGGGCGCGATTCATGCTCAAGTTCGCGGCTGCTCACCCTGCGGTTACGTGCATCACGCCCGCGACAAGCAACGCCGAGCACATGATCGACAACCTCGGCGCGGGCTTGGGAAGGCTCCCGAACGAGGACGAGCTGGCGCGCATGGTCGAGCTGGTGGAGGGGCTTCCGGCAGCACCGCCTCGCGGTCGCGGCGGCTGAGCGTCCGCGGGTCCAGCATGCATCGCCCGGGTCTCGATCGAGAGGCCCGGGCGGTTTTGCTTTCTCCCCCGACGGGTAACGGGTATCGTCGTGCCGATGAAAGAACCGACAGGTGGTAGGGCAGGACCTCACGCGGGCCGCAAGGCCGCGGCTTTTCCGGCGGCGACGCTGCTCGCACTGCTTGCGGGGTGCGCGCCACCCGATCTGGGTCGGACCGCCCTGGCCGCGACCGTCGAGGTCGATGACGGGCTTCCTCACGGACTCTGGGTAGACCGGACTGACGAGTTGCTCGATTCCACCGCCGAGTGGACGAACAAGGTGGAACTCGCGGATCTGGACGGAGACGGCCGACTGGACCTCCTGTTCGCGAACGGCGGTGATTACTCGGAGGCGGGCGAACCCGTGATGAACCGCGTCTTCTTCAACCGGTTACCCGAGGGGCGTTTCGAAGAGGGGACGAGCGCGGTCTTTGGGACGACCCCCGACTTGACGAGGGTCATCAAGGTCCGAGACCTCGATCGGGATGGCCACGTGGATGTGTTTGTCGGCAACACGTTTCAGTCGCGGAGTCGCCTATTTCAGGGACTCGGTGAAGGTCGGTTCGTGGAGCGTAGCTCGACGCGATTGCCACAGCTACGGCTCAGTGTGGGTGACGCCGAGTTCGGCGACGTCGATGGCGATGCCGATCTCGACCTGGTGCTCGCCGACTGGGGGGCCGGGGACAATATGACCAACGAGGGTGGGCGCACGCGGCTCTGGATCAACAACGGTCGGGGTCGGTTCCAGGACGTCACGTCCACTCGGATGCCGACGACGCGAATCCGCTTCTCATGGGATCTGGAGCTGGTGGACGTCGATAACGATCTCGACCTGGACGTGCTCGTCTCCTGCAAGCGCTGTGCGGGGAGCAAGCTGTTTCGCAACGATGGCACGGGACACTTCGAGGAGGACCCTCGTGGCCTGCCGCAGTACACGAACAACTATGAGTTCGAGGCGATGGATCTCGACGGGGACGGCTTCCTCGACCTCGTGACCGTCAACGACGGAGAAATCGTCGGCGAGCGCGGCTCCAACCGTCGTGAGCACGTCTTCAGGAACAACGGGGAGGGGCGCTTCACAGACGCCACAGACGGCTGGTGGCCGGATGCCGAGAACATCGGCGAAGACGACAATGTGGTGTCGTTTCTCGACTACGATTCGGATGGTGACGCCGATTTCGTGATCGGCTCTCTCAGCGGGCCCGACCGTCTGCTCATGAATGACGGGGCCGGCGGTCTCGTCTCAGCGAACGACGTGTTCTCCGGTGCAGAAACGCCAGGCACCCTGGGAATGGCTTTGGGCGACCTCGATGGAGATGGCCGCATCGATGTGGTCCAGGCCCAGGGTGAGCATCGGACCGCGATTCGGGAGCGCGTCTTCATGGGCATCGGATTGGCTCCCGACGCCGCGCCGCCGGTGGTTTCGGTTATCGTCGCGACTGAAGATGAGACGGATCTACTCGTGCGTGCGCGCGTCCACGATCGGAAGAGTCCGCTGTTGCCCACCGAATTGGTGAGCGTCGAGGTCTTCTACGATGTCATGGGCGCCACGCAGATGACCGAAATGGTGTGGTACGGAGAGTACCTATGGAGAGCCTACGTCCCGCTGGAAGCGGAGAACGTGGAGGTCTGCGCGACTGACGCTGCCGGCAATTCCGCCTGCAACCCGATCCTCGAGCCCGGCTGACGGATCCTAGGCTAATTGGCGCTTTTCCAGTCGTCCAAGAACCCGTCGGCGCACAACTCGCCCAATCTGAACAACAGGTGCATCTGCGCGACGGGGTAGCTCCCCGCCCAGCTCTTGATCCACGTGATCACGGACGTTCCGTCGACTGAGGCCGCTCGTTCTGCCTGGACTCGCAGCGAATAGACGATGAGCCCAGTGTCGTAGAACGTGTCCACATGACACACGACGGTGACAGGCGCTCCAGCGACTACGCTCGGGGCGGCGTCCTCGGCCGTCATCGCCGCTTCGAACGTCTGCGTGAGCGCCTCGAGGAACTGGTCGGACGTGGCTCCACCTGCCTCCATCGTGATCAGCTCGTCCCAGGCGACCTCGGCCCGAAGCTGAACGCGCATGAGGCCCGTGAGTCGGGACGGGTCCTCGAGGTCCTGAGCGGTGCTGGCGGCAGGCGATGCCGCGCAGAGTGCGGCGCTCAACAGGCAGGTCCATCTGGAGCGCGCGGTGGTGCTTCGGGGCCGACTCGGGCTCGCATGTAACATGTGCGGGTCTACGCCACCGCATGTGCGGGGTTCCAGTCCAGCGCTTGCGTTGGGTCGACGTGACTCGCCTTGTTTGCGGTCTCGGAAAACATTCTGCGGAGATACCATGTTCGTACGTGCCGATCGTCGCCTGTCGCCGTTCCTCCTCGTGCTGCTCATCGCGGTCGGCGGGTCCCCGGATCGCGCCACCGCCCAGGACTCCGACGAAATCGAGGGCGCACGTCCCTACTCCGCCATGCGGTGGCGCAGCATCGGTCCGTTCCGGGGCGGTCGCTCCGTCGCGTCTACCGGCGTAGCCGGCGACCCGCTCACCTACTACATGGGCACGGTGGGTGGAGGCGTCTGGAAGACGACCGATGCCGGGACGACGTGGGCGAACGTCACCGACGGTCAGCTGGCGACCTCTTCCGTGGGGGCGATCGCGGTTTCCGAATCCGATCCCAACGTCGTGTATGTCGGCATGGGGGAGCACGCGATTCGTGGCGTCATGACGTCGCACGGCGATGGGGTCTATCGATCGACCGATGCCGGCCGGACGTGGTCACACCTGGGTCTCGACCGCACTCGGTCCATCTCCCGGATCCGGGTTCACCCGAACGATCCAGACCTCGTCTATGTCGCCGCCCAGGGGGCTCCCTACGGCGCCAATGACGAGCGCGGCATTTATCGGTCCGAGGACGGGGGTGGATCCTGGGAGCTCGTCCTTCACGTCGATGAGAACTCGGGCGCGTCCGATCTGGCGATGGACATGACCAATCCTCGGATCCTCTACGCCTCGTTCTGGGACCATCGCAGGCTCCCGTGGCAGGTGGTCAGCGGAGGGGAGGGCAGCGGGTTCTGGAAGTCGACGGACGGTGGCGACAGCTGGGTCGAGATCAACGAGGGGCTTCCCGAACTCATGGGCAAGACGTCAATCGACGTGTCACGCGCGAATCCGGACCGACTCTTCGCCATGATCGAGGCCGACCCCGGTGGAGGTCTCTTTCGTTCCGACGACGGAGGCGCCTCCTGGTCTCTGGTCAGCGACAACTGGACGATCCGTGCGCGGGCCTGGTACTACATCGAGGTCTTCGCCGACCCGCTCGACGAGGAGACGGTCTATGTGCTGAACGCCCCGATGATGAAGTCGATCGACGGGGGGAGGACCTTCGCGAATGTGCCGGTGCCGCACGGAGACACGCACGACCTCTGGATCAGTCCCGACGACTCGGATGTGATGATCAACGCGAACGACGGCGGCGCCAACGTCTCGTTCAACGGGGGCGATACGTGGTCCACGCAACGCAACCAGCCCACGGCGCAGTTCTATCGGGTCAACGTCGACAATCGCTTTCCGTACTACGTCTACGGGGGGCAACAGGACAACAGCACCGTAGCGATCGCGAGCCGTGGAGCCGGTGGCGTGACCTGGAAGGACTGGTACGGCGTCGGTGGCTGCGAGAGCGGGCGACCGGCGTTCGATCCGGACGAGCCACGCTTTGTCTACGCAGGCTGCTACATGGGGATCATCTCGGAGTTCGACCATCAGACGGGCGCCTCGCGAGACATCGCCGCTTATCCGGTCATGCCTGCAGCGCTTCAGGGGCGGGAGATGAAATACCGCTACAACTGGAGCGCGCCGATCTTCGTCTCGCTCCACGATGTGAACACGATCTACCATGCGTCGAATCACGTCGTTCGATCGCGGGACCGCGGCATGACCTGGGACGAGATCAGTCCGGACCTTACGCGTGACGAGGATGAAAAGCAGGGATACGGCGGAGGCCCGATCACGAACGAGGGTGCCGGCGGCGAGATCTACGGCACGATCTACGCGTTCACTGAATCACCTCACGAACAGGGCACGATCTGGACCGGCAGCGATGACGGACTTGTGCATATAACGCGCGACGGCGGGGCCACCTGGACGGACGTGACACCCGACGACTGGGGTGAGGTCGTCGTCAACGAGATCGCCGTCTCCCCTCACGATCCGGCGACCGCATATGCTGCCCTGAATCGCTACAAGTTCAATGACTTCACGCCGATGGCTTATGTCACCCACGACTACGGGGACAGTTGGGGGGAGATCTCGGAGGGGTTCGCCGAGGAGGCGTGGGTGCACGTCGTGCGTGAGGACCCGAAACGTCCCGGGCTCCTCTACGCCGGTACCGAGACCGGCGTCTACGTCTCGTTCAATGGTGGCGAAGAGTGGGAGCACCTGGAGCTGAATCTCCCGAACACACCGATCAACGACCTGATCGTCCAGGAGCGCGAGAACGACCTCGTCGTGGCCACGTCCGGTCGCAGTTTCTGGATCCTCGACGATTTGTCGCCGCTCCAGCAAGCCTTCGACTTCGGAGAAGCGACCCATCACCTGATGATGCCGAGGCACGCCTATCGGCTTGCCGGCGGAGGGGGTGGGGGCGGTGGAGAAGGGCAGAACGGTCCGGGTGGCGCCGTCATCGACTTCGTCCTCGCCGCCGCGCCGGGCGACGGAGAAGTCGTGAAGTTCGAGTTCCTGAACGCGACCGGGGAAGTCGTCCGCACGCTGTCCACCGCGCCCGATGAGGACGTCAGCCCCGGCGCCCGCCCGCTCACCGTGAAAGCCGGCCCCAACCGCATGGTCTGGAACCTCCGACACGAGGCGATCCCGAACATTCCTGGTGCCTACGTTTTCGGCTCGCTGCAGGGGAGGCGCGTGATTCCAGGATCCTACCAGGTCCGGATGACGGTCGGAGACTGGTCCATGACGCAGCCTCTCGAGGTTCGCAAGGACCCCAGAGTCGACGCTACGCTCGCCGACTATGTCGAACAGGATGCGTTCGTCGCGGAAGTGGCCGCGGAGCTCACCGCGATCCACCGAGCCGTCGATCGCAACAACGACGTCCGGGGTCAGATCGAAACGCTGCTCGAGCGGATCGCTGAGGATGACCGTGGAATCGACGTCACGGAAGAAGGTTCGGCGCTCGCTTCGGAGCTCGAGACCGTGGCGGACTCCTTGTATCAGAGCCGCACCGTGGATGGCCAGACGGTGATCAACTTCCCGACCCGGCTGAAGTTCCAGTACGTGTTCCTTCACGGCAACGCGAGCGGAGCGGAGGGAGCCGTGAGCATGGGCTCTCGTGACGTGCTGAGGGATCTGCGGGCCCGCTGGACCGTCCACCGGACGACGACCGAAGATCTGCTCGGTCCGCGGCTGGACGCTTTCAACGACCTCGTGCAGGACGCCGGTTTCTCGGTCATCATCGCTCCGCCGAGACCGAGACGGCCGATTTCCGAATGAGGCCGACTAGTTCGAGAGGTACTCTCCGACTCGGCGGAACCCTTCCTCGATCCGGTCCAGGTCGTTGACGAGCGGGCCGTACGAGATGCGAATCCCGTTCTCGAGGGAGGGGCCGAATCCGCTTCCGGGAACGAAGATCACTCCGGTGGCGGGGAGTACTTCGCGAACGAAATCGTCTCCGTTTCTTCCCACGTCGACCACCGTGTAGAGGCCCCCTTCGGGCTCGAGGCAGGGCATGTCGAGGTAGTCCCGGACGCACCGGACCGTGCACTCCGCAGCGCGCCGATAGGTTTCCCGAGACTCGCTCAGGTAGGTCGCGAGTGAACCGTCGGGGAGAGCTCCTTCCAGGTAGGCAGCGAGGGCGAACTGGTGGACTGTATCCGGACAGAGGGTCGTGCCCTGCTGCACGGTCTCCAGCGCACCTCGATCCAACCCAGCCGACGTCCGAGACCTCGACACCACTTCGAGTTCGAGTGGAGACGTATCAGGTTCGGGTGACGCACCGGGCTGGCCGCGAATTGCGCGGGCTGCTCTTCCAGGAAGCACTGCGCGCGATAGGCGTAGTCCACGGCCACGAAACAGCCGGCATCTTGCGCCATTTCCAGCATCTGAAAGAAGCTGTCGTCGGGGACGATCCGACTCGTCGGGTTGTCGGGCGTGGAGAAGAGCATGAGCCGGGGCTCGTCCCGTTCGAGCGTTTCGGCCAGGAGCTTCAGCACTCGATCCGGGTCCGCCATGAAGGTCCAGTCCTCGGGGTCGAGCACGGGCAGCCGCGTGATCTCGACTCCATCCGGGCCGAGGGCGAGCTGGGGTGCGTAGTTCGCGTAGGAGGGATCGAAGAGCAGCACGCGATCACCCGGATCGAGCAACGCCGTGAAGAGAGTGTGCGTGAGTTGTGTCGAGCTCTGCCCGACGATGAGGTGCTCATCGGCCAGCCCCTCGGTGCCGTAGAAGGCCCGGTCCAGCGAGAGCAGAGCGTCGCGGAGTCGAGGGAGCCCCCGGGTCGGCGAGTAGGCGCCCAGCTCGTGGAAGAGCCTCTCGTCTCCAGCAATCGCCGAGTACTCGGCCCTCAGACCATCGGGCGATCGATGATTCACCCATCCGCCCGCGAACGAGATGACCTCGTCGGGATCGAGTCCCATTGCTACGATGTTGCGCCGATCGGTCAGCTTCATGAT
>JBDGVT010000141.1:0-7985 GCA_039585495.1 Gemmatimonadota bacterium | reverse complement strand
TCACCGATCTCCTCGAGGATCTCGATGGCGGCACGTATCCTGGCCCGGAAAAGTTGCTCGCCGGTGGACTCCTCCGATGGGGCCCACCCGGAATCGCTTTGATCGTGAGTAGTTTGCATCGCGGGAAGCTAGAAGAGCCCCGCGATCGGCCAAAGGGACCGGAGTTGTTTCGCGGCAGCCACGTCTGTTGTGGGACGCATGGAAGATGAGCGCCCCGAAGAAGTTGGTGGACCAGAACCGTGAGCCGCCACCGCACTGGTAGTCGTCCACCAGACTGAAGGCGCCCGCCCTGGTCCTCAGTTCGAGGCGACGATCGTGCGGTCACCGGTGAGCGGATCGACCCGGATCAGCGCGCCGGGGTGCGTGACAACAAGATTGCCATCGGCCTCGATCGTAATGCCGGAAGGGCCATGAAGCGCTGGGCCGGTGCCCGTGTTGGCATCCGAGAGTATGGTGCGGTCACCCGTGATCGGATCCACCCGGATCACTGCGTTCAGGTCCCCGTCCGTTACGACCACATCACCAGAGGTCTCGACCGCAACGCCGGTCGGGAACGCCAAGGATGTACCGGGACTCGAAACGATCATGCGGTCACCGGTGACTGGATGGATTCGCTGCACCGAACTCTCATTCGTCACGAGCAGATTGCCGTCGGCCTCCACGGCAATGTCGGTACTGGCACCGAAGAGTCCTAGGCCCACACCCGTGTCTCTATCCGATAGGATCGTGCGGTCACCCGTGACCGGATCGACTCGCAACACCGATTTCCGGTCCGTCACGACCAGATTGCCATCGGCCTCGACTGCGATCGCCAGAGGGGCACCGAAGGGTGCGCCCGAACCGGTGCTCGCATCCGAGACGATCGTGCGGTCACCCGTGATCGGATCGATCCGTACCACCGCATCCAGAAGCGGATCCGCCACGACCAGGTTGCCATCGGCCTCGACCGCAATGCCCTGAGGTCCCCAAAAGGCTGGGCCCGACCCGGTGGCTGAATCCGAGACGATCGTGCGCTCACCCGTGACCGGATCGAATCGTACTACCTCATCGAGGACATAATCCGTGATTACCAGATTACCATCGGCCTCGATCGAAATGAGGTTCGGGGCACCAGCGGAACGCAGCACGACGACGCTGAGGGACTGAGACTCGGCGGTAACGCCCGTACCAGACGCCTCGACCGCAAGGGACGACGTCTCGGGCTCAGCCGTGCCAGCCGCCTCGATCGCGATCGTCCCTACCGTGGCTCCGGCATCGATTGTGACGGCGGGGACGGTTACGCCTGAGGGTGCTCCCGTGACAGAGAGAGAGACTGCACCGTCGAAGCCGCCTCCACGGGTGATGGTAGCAGTTACCGTCACGCTATCACCCTGGATGACCTCGACCGACCCCGCCGATAGGGACAGCACGATCGACGGGCCCAGGGACGGCTGCGTCGGAGAATCGGAGCCGCATGCCACCACCCCCGAGAGTAGGAGAGCCGCTGCCAGGCAGCACGACGCGCGGACGTGAGTGTTCATCGGTTCTCCGGGCGGACGGCGACGGCCAAAGGGCGTGGCTGGAGCGTCGTCACGCTTCATTGACCGGCAGGTGGTTGCCACAACTCGACCTTGTTTCCCTCAGGATCGATGACCCAGGCGAACTTGCCGAACTCAGAGTCATCGATCTTGTCGAGGACGTTGCAGCCTTCTTCTTTGAGCGCGGTCACAACGGCGTGAAGGTCATCAACGCGGTAGTTGACCATGAACGAGGCTTTGCTTGGGGCAAACTGGTCGCCTTCGGCCGGAGCAACAGACCAGACAGTCGTTCCCCCTGTGGGATTGCCATCCGAGTCGGTCCAGGTGAACGCGGTACCGCCCCACTCTTGGACATCAATGCCGAGATGCCGCTTGTACCAGGCCTGAAGCGCAGGTGCGTCCTTCGCCTTGAAGAAGATCCCGCCGATGCCAGTGACTCGCTTCATGTGAACCCCGATGGGAGGTGTTTAGGGAGCGACGGTTGTTCTTCGGACCAAAGTCTCGCCATCCTGCTGCAAGTGCAGCCTGATGACAAGCGAAGCATGCCTGCTCGGCAACGGTGCTCCGCTAGCCTAATGCCCGCTCGTCGCGGCTCCGGGCCCCTCAAAATGTTGGGCAATCCACTCGACCCACCGGCGCCTCAAATCACGCCGGTGGACCGGGTCCGTCGGGAAGTGACCAGGCACCGGGTACGCGACGAATTCTACCTCGACTCCGTTGTCCTTGAGTGCGTGGTAGAGCTTGTACGATTGGCTTACAGTCACCCTTTCGTCACCGGTGTTCGATAGGATCAGAGTCGGGGTCCGTATCTGGTGGGCGTAGGCCATCGGGGACTGGCGCCAGTAGTTCATTGCGTTGTCGTTGAGCCACGGGGATCCGTCGAGTCCGTAACCGGCCCAAGTGTTCATGTCCGCCATGCTGTACCAGTCGAACCAGTCTGTAACCGCGGCACCCGCCATCGCGGCCGCCCATCCGTCGTAGTGAGCAGTGAGCCATGCCGTCATATATCCGCCGTATGACCAGCCCGAGACCGCCACTCGAGCTTCGTCTACGAGCCCCCGATCCTTCAGAACCTGGACGCCCGACATGACGTCACGCCCCGGACCCTCGCCGGCGTCGTTGATCACCGCGCTCTGGAAGGCCTTCCCCTGGGTGCTGCTGCCGCGGTAGTTGGGGCTGAAGACGAGCCACCCGCGCGCGGCCATGATGTGGTTGAAGGTGTTGAATCCCTCGCCCGAAGCGCCCATGGGACCACCGTGGATATTCAGGACGAGCGGATATCGACGTCCTTCCACGTAGTCCGGTGGGTAGATCAGGACACCGTTCTGTTCGAACCCGTCGGGGCCGTCCCAAACCACTGTCTCTACGGTGCCGAGGGCCATTGCGGCCAAGGCATCGTTGAAGTGGGTGAGCCGCCGCGGCTCCCACTCACCCACCCTCATGGCATAGAGTTCAGAGGCTCGCTGGCCCTCTCGGCCGACGAAGACGACAGTACCGTTCGACGCCACTACGGGGCTCCCTGGATGAACGTCCCCGAGATCCAGTCGGCGAGGCGCACCGTCCAGCGGCTGATACCAGAGCGCTCGCGCCGTCAGGTCCGTCCCGCTCACCAGGATCGACCGCGCGTCGGGCAACCAGGCCATGCCACCCAGGCTTCGGTCGATCTGCCCCGTGGCGTCGACGATCTCGCCGCCATCGACCGGCTTGACGAAGACTCCGTTAGGGTGAAAGCCGAGCTCGGGGCCACGCGATCGGCCGAATGCCAGGTAACGTCCGTCCGGGGAAAAGCTCTGAGCGCCGACCCCGGGATCATCGATCAGGTCATCGGTCTCACCGGACTCCAAGTCGATCAGGCGGATGGTACTACGGATTCCTTCACCGCTGTGGGGAAGCGGTGTGACTTCGACCGCCACACGCACCCCGTCGGGAGAGACCACGAACGCAGCGATGCTCTCGACACCCTCAGTCAACCGCTCGGGCACTCCCCCTTCCACCGGGACTCGCCAGAGGTGTGCCGACCTGGGAGCCGCCTGGGCCAAGTAGCTGTTGTTGCCCACCTCGAACGATCTGTTGTGACGCTCCTCGCCCGAGAGTTCTCGGGCTGACTCACGGCTCGTATAGAGTATGTGCGCCCCATCCGCCGTCCATTCGAACGCGTCGACTCCCTCTTCGGCGTCCGTGACCTGTCGGGCTTCACCTCCACCCATCGGTAACACGAACACCTGATGGCCTTCCCCGTCTTCGTCCAGGTCGGCGAACGCGAGCCAATCACCTGAGGGCGACCAACGAGGCTGTCCCACACCGGGCCGGTGCGGGGTGAGGTCCCGCGCCTCACCCGTCGCGATCTCCACGAGGACCAATGTCCGATCAAAGCGGTTGTCGTTGTAGTTCGGTGTGCTCGTCGTGACGATGGCTTGGCTTCCGTCAGGAGACAGGACGGGGGTCGCGACGCCAATCTCGAGCCGGAGGTCGTCGATCTCGAGCGTGCGCTCCTGCCCGGACACCGCCATCGGAAAGCCGGTCAGGATCACACTCAGCGCGAAGAGGCGGGTCGGGCGAAGTCTGCGGCGATGGGTCGCAGCCGTCATAGTGGTCTCCTTGGGGACGTGTCCAGAGGGATCGGTCCTGAGCGTACTCTACCATGTCTCGCTGTTCGACGCGCCTCCTGGCGTCTTAGCAATCGCAACGCTCTCCACGCATTGCTTCGATTCCCTCACTCGCGATGATCGGGACCATGAGGAGTGCCGCAACGCCGTCCGCCCACCACCACCCCCAAAGGGCATTGAGCAACAACCCTGCAAGCAGGATCGCAGACAAGTAGGCGCACAGACTCGTTTGGCGGGAGTCCGACCGCATAGCCCGACTTCCAAGCCGGTTCGCGACACGGCGCTTCCGATGAGCCAGCCACGGCATGACTACCAACGAGAGGGCTGCGACCGCGATCCCGACGTAGCTGGCGGACGGAGCCTCGCGACTCCAAAGGGAGGTAACCGACTCGTATCCAACCCAGGCTGCGAGGACCAGGAACGTGACGCCCACCAGGCGCAGGGCCCGGGCCTCACGGTTTTCATCATCTCCGGACTCCTGCAGCCGCCAGAGCAGGACGGCGCCGGACCCACTCTCGATCACGGAATCAATGCCAAACCCGACCAATGCGGTCGACCCGGCTACGATCCCCGCCGTAACCGAGACCACTGCCTCTACGACATTCCAGGCGATCGTCAGGTACTGCAGTCGGCGGCCCTCGCGGAGTCCGTGGGACCGAGCCGCGTCCGTCGACAAGCTGGCGTGTGGCACTTCTAGAACCTGCTGGGACCGGGCGATGTCTAGCGTCTCGCGATTCTACTGCACGGCTAGCCCGCTGACGAGTAAGGCCCCTCGGGTCGTGCGTATAGTGACACGCTCACGATGCTAATCCAGTGCACTGCCGTTGAGTCGACTTGACCCTCCAGTGCTTCTCACGTCTCCTCGCTGCTGACCATCGCAACACGATAGTATCCCGGTCCATCGTTGCTTCTTCGGCTGTTGGTTCTGCCCATGTCGGTGCAAGCGGGAACCATCCCGTGAAGCGCCTCAATCGAGCACCGGGAGGCGTGTGGACTGTGGCTAGCTCGTCGGCGCTCAGCCATCTTGCTGTCGGACCCGACTCACACGCGAAGAGAGGCCCTCGATGCACGGACCGTCCCCGTTGGTTCGCCATCCCATTGCGGGTGCCGAAAGAGTCGGCTTTCTGAAGAACTTTATCACGCGGCCCAACATCGAGGTCGGCGACTACTCTTACTACGATGACCCCAAGGGAGTGGAGCAGTTCGAGCGGAACGTGCTCTACCACTTCGATTTCGTTGGAGATCGACTCGTGATCGGACGATTCTGTTCGATCGCCGCCGAGACCCGGTTCATCATGAATGGGGGGAACCACGCCACCGACTGGTTCACCACCTACCCGTTTCCCGTTTTCGGGAACGGATGGGAGGCAGCAGCGCCGGAAGCTTGGCCGAACCGCGGGAATACGGTTGTCGGACACGACGTCTGGATCGGGTACGGAGCCACGATCATGCCCGGCATTCAGATCGGTGATGGTGCCATCATCGCCACGAAGTCGGTCGTGACGCGGGACGTCGAACCCTTTGCGATCGTCGGTGGAAACCCGACCGACGTTATTCGATACCGGTTCGAGGAGGGGACACGCCGCGCCCTTTCGGAAATCGCGTGGTGGAATTGGAGCGCCGAGAAGATCTCACGGAACGTCCAAGCGATCTGCGCAGCCGATCTGGAGGCGCTGCGGCAAGCCAGCTAGCCGCTTCTCTACCCTCTGTCCAGGGCTCATCCTTCAGGTACCGCGACCCACGCAATCGTCGCGACGTCCAACTCGTCGCGCTGAACGCCCCATATCCGCGCAGGCGTGAACCGGAAAGGATCGAATCCAGAGGGGAAGCTGATCTCCTGCGCTTCGGTATCCGGCCGGATCCGAATCCAGACGAGACCGCCGCGTAACCCGCCGGCCTCTGGATCAAAGGGCCGCATCCACACGGTGCCGTCGGCGGCGCAGCGAAGATCAACGTATCTCGGGAGGATGGCAGCCAGTTCTGCGGGCTGTCGATTCCACTCTTGAGCGACACGACGAATGAGACTTGAGCTGTCCCCAGCCGAAAGGCGTCGGCCTACGCCGCCCGTGACTTCGGCCGAATATAGATCGAACAGCGCTCGGGCGAACTGATCGGGGGTCACCTCATGGACCCGCACGGGAGGGAGTGTCATCGCCTCAAGTTCGTCCCCGTCCACATCGAACCGACGGATCTGGTTTCGGAGACGGTCGAAGACACGGATCTCGGTGCCTGAGCACACGTCCCACAGTCGGAACCAGAGAAGAAGTTGAGGGGGTTGGTCAGTCGCCTCAAAAGCCTCGGATGGATCGCCGAGGATTTGTCCAAGCGACAGAATGTTGCGGACCGCCCCCGAGGCCGGATCCAAACCGAGTAGGTCTGCGCCCCAGATCGAGCGGGTGAACGAGAACATGCCCCCAGCAAGGGAACCGGTACTTCGCGGTAGGACAATTTCGTGACCGAGACGGGCGGTTCGAACTTGAGTACCGACCAGGCTGAAGCCACTGATCAGGCTCTCTGCCGGCACAGAATCGCGGGGCAGAAGGACCTCCGACCATGCACGCTCCGGATCGGACACCCTGATCAGGGCATGCCGCCTTTGGTCGAAGATCCACGCCTCACCCTGGGTGCCTCCAGACACGAAGCCAGAGGGCCTCCCGAACTCCCGCGGACCACCTCCGCGAGTCCCGTACTCATGGAGCACCGAGCCATCCGCAGTGAACCCAACGAAGTAGGGCTCGGTGGAGTTGAGGGCCCAAATGTCGCCGCCTTCCAGCACCTGAAGGTCTTCGACGACTGCGAGGGAGTTTGAGGTGCCGATCAGGTTGACGTCGGAGGCGTCCAGCACACTCTGCGCACCAACGCCGTCCAGCGCACTGTCGGGCGCGGCCCCGCACCCTGCCAGGCTGGCCAACAGGAGTGTGCCCATGCTGGCGACCCCTGCGAGTCGCCGTGAAGGATGTTTGCTCAGGTGTGTCCCATGGACGACCGTCCACTCCTTGGTAAACCGCCGCCCAACGGCGCCACCCGCACGCTCAGACCGAGCTATGACGATACGAACAGCTCCACCGTGTCCGGATCCACGCCGTCGTGCTTCATGGCTTCGGCCGCATCCGCGCCCTGGAGAGCTTCATTGAGGGCCTCGAGGCTCAGCACGTTGTCGATGATGACTCCGACCCGATTCCCCCCACCGGGAGCGACGAACGTCCTGACCGTCATTCCGTGGGCGCCGAAAAACTCGGCTCGTTTCGAGGAACTAAGCCAGTGAGCGACATCGGTCACTTCATGTACGGCAATTACCGTCGTCATCGCGACAACCTTGGAAAGTCGGACATTGTGGGGGCCCGACATAGTAGAGGCTCGTTGGTTGGCTGAGTCCATCACTCCGGAGCCACCCAACGTCTCGCGATTCTGTTGCACGGGCGGCCCGTTGACAAGCACGCAGTGCCCCCCGCTCGCCCCTCTGTGTCTGTAGCAATCGCTGTCAGATGGCGCGGCTAAAAAAGAACAGGCCGCCCCGACAAACGCGGGACGGCCTGAAGCCTTCGATCAGTTCGCCTAAGCTAGACCGCGACGACGTTCTCGGCCGCGGGCCCCTTGGCTCCCTGGGTGACGTCGAACTCCACTTCGGCTCCCTCAGCGAGGCTCTTGAAACCCTCTGCCTGAATCGAGTTGTGGTGGACGAAACAATCGCTGCTTCCGTCGGCCGGCGTGATGAAGCCGAAGCCTTTTTGGTCGTTGAACCACTTTACTGTTCCCTTGGTACGCATCGATGCGCTCCTTCGGTTGTGCTAGTCGGAGCTACGATGACACGTACTTCCCGACTGCTTGGCATGCGCGGAACATCCGCGCAAGAAAAAGGGGG
>JBDGVT010000140.1:0-9313 GCA_039585495.1 Gemmatimonadota bacterium | reverse complement strand
GCGAGACCTTGTCCCGGGAGACAAGGTTAGACATCGGCTGAATCCATGTCAAAGCGCTTGTTCGCGAGTGAGTGAGCGAGTTCGAGGGCCTTCACCATCGAAGAGGCGTCCGCCCGTCCGCTCCCGGCGATATCGAACGCCGTTCCGTGGTCGGGGGACGTGCGTATGAAGGGCAGGCCGAGCGTGACATTTACACCGCTCCCGAAGGAAACGGTCTTGAACGCTGCCATCCCGACATCGTGATAGGGCGCGACCACGGCGTGGAATTCACCATTGATTGCACGGGTGAACACGGTATCCGCCGGAAGGGGGTCTGTCGTGTCGATGCCGCCATCCCGGAGCCGCTCCACGGCCGGCGCGAAAATGCGGGCTTCTTCGTCGCCGAACATCCCGCCATCGGACGCATGAGGATTGAGGGCGCACAGCCCGATCCGTGGAGCCTGGATTCCCCAGTCACCCCTGAGAGCCCGCTCGAGTAGAGATACCTGCTCCACGAGCAGCTCCTCGGTGACTGCTGCCGGCACGCCGGTCAGGGGAAGGTGCGTCGTCGCCAGGAGGACCCGGAGCGGGGGCCCGAGCCTGGTCGTCTCAGCCGCCATGAGCATCCCGACCGGGCTCGACGAGGAAAGTGTGGCGAGCATCTCCGTCTGGCCGGGCACGTTCCACCCTGCTGCATCGAGGGACGGCTTGTGGAGCGGTGCCGTGACGATCGCGTGGACCTCGCCCGAGAGCGCCAGCTCTACGGCCCGCTCGATCGACCGTCCCGCAACGGCACCAGCGGCTGCATCGACCCCAGCCGCACGGTCGGAGTGGCCGGCAGCGAGGCCGGCGAGGGCGTCAGGGGAGATCTCACCGTCCGGACCGACGATGAGCACAGCGTCATCCCGGAATTGAGATGCGTGGTATTCGAGAGCGCGAAGTGTGACCTCAGGACCGACGCCCCGCGGATCACCCGGCGTTACGGCGAGGCGGAGACTCACCTACATACGGATGTCGATGTATGTCGTCGCCCGCAGCTCGTCGAGCAACCGTTCCAACTGCTTCTCTTGCTGAAGCTGAGCCGCGATCGAAGGCCGGAGGTCCTCGAACGTGTAGGCGCCGGCATCGCGGATCTCGACGACCTTCACGACTGCGATCCGGGTCTCTTCCGGCCCGCTTTGGTACTCCAGCGGTCCGAGGATGGTGCCGGCCGGGGCGGTCTGGAGCGGGGCATATGCCGGAGGGAGGTCACCCAGTTGATCGAACGCGAGCGTCAGCGAGTCCGGAGCAGCGGGATCGGAGTACTGCTCGAAGAGGTCCTTCATCGAAGACCCGGACTCTGCGAGGCGGTGTACCTCAGCGGCCGTCTCACGCGCGCGGCCGAGGTCGGTATCAGTCATCTTCGGGATGATCAGAATATGCCTCGCCGACCGCTCACCAGCTCGCTGTCGCTCCAGCTTGATGATGTGGAAGCCATACTCGGTCTGCACCGGGTCGCTGACCTGCCCGATGAAGCGCAGATCGAACGCCGCGTCCTCGAACTCACGGACCATTCGGCCTCGGCGGAACCACCCTAGATCGCCTCCCAATTGAGCGCTGCCCGGATCGGCAGAGTACTCCGTTGCGAGCGCGGCGAAGTCTTCGCCAGCTGCGATTCGTTCCACCAGGCTGTCCGCAAGTGCGCGCGCCTCTGCGAGGGCTGCTTCGCTCGCCTCTGGCGCGACCACGACCTGTCGGAACGTCAGCAGTCTCGGGCGATCCTGAAGCTGAGACTGTGCCTCTTGGAACCTCTCCCTCAGCTCGTCTTCGGTGAGCTCGATCGGGGGCGCTTGCGAGGTGCGCGCCTGGAAGAACATCTGCTGCACCTGCTCCTTGCGGGCCTCGCTCGACAGGATCTCACGGTACTCCGCGAGTGTCAGCGCCTCGGCGGCGAGCGCTTGCTGGAGCTGTGCCTGGCCACCGAACTGTTGTGACAGCTGCGCGATTCGCTCGTCGACCTGCGCGGCGATCTGTGGCTCATTGGGTTCGATCAGGCTGTCCTTGGCCGCGGCCTGAAGGACGAGTAACTGGTCGACGTACTGGTCGAGGATCGAGCGAAAAAGACGGTCGTAGCCCGGCTCACCAGGGTTCGGCACCGCGGCTCCACCGAGAGCCATCCGCTGGATCTCTTCGTAGACCTGCGTCTGGACCACGACCGAGTCCCCGACGACCGCTATGAGGCGATCGACGACGTCTGAATCGTTGATCTGAGCTGCGCCCGCAGCGGGCAGCGCAAACAGTGCGGAAACGAGGAGAATTGAGCGCTTGATCATTGTGCGTCGTAAACCATCTCGGTGGGGTGGTTCCCGATCAACGCGCAACCGTATCGGCGGCCGCGACGATGGAGTCCAAGGTCTGCTCGACTGGCGACAGACCCCGTGTCGCACGGATCTGGGCGACGTCCAGAACCACCTGCCCAACGCCTCCTCCAAGGACCGCCCTCGACGTCCCTTCCCGAAGCTGGAAACCGACCAGCCCGAGAGGCACGACCTGGGTCGCACCCGTGAGGTTGTCCACGAGCGCCTGATCGACCGCGCGGGCGACGGCGAGTCGAGCGTCCTCCCCCGGAGCCTGATCGAGGTCGAGAAGGCCGAGCATTCGCGCGGCATCTCTGAGTTGGGCGGTCGCGTTGCCTACGAGCACGTTGATGCTGTCCCGTCCTGGCTGAAGTCCAGCGGCACGGGCCTCTCGGATGAGGAGGTCACGGCGTCCGAGCCCCGTCAGGAAGGCCTCGACCTCCTCGTCGGTGCCCTCTGCGACGGCGAACCGGATCTCTTCCGACTCGAGCTGGAATACCTGCTGTACGTCGGCAACCGAGATCGCACCGCCATCCCATTCGAGCAGCGCACGACGTCTCGCCCGCCGTGCGAGCGACGATCCCGGATTGGTTGCCAGTTCGCGGACGACCTGTATCGCACCCTCGGTCACCTGTTGATCCGCACGCTCCTCGAGCGCTTCGATGAAGTCGCCTTCGGCTTCGGCGACCATCCGTGCCTGCACCTGAAGACGATACTCCGCGGCGATGTCGTCAAAATCGCGAACCCGCCGCTCATCGACTCTGATCAGGTGAAGCCCCATCGGGGTCGCTACGACGTCGCTGACCTCACCGGGCTCCAGGGCGAGCGCGGCCTCTTCGAAGGGCGCCACGAGTTCGCCGCGCTTGAAGAATCCGAGGTCTCCTCCCGCGGCGGCGCTCCCCGGATCCTGACTGAACTGCCTGGCCAGCGTCTCGAAGCTCTCCCCGGCAACGATCCGCTCCCGCAGCCCTCGAAGCCCCGCGACGGCGCTGTCGCGCTGAGTCGTCGTCGCCTGGACCGGGAGGGTGAGCATGATGTGACGCGCACGCACCTCGACCTCTGGTGCTTCCGATGCGTACTGGGTCCGCAGCTCCGACTCGGTGATGAAGGTGTCGATCTGAATCACCGAATCTCGGAGCTGGAAGACCATGACCTGGGCTAGCTGTTGCATGACCAGCGGTTCGAGGTCGATATCGGAGAACATCGTGTCCCGGGACGCCTCGGCGGCGAGCAGGGTATAGTCCATCCAGAGCTCGGCCAGCGAAGTGACGATGTCGGCGTTGGCGGCGAGTCGCTCCTCGTTCACCAGCAGCTCGACCGCCTGCGCGACCGTGAACTGGTGCTCGTCCACCCGGGCGACGAGATCGGCTTCCGAAGCCTCGGTGCCGCATCCAGCGGCGACGACGGCTACTGCTGCGAGGGTCACCCGTTTCCAGCGACCACCCTTCATGTACTCAGGTCTCACATCGACCACGTCTCTTCTCCCCTGATTCGAATCAAGCCGCCACCGACCGAGCTGAATTCAGCGCGGACAACGCGACCATTACGGTCTCGACAATCGGCTCGAACCCGTCTTGCCCGAGTTCCACCGACAGCGGATGCACTCTCATTACGTCCATGAAGGCCTGCCGTTGCCGCAGCGGACCCTCCAATACCGACATCTTCGGCACCACCCCTTCGCGGAAACTGATCCTCGCTGAGCGATCCCGAACGATCACTCGCTCGACGCCGAGCGACTTGCCCAGGATTCGAACGGTGGCCGCGTCCAGCAGCCGTTCAGCTTCCGTTGGGAGGGGCCCGAACCGGTCTGCGAGTTCGAGCTTGAGGGCCTCGACCTCGGTCCGCGTACCTGCCTTGGACAATCGCCGATAAAGATGGAGCTTTTGGCTCGAATCTGAAACGTACGGGTCCGGCAGATACGCCGGGCCATCGAGGGACACGTCCGGTTCGGGCCACTCGGTGACCTGCTCACCCTTCTCGATTCTCTCCACGGTCTTGCGCAGTAGACGCATGTACGCGTCGAGACCGATCTGCTGTGCGAAGCCGGATTGGTCCGCACCGAGGAGGTTGCCAGCACCCCGAAGCTCGAGATCTCTGAGAGCGACCGAGTAGCCGGAGCCCAGCTCCGTGTAGTGCTCGAGCACTCTCAGGCGCTTCTCCGCTTCCTCCGCGACGTCGTCGGGAACGAGGAGATAGCAATAGGCCCTCCTGTCCGATCGACCGACGCGCCCCCGGATCTGATAGAGCTGTGCAAGACCGAAGCGGTCCGCACGGTCCACGATGAGGGTGTTCGCGTTCGGAACATCGAGCCCGTTTTCAATGATGGACGAGCACACGAGAATGTCTACTTCTCCGTCGACGAACGCACGCATGACCTCATCCAGATCCTTGCCGGCCATCTGACCGTGGGCGATGTCGATTCTGGCCTCGGGCACCAGGGCGTGTAGTTCCTCGGCGATGGTGTAGATGGTGTCGATCCTGTTGTGGAGGAAGAACGCCTGCCCCCCACGGTCGAGTTCCCTGTGAAGGGCTTCAGCCAACAGCTGGTCCGTCCAGGGGAGGACATTCGTGAAGATCGGCATGCGATCGCGCGGTGGCGTGCGAATCAACGACAGGTCGCGGATCCCCGAGAGCGACAGGTAGAGCGTACGCGGGATCGGGGTCGCGCTGAGTGTCAGCACGTCTATCGACGCCCTGAGTCTCTTGAGTCGCTCCTTGTGCTTGACTCCGAACCGCTGTTCCTCGTCCACGATGAGCAGTCCGAGGTCCTTGAAGACGACGTCCTTCGAGAGGAGGCGGTGGGTTCCGATGACGATGTCTACCCGACCAGAGGCCACCGAAGCGAGGAGGTCCTTTTGCTCCTTTGGAGTCCTGAACCGGCTCAGCGATCCGACCGAGACCGGGTAGTCCGCGAGGCGTTCCTCGAACGTGTGACGATGCTGCTCGACCAGGATCGTGGTCGGGGCCAGGACTGCGACCTGCTTGCCGTCCTGGATCGCCTTGAACGCGGCTCGGATGGCGACCTCGGTCTTCCCATATCCCACGTCGCCACACACGAGTCGGTCCATGGGACGAGGCGACTCCATGTCACGCTTTACGTCCTCCGTGGCTTTTCGCTGATCTGGCGTATCGTCGAACAAGAACGACGACTCCATCTCCATCTGCCAGCGCGCGTCGGCGGAGAAGGCATAGCCGACCGCGGTCTGCCGGCGGGCGTACAACTCCAGGAGTTCGGTGGTCATCTCTTCGATGACCTTCTCGGTCTTCTGCCGGAGGGTCTTCCAGCGCTTGCCCCCGATTCGGTGGATCCTCGGCGGCCGGGCATCGTCCGACTCCCCGACCCAACGCTCCACGAGATCGAGGCGGGAAACGGGGACGCGCAGCACGTCGCCCCCAGCGTATTCGATGACGAGAACCTCGATTTCCTGGCTCCCGATCTTGATGTGCTCCAGACCGCGGAACTGACCCACGCCGTGATCCATGTGCACGACGAAGCTGCCGGGGACGAGTTGGGCGAGACTCTCGAGGGCGACCGCGCCGCGGAACCGGCGACTCCGCCTCACCCGACGAGGGCGACGGAAGATCTCATGATCGTTCACCACTCGGAGTGGCGGGTCGCTGCACGAAAGCTCGAAGCCGCCACCTACCGCGCCGAGCCCGACTCTCGTTCCCTGGGGTAATCGATCGGCGCCTCCGAGGATCTCCTCGAGCCGCTGCATCTGGCCGTCGTTGTCACAGAGAAGGAGGGTCTCGTGGCCACGGGCGGTTCCCTCACGAAGGTAGGCCTCGAGCTTCGCCATATCCCGGTCGATCTGAGGTGGCTCCTCCGCTTCGATGACCCGTGGGGCGTCCAGCTCCGAGACGATGTCGAGGCGTGCAAGAAGCCGGATACGCTCGAGGAGATCGTCGGGCTGCAGGAAGAGAGCGTCAGGAGAAGGCGGAGTGGCCCCAGACTCGACGAGGCTCTCGTACAGGGTGGTCACCCGCGTCCAGGTCTTCTCGAAGTCGCTCTGCAGATTCCAGGATCCGACGCGCACGATGAGCGCATCGCTCGGGAGCAGTTCGACCAGTGACCGGGACACCACCGCCGAGTCGGCGTCGCTTGGGCGCCGAAAGTCCACCGGTAAAACGTGGGTTTCGGTGAGGTCCGCCGTCGAGCGTTGGTCCAGGATGTCGAAGCTCCGGATCGAGATCAGCTCGTCATCCCAGAATTCGAGTCGGACCGGGTCACCGGCCGACACCGAGAAGATATCCAGGATTCCCCCGCGAACCGCGAACTGCCCGACCTCCTCGACGAGTGTGACACGCTCGAATCCACGCTCCTCGAGCATGCGTGGGAGTGCCGAGAACGACAGGCTGTCTCCCACGCGGAACGTTTCTCTCAGGTCTGCCAGAAGAGATGGGATGGGTACCCGCTCCTGGAGGGCCCGTGGGGTTGTGACCAGGACCTTCGCCCGCCCGGAGAAGAGGGCCTCGACCGCCTCTACGCGGAGACCTCCGATCTCGAGGTGCACCTCCGCTTCCTCGTAGGGGAGGGCTTCCTTTTGGGGGTAGAGGTGGGATTCGCTCGCTCCTTCGAGCACGGTCTCGAGATCTGCCTCGACGGCCGTCGCGTCACGAGGCGACTCCGCGACCACGACGAAGACCCGATCCGGGTGTGCCCGGTGCAAGGCCGCCACCACGATGGGGCCGAGAGACCCTACGGCTCCGCCCAGAACGGCTCTCGAACCCGGGGTAGGGAGATCGGCAGCCGTCGCTCGAACGGCCGGCGAAGAACCGACCGCGGTCAGGATGACGTTAGTCTGCGCCATCGATCGCGGGAGTCGCCTCAACCCTCTTCCGCCGGGACTCACGCTGCCCCGAAGTCGCCATGATCGCTTCGATGAGCAGCAAGATCAGTACGCCCACGAGGAACGGCCACCACAACTCTGGCCCCTGCCGGGTCCGGTAGATCGCTCTGTCCCAAGCCTCGGCGCGATCGACCGCGACTACGTCCGTACCGACAGCCTGACCGTATTCGTCTCGCCCGAGCGTCCCGAGACGCGACTCGGATTCGGGGGGATTGAGCGCCACGACGGAAATGACGCTGTCGTTGTCCAGGAACCGATAAAACCCGGCCTCGCCCGTTCCGCGTACCATCCGAGTGCCGTCGATCTCGAGCTCGGACCCCGACGGAAAGCGCACGTGGGTGGCACCGGACGGAGACGGGATGCTCGTGCCCGCGGTGTACTCCTGCGCACCGCCGCCCGCTCCGGCCCATTCACCCGCGACCCAGTCCATGAAGCGCAGCATGCCGGTGGAAACCGGCAGGGTCGTCGCACCTGCCTCGAGGGAAGAGGCGAGCAACAGGTATCCTCGGCCACCGGCGTCGGTTCCCTCGACCGCCCAGGGCCGTCCTCCGATCTCGGCGAGGGTCCACACAGGGCCCGGGGGATCCCCAACGAGTCGAACGTCGTACCACGATCGTACCTGCACGCCATCGAGCGCTGTGGGGAGCGCCGCACCCGTAAGTTCTGTCTCACCGGACTCGGACGTTGCCTCGACCTGCCGCGCCGTCAGGTGACCGTCGGTCGAGGCCCGACCCGTCCTGAGCGACGACGAGATCCGCGAGCGCAACGGGTGTCGTGCGTAGTCGCTCAGCCCCTTCGAGCACCGCGAGCGCCTCGGCGACGAATACCCCTGGGGTCCCGCCTATCGACACAGCCGGAGCCGCTCGTGACCGGAACGCGAAGAACCTTCGATCGTCCGCGCGCAGGTCGTCGGGATCCGCGTCGGCGTATCCCTCGATCCAGCCCGATCCGCTGGGAGGCATCGCGATGGTCGTCTGCGTACCCGGGGGTAGCGTGGTCGCTCCGCGAATGCGCTCATTGATGACGAGTCGGACGGGAACCCGAACCGTATCCGATGGGTCGGCGGAGGCGAGTGCGGACACCGTGACCTCGGTGCGCTGGCCTTCGAGCGGAGGGAGGCCGCCACCGACCACGACACCGGTGATCGCCCGGTTGGCTGCGGTCGGCTCGTGGCCAGCCCAGGTCACGACCGGGACATCACCCGCCGGTGATTCACCCGGGAGCGTGAACGCCGTACGCTGAAGGTCGGAGATAAGATGCACCTCGACGTTGTCGAGGCCCGAGGTCTCGAGGAGGCGTAACGCACGGGTAAGGGCCGCGGTCAAGTCTCCGGCGGCTTCGCTCGCCTCGGTTTCCTCGATGGCCACTCGTGCCTCTGCAGCGCTGCCCGGAATCGCAGGAAGCCAGGGTTCCCCGGCCCGGATCACCCAAAAGCGGTCTTCGTCTCCCGCCACGTCGAGCGTGCGTCCGGCCAGAGTCTTCAGTTCGTCGAGTACACGGATCTCGCCGACAACGAGACCGCTGCTCATCGAGTTGTCCAGGATGATTACTGCGGCCGTAGGCGGATGGGCCGCACCCCGTCCCTGGAAGAAGAGCCGTCCGCCGGCCCCGACGATGAGGAGAAGCACCAAAACCCTGGAGGCGAGCAGAAGCAGCTGGCGAAAACGGATTTGCTTCGCATGTTCCCGTTCAGTGCGCTCGAGATAGCGAAGGGCAGGGAAGCTCAGGCGCAGCGTCTGGTGTCGGTGGAACAGGTGCAGATAGATGGGCACCCCGATCGCGACCCCGGCGAGCAGGAACAGTGGGCTGAGTGCGCCCATCAGAGTGAAGCGCCTCGCTTCATCCGAGACGCTCTCGCTTGCGCAGATACGCCTTGAGCGCTCGAGACAGGGAGGTGTCGGTGTCTACGACTTCGTAGTCGATACCGTGTGGCCGGAGGTCCCGCCGCCACTCGTCGATGGCTTCGCGGACCGCCTCTCGGTACTCCGCCCGGATGTCGGCGACGCTTACGAGCAGCTCTTCGTTCGTTTCAGGATCGTAGAAGCGGGCTTCGGAAGCTGCAGGCAGTTCACGCTCACCCGGATCCACCAGGTGGAACACGAGAACTTCGTGTCCATGGTGCCTCAGGAACTTGAGAGCGGTCAGCGT
>JBDGVT010000139.1:0-8575 GCA_039585495.1 Gemmatimonadota bacterium | reverse complement strand
TCCCACTGCGTCGGGTGCCGTGCCGCGCCGCGTCAACGCTTCGCGCATGAGTTGGGCGAATCGATCCCGGTCAGCCTCGGTCACTGGGCGACGATCTGCGTCCTTCGTGACGATGGTGTGAATCGCTCCGTCCCGCCCGCGCAGCTCGATGCGGTATTCCTGGGTCATACCCGTCCTGAAGGTCCCGCTGGGTCCTAGATCCCAAGAGGGCTCGGTCTCGAAGTAGGTGAAGCGTGCGGCGGCACCCTCCATCCTGACTGTCTTCGCCGGGGGAAGAATGACCAACAACTCCTCCGCGCCTGCCTCGTCGATACGAACCAATGGATCGCCGGCCGCCAGATCCGGATCCTCGTTGAATCCCATCGCTCGCCTCTGGACCACGACCTCCCCATCACCGTCACTACCCCATCTCACCGGGAAGCCGCTCGCATAGGACGCCGGCACCGAACCCAGGAACTCACCGTCGGTGCCGAACGAATTGATACGGGAGTTGCCCATGTCCGGAATCGAGAGGTGCCCGGCATTCATCAGGAACACGGCTGCCGGACCTCTGCTGAATTCGCCTGGCCCCTCCCCTCGCTGCCCGATCGAACGGACGTGCACTCCACTCGGGTCGAAGATCCTGACCTCGCTCGCCATGGCATCGAGGACGATGATCGTTCCGTCGTCCGCCACCTCGATGTCGGTGACCCTACCGAACTGGTATGCCACATCCATCGTGTCAGCCCCGATCGTGAGGTCGTCCGTGAGCGTCCACCCCTCGTCCGGTCCCCAAAGCCCTACGCCTGGATTGCGGACCATCCGGATCCCTGCACTGTCCTCGACCGACCCACCCCATTCAGGCCCGGAATCAGAAGGCGTGCACGCGGGGGAGACGAGGGTCGCAGCCAGAGCGATGAGGCATCGGAGTTTGGGCGGTCGATTCATTATATCATTGTATACGATACATCATCGCTCGCAAGGCATAGGCGGCAGGCTATCCGCGGCGCCCGACCCGTGGGGTCGCACGTCCCCGGGTCAGTCCAAGAACCACTCCATCGCCTCCGTCGCGATCTCATTCGGTACCGTATGTCCGCCATCGAATTCCCGGTAAACGATCGAGTGCCCCTTCTCTCGCAGCTCCGGGACGATGCGATCCCTGCTGCCACGCACCGAGAGAATGGAGTCGGACACTCCGTGCGACACGAATACATCCGGCCGCCCTGTGATCGGTTCACCGTAGTCCAGGAAGCCGGGAGAGAAGCCGATCAGGTGAGAGAAGAGGTCACCGTTCGAGACGCCCAGCGAGAGCGCGTATGACGCCCCATCCGAGAATCCCGCCAGGGCGATCCGGGAGGTATCCACGGCCACGCGGGCGAACGTGTGCGTCAGCGCTCTGTCCAGGAAGGCGACGTCAGGCCCGTACCCCCCCGTCAGAAAATCCCAGGTGTACGCCCTCGATTCGGGAATCAGCACGACCGCGTTCAGGTCATCCGCGGCTTGTCCGAAACTCCGCGCACTCGAGGCGTCCTGTGATGCGCCGTGCAGCATGACCAAGAGAGGGAGGGCCGTGGTCGCCGAATACGACTGCGGGACGTAGAGAAAGCCGTCTCTCTCGGATGCCAGGCCGAGCGCAGACTCCCCGAGCGGAGGGCTCAATGAGGGAGTGGCCGGCCGCGCCGTAAGACGCCTGTGCCCGTTGCGCTCCGGTTCGATGACGCCGCACGCGGCCAACGGACGCGCGAGCAGAAGGCCCACTCCCCAACCCACGAACGAACGCCTGGAAACGCGGGACCGAGGCGCATCTCCGATCACCAGTGACGATTCGGAACAACTTGCTCCCATCACGACTCCCTCCCCACTTCCGAGCACCCACGAAGACCCCCTGGCCTCGGGAATAACGTACGGTCGATCGCCGGTGCTCTTTCGCCCGGGTCCTACCCCTCCGCCAGCAGTTCCTCCTGGCGAACGTACCGGACCAACTCAGCCAGGCGCTGGGCTTCGAGGCGCATCACTTTGCGGCCGAGCGACGTGAGCTTGTAGAAACGGCGGCGGCGCTTGTCCTTGTTGAAGGCCGCCGGGCTCGAGACTTCCTTGAGCAGCCCGACCTCCACCAGCCGACTGATCGCCTCATACAAGGTGCCCGGGCCGATCTTGACTCGCCCGCCGCTGGTCTCGTCCACCTCTTTCATGATCGCATATCCATGCTCCACGCCGTCCTTCAGGGCGAGCAGGATGTGGAAGGTCCGGGGGGTGAGGGGAATGAACTCTTCGGGCTTCTTCTTGGCGGTGCTCACACCCATCTCCGGTAGCGGTCTATATATCGGCTATCATAGTATGGTGACGGACACTTGAATTGGGGAGGCCCATCATCAGCTCGTACTTGCCCAACAGTTATTGGGGGGTGCTGCTCGGCCAGCGTCCTGAGCGCGGCCTGCGGGTCTACAGCACCGCCAATTGCTTCCGTCGCACCCGGGGACCCCACCTCACAACTCCTCTTCACGATTCCCGAGTACGATCTCTACCCGGAGAACATTGCCCACGACCCGATCAGCGGAGACTTCTTCCTCAGCAACATGGGTCAGATACTCGTCACACCCACCGTCCATGAGCGGCGACGAGACACCCGGACCCTGTGCATTCAGGCCAGCCGCTGACGACAGCATCCAGACGATCGCGAACCCCGTAACCCGTCTCGTCAGTGCACTCGGCTGAAGGAGATCCCGTCAGGCCCCATGCCCGACTCGACGAAGCGCACGACCCGCCGGGACGGGAGGTGGACGATCGCCACCCGGTTGATGCCCTTGGCGGAGACGAAAGCCCACTGACCGTCAGGCGAGAGCGTGAATCCCTGTGGGGAAGCGTCGCCCGAATACCCCTGTGCTTCGGCTGCGGCGTTGACGTCGATCGACGCCACGACGCTTCGGGCCGCGCGATCGACCAGAACTACATGTCCGGCACCCGGATCGGTCACCACGACCGTCTCACCGTCGGACGTCACCGCAAGGCGATACGGAACCGCGAGCCCCTCGATCCGCGCGATCACCTCTCCTGAGGCACCATCGATCCCGATCACCGAGCCAGCGTCCATACTCCCGGTCCATCCCTCCCTCCCGTCCGGGGTCGCCGCGATACCCTCGGTGCGTGTGCCTGCCGCCCAGACGTTGGGGGGAGAGTCGCCGGAAGGATCGATTCGGCTGACGGTTCCGTCGCTCATGTTCGCTGCGTAGATCCAGTCCCCGCCGAGCGCTGCCATATGAGGTGTCCGGCCCCCGGTCTCGAGTGTGCGACGGATCGCTCCATCCGACACGGCGACGACGAGGATCTGGCCGGTGCGCTCCGACGTGAGCGCCAGCAGCGAATCACCCTCCAGGAACGATGCGCCGTGGAGCCGCTCGTAACCCTCGATGCGGATCTCGTGCGTGACATTCCCGCTCGCTACATCGACGAACTGAACGAGGTTACCCGGCCCTCGCTCGTCCCCGTAGTTGGTGATGGCGGCCCACGCGCCACTCCGCGAGACGGCCACCTCGTGAGGCGCAATGTGCGTCCGGACCATGGCACGGCGTTCGCCAGTCACCGCATCGATGAGCCAGACCGAGTCGTCATCCATGTTCGCGACCAGAATCGTTCCGGCGGGAGCCTCCTGGGCCACGGCCGGGCTCGGGCGGAAGGCAACCAAAGCGAACGCAGCCGCGATGAGGTGAATCGTGCGCATCGAAATCAACCTTGAAGACGGTGGTTAGGCGCTCGCATGCCTCTCAATTCCTGAAGAGGTACGAGGTCTTGAAGAAGAAACGCCGCTTGGTCTCGAGCAACTCGGTACCGTCGATGTACTGATCACCGTCCCATTCCGTTCGATCGTAGAGCGAACCGTAGCCGACGTGCACGACCGTGCCAGGGATGTAGGTGAAGGATGCCAGCAGGTCGGTCACGAACTCCTCGTGGAACCAGTTGTATTCGGCGATCACGCGGAAAAACAGGTACCGGTTCGGCTGGAACGTGGTGCGGATTCGGAGAAGATCGACGTCGTAGACCTTCTCCGAGTCGGACTCCCGGTAGTAGTCGGCCGCGTTGAACCTGATCTCGCCGTCGAAATGAGAGGACGGCTGAAATCCGAGTACGGCAGAGAACGACCGGTTCCGTCCTTGATAGGGATCCGAGGTGTAAATCGGCTGGGTGCCCGCCGCATACGTCACACCGAAGGCGCCCTTGTTCGCGAGTAGGCCGCCGAGGGTCATCGTCAGGCCGTCGTCGTCGAATTCCCTCCCGAGGTACACCTCGGTGCCGCGCTGGACGTTGCCTCTGAAATTCAGGCTTCCGAAAACGTGATTGGCGAACCCGAATCTCGTCGTGGACTCCCAGATACCGCTGGGCCGATCGAGCGTCTGCGCGGACATCACATCGAGGTCGATGCGCCGGACATGGGTGACCTCCGGGAAGAGCCGAACACGGAACAGCCCTGCCCCTCGGAAGATCCCGTCCCTGGTGAGGAAGCCGACGTCCGACCGGTAGGACTCCGAGATGTCCATGCCTTCGACATTCCAATCGAAGCGCCGTGTGCTCGAAGCGAGACGAAGCGCGAGGGCATGTCCGTCCTCGGTTGTCGGGCTCGAAAGGTCAGGCTGCGTCCTCGTTCCCAAAGCGTGCATACCCAGCTGCGCCGACTGGCCGATTCGGACTTGTCCGTCCAGGCCAGCCAGCCGATTCGAGCGCGTTGACGTCTCTCGGCCTGCCACGATCGCCCCGAGATAGCTGTCTTCGCTGAGCGAACGCTTGTAGCGCACGATCGGGACCTGGGCGTACTCCGAGGAGCCGTCCGGGTCGGGCTCCAACTCGTCGACGGCGTAGATGGAAGCCAGGGTGTGATCCTGCGCGACCTTGCCCGAGAGTCGTCCGCCACCGATGGGATCCACGATTCGGCGCGTGTAGATGACGGAGCGAACAGGATTGAGCCCGCCCGTTGCTGCGAAGCCGAAATGCTCCCGCCCCTCCAGGAAGAACGGGCGCTTCTCCGGATAGAAGATGTCACTTCTGAGATTCACATCGACCTGTCCGGCATCCGCCTCGATCTGGCTGAAGTCAGGATTGTACGTGGCATCGAGAACCAGATCCGACGTAACGCCGAGCTTCGTAGTCAGGCTGAACTCACCCTTCTCGTACTCGGTCCCGAAGCTGCCCTGAGTAGCGGCCTGGTCCAGCGTGTAGGTTGCCGCGGGAAGCACCTCGAACACCCGAGGGTTGTCGATCCCGTCGTACTCCAGAGGGTGCATCTGGGTCAGCCATTGGCCGCCCCGTGCGGGGTCGAGTTCAGGGGCGGTTCCGCTTTGCGAGTTTCTGCTGATCCTCCGCTCGAAGATCACGCCCATGTTCACGCGGTCGCCGTCCTGGAAGCGAATGCTGCTCAGCGGTATCTGGACCTCGACCGTGTATCCTCGCTCGCCGATCTCACCCGCGCTGTACCAGACCATGTCCACCCCGCGGTCCTCGGTCGTTCCTGCCAGTCGGCTGTCGCCCTGAATCCCATAGGGATTGATGTAGAAAGCGTTCAACGTCTGCGCGTCGCCGAACGAGTCGAGATTGATTGCGACCCAGTCGTCTCGGAAGATGTTGTCCCGGCTGGTGACCGAAGCGCGGATCAGGGTGGGATCCGGGTCGAGTGCGATGAACCCGAAGTAGAGGTTCTGCTCGTCGTAGCCCATGAGGACCCGAGTATCGGCCAGCATGCTCGAGCCGTAGTCGGGCTGAAAGGTGCGGAACCCGTCGATGCTCCACGCGTTCGACCAGGCCGGCTCGTCCAGGACGCCGTCGATGACCGGCGCCGTGTCCAGAAGGGTCGGGCGCCACGCCTCCTGCGCGTCCACCGATCCCGGTAGGACCAACAGCGCCAGGACGGCGATTCGTCCGAAAGACACGGAAGTCGTCATCGTCATCGTCCACCCCATCGAGCGCCCATATCACCTGAAAGCGAGCACCGTATTACCATGATTACCGATACATGGTAACCTCGTCTCCCGAATCCCGGGAGGGCCTTCGGCGTCTCGCCCCGACCAACCCCTAACCATAGCTTGACCGCACTAATGATCACTTGTCCGTCGCTCCCCCCGGACATTCATCGCCAACACGGAGGCCAAATGCTCACGGCCCGCCTCACCGCCGTCGCCTTCTTCATCGCCCTCGCATTCGTGCCTGGTCCAGCGCAGGCCCAACTCGAGAAGGTCGAGGCGAAACCGAACCCGACGGAGACGAAGACCTTCGACGACCTTGCCGAGGGTCCCTACGAGAGGCTGGTCATCCGCAACGTGATGGTGATTCCAGGGCACGGGGGGCCTGCGTCAGGTCCCTATGACATCCTGGTGACCGGGAACGTTATCGCGGAGATGAATCAGCACGACCGCAACAACCCGACGCGAATGCAGGGTGACCGCGTCATCGAGGGCGAGGGCCTCTACGTGATGCCCGGGCTACTCAATCTTCACCTCCACCTGCGAGGGGAAGAGCTCCCGCTGGACTACATCTACTACATGCAGTTGGCCACCGGCGTCACTTCGATCGGCCCTGCAGAAGAAGGCCGGGTCCAGGACCAGCTCGAGGATGAACGCAACAACAACATCATCTCCCCGCGGCTCTTCCCGATCTATGGATGGGGAAGCAACACGGACTACTCGGAAGAGGACCTCGCGAATCCGGCAATGGCTCCGGAGATCGCGGAAGCCATGGTCGCTGCGGGGGTGCGCCAGGTCTACCTGAATCAGCTGACCTGGAACCCCGAGATGTTCGGGGCGGCGGCGATGGCGATCGAAGCCGCGGGCGGGATTACAGCGGTGCACATCCAGCCCTCCAGCACGTCGCAGGTGAACGCGCTCGACGCCGCCCGCCTCGGGGTGACAATGATCGTGCACCACTACGGCTACGCGGAGTCAGCGTTGAACCGTGGCGTTCAGAACTACCCGGTCGACTACAACTTTCTCGATGAAAACCACCGCTTTCGTGAGGCTGCCCAGGTCTGGATCGAGGCTGGTGAAAACGAAGAGACCCGCCATCGGCTGCTGAATACGGTAGTCGATTCGCTCGTCTACTACGGTGTGACCATGCAGCCGAATCGGGCGACCTACGAGGCCAACCGAGACATCATCCGGGCCCAGGGACTGCCGTGGCACGAGAAGTACACGCACCAGGCGCTCTGGGATTGGCACCTGCCGAACCCCGACAACCACGCCTCCTTCCAGTACAACTGGACCTCCCTGGACGAGTACCGCTGGCACTACATGTACGACCTGTGGGGCGACATGATCTACGAGTTCAACAAGCGTGGCGGCCGGGTCGCATACGGAACGGACGACAACTACCAGTGGTCGACCGGTGGCTTCGGAAACATCCGGGAGTTGCAGCTCGTCCTCGAGTCGGGAATGCACCCCCTCGAGGTCCTCCAAAGCGCCACGTTCAACAGCGCGCAGACCATCCTCGAGCCGAAGCTCGGCATGGTGCAGGAGGGCTACATCGCCGATCTGCTCGTGGTCGACGGAAGCCCGGCGGAGAACTTCCGCTACCTGTACCCTTTCGGCGCGATCAACATGGATGAGGACACACGCGAGATGTACCGAACGCGGGGCATCATCCACACCATCAAGGACGGTGTGGTCATGGAGAATGACGCGCTCATGCGTGAGGTCGAGCGGATTGTCGCGGAATCGAAGGTCGGTGTCGGACCCGACATCGTAACCCGACCCTTCGTTGTCCCCACGGTACGGCCCATCGGCGACGGAGCCTCCGGAGGGCGCTAGAGCTCGACGTATGATCCGGGGCGCGGGCCTTCGCCGCTCGCGCCCCGGGTACCTCGCAATCGTTGACTCGCTCGCAGCATCCCGCATACCCTCCGATCAACCGGGTCCGCCGGTGGCTCCTCGAGCGACACACGTGAGGAAGTCTCGTACCCCCCTGTTCGCGCTCGTCGCGACCGCGCTGTCTCTCCTTTCGATCGCCCCGGCTCAGGCTCAGATCGACCCGGGTCTTTTCCAATCGATGTCGTACCGGAACATCGGGCCGTTCCGGGGAGGGCGCGTCACCACCGTGGCCGGAGTGCCGGGTCAGACATTCACCTTCTATATGGGTGCAACCGGTGGTGGTGTCTGGAAGACGACCGATGCCGGCACTACCTGGCAGAACATCTCGGACGGCTTCTTCAACACGACGGGCATCGGTTTCATCGCGGTGGCCCCCTCCGACCCGAACATAGTCTACGTCGGGACGGGCGAGGGTCCGGTTCGCGGAGTCAAAACCTCGCACGGCGACGGCGTCTACAAGTCTACCGACGCCGGCGAGACCTGGACGCACATGGGGCTGGAGGCAACGAGGCACATCAGTCGGATCGCGGTCCATCCTCGAGACCCGGACCACGTTTATTTGGCCGCCCAGGGCAATCCGTGGGGGCCGAACGAGGAGCGCGGGATCTACGAGTCCCACGACGGAGGCGCGTCCTGGGAGTTGATCCTGCACGTGAACGAGGACTCCGGGATCGCCGATCTCACCATGGACGCGAACAACCCCGACATCATGATGGCAACGTCATGGGACTTCCGGCGTCAGCCCTGGGTGG
>JBDGVT010000138.1:0-8571 GCA_039585495.1 Gemmatimonadota bacterium | reverse complement strand
CCCATGGCCGTGGACTTCGAACCGTCCCGTACGAGTGGAGCCTCGAGTCGGTCGCCCTGGTTGATCCACTCGTAGTCGTGGCGGCCGTGATCGCACATCCACCACGCATTCACGTCGAGGTTCTCTCTCGGCTTCACGCGCTGGACCAGATTGTCCCGCGTGTGGAGTTCGACGTTGCACCCCTGAGAGCAGCTGGTGCAGATGGAGGGCGTGTGGTCGAGGTCCCACGCGCGAGCCTTGTGGAGGAACTCCTTGGAGACGAGCGCACCGACCGGGCAGATATCGACGATGTTGCCGTGCCAGTGCGTGCCGTCGAGCCCTTCGTCGAAGAAGGTGTCGATCACGGCACGGTTCCCGCGCTCGACCACCGTGAGTCGGTGGTCCTGTTCAACCTCGCTCATAAAGCGGACACAGCGCGTACACATGACGCACCGGTCACCGTAGAAGAGCACGTCGCCGCCAAAGTCGTCTCGTCCGAATACCCGCTTCGGCTCGCGCCCCCGGCCGTGCTCGCGGCCCTCAGCATGTACGTAGTCCTGAAGGTTGCACTCACCGGACATGTCACAGATCGGGCAATCGAGAGGGTGGTTTACGAGGTAGAACTCGAGGACCCCCTTTCGATTCTTCTTGGCCTGTTCGGACTGGGTGTTCACGACCTGCCCGTCCATGACGGTGGTCACACACCCGGGCATGGGCTTCGGAGCGCCCTCGACCTCGACCAGGCACAGTCGACACATGGCCGGCGACGACATCCCCGGATGGTAGCAGTAGTGAGGCACCTCGCTGCCGATCGTCTTGGCTGCCTCGAGAATCGTCGTCCCCTTCGGAACGGAGACGTCGTGGCCATCGATCGTGAGGTTGACCATTTCAGCCATTTATGCGGCCCCCACTCGTTCCCCGCGCCGTATCAAGGCGAGGTACTCGTCCCGGAATTTCTCGATCGATGATTGAACGGGAGCCGCCACGGAGTCGGAAAGCACGCAGATCGTCGTTCCGACCATCTGTTGTGTCATCTCCATGAGCGTGTCCAGGTCCTGCTCGGTGCCCCTTCCGTCCTCGATTCGTCTAAGGATCTGTGCAGTCCAGGCCGAGCCTTCGCGACACGGCGTGCACTGACCGCACGATTCGTGGGCGTAGAAGTCGACCATCCTCCGGACCTGCTTCACGACGTCCGCGGTCTCGTCCATGACGATTACGGAGGCACAGCCGAGCATGGTTCCGACCTCCACACACCCCTCGTAGTCGAGGGTGCACCGACCGGCCTCTTCCGCGTTGATGATCGGCACCGACGAGCCTCCCGGGATCACGGCCTTGAGGGCGTTCCCGTCACGCATGCCACCACACACTTCCTCGATGAGCTGCATGAGCGGGAAACCGAGAGGCAGCTCGTAGTTGCCGGGCTTGTTCACGTGGCCGCTGACACAGAAGAGTTTGGTGCCGGGGCTCTTCTCGGTGCCGTACTGCCGATACCACTCCCCACCGTTCTCGACGATGTGCGGGATAATCGACAGCGTTTCGACGTTGTTGACCGTCGACGGCATCCCGAAGGCTCCGACCGCGGCCGGGAACGGAGGCTTCACCCGAGGTTGGCCTCGACGACCCTCGAGCGAGTTCATCAGGCCGGTCTCTTCACCACAGATATACGCGCCGGCACCCTGGTGTACCGTGACCTCTATGTCGTTGCCTGATCCCAGGATATCCTTTCCGGCATAACCCTTTGCATAAGCATCTTCTACAGCCCGGGCGAGTACCTGATTCGCCTCGAAGAACTCGCCGCGGCAGTAGATGTAGACATGCTGGGCCTGGATCGCATAAGCCGCGATGAGGCATCCCTCGATGAGCTGATGCGGATCCCACCGCATCAGTTCCCGGTCCTTGAAGGTGCCGGGCTCGGATTCGTCGGCGTTGCAGAGCAGATAGTGCGGCTTGCCCGAGTCCTTGGGCATGAACGACCACTTCAAGCCCGTCGGGAAGCCCGCCCCGCCTCGACCGCGCAGTCCGGAAGCCTTCACCGTATCGATGATCTCAGCGGGACCGATGTCGAAGGCCTTCTTCAGAGCCGAGTATCCGCCTCGTTCGACGTAGGTGTCCACGTGGCGCTGCTTCGGGTCCCCGAAGTACTTGCTGAGGACGCGAACCTCGTGCTCGGAGACATAGGGATAGGCCATCGGCTACTCCCCCTGCCCCTTGAGGTGTTCACAGATCTTCGGCACCTCGGCGGGTGTCACGTTCTCGAAGTAGCGAGAGTTGATCTGGACACAGGTTGGAAAACCGCACGCGGCCAGGCATTCGGCCTCGATCACGGTGAAGTTCCCGTCCTCAGAGGTCTCGCCCAGCTCCGTGTCCGTGTATTTGAGGAACGCATCGACGACTTCATCGGCTCCACAGAGATTGCAGGAGACGTTCGTACACACCTGTACCAGGTGCCGCCCGACGGGCCGCTTGTTGTACATCGTGTAGAACGTGGCCACGCCACGGACATAGGCGGGCGAGAGCTCGAGCAACTCGGCCACCCGGTCCATGGCCTCCGGGCTCACGTGGCCCCGGATCTCCTGGGCCAGACCCAGCGCCGGCAGCAGGGCTGCCTGTTTCGTGGGATACCGCGTCAGGATCTTCTCGAACCGCTCCTGATACTCTCCCTCGAACAGATTGGCGTCGGGGTGCTTCTCGGCGTGCATGTAGGGCAGCGTCCCGGCACCCGAAGCGTGCCCTCCGTGCTTGGGTCGCGTGCCGACGAAATCGTCGCCCCGGACCTGCTCCTCGCTGAGGTCGAATTCCCCGGTGTTTCCTGCCCAACCAGGGTTCTTGAACGGGATATCGCTCATCGGTCGATCTCGCCCAGAACGATATCCAGACTCGCGTTGATCATGATCAGGTCGGAGATGAGATGGCCCTCTGCCAGCTTCGGGATCACGGACAGGTTCACGAACGATGGGGGCCGGACGCGCCAGCGAATCGGCTTGGTGCTGCCCTCTTCTGCGACCACGTACATGCCCAGTTCACCCTTCGAGGCTTCGATGGCCATGTAGCAATCACCCTCGGGGGCTGGTATTCCCTCGGTGATCAGCTTGAAGTGGTGGATCATGCTCTCCATGTCGGACATGGCGTCGGTCTTGGAGGGCAAGGAGATGTTCGGGTCCTCGACATTGATCGGACCGTCCGGTAGACGCGCCATGGCCTGACGAAGCAGGCTGACAGACTGCACCATCTCCTCCATCCGGCAGAGGTAGCGGTCGTAGCAGTCACCGTGCTCACCAACCGGGACCTCGAAATCGTACGTCTCGTAGTCGTAGTACGGCCGGTCCTTACGGACGTCGTAGTCCACGCCGGAGGCGCGGAGATTCGGACCCGTCAGCCCGTAGTTGATCGCATCTTCGGCGCCGATGACTCCGATGCCCTGCGTCCGTCCGATGTGGATCTGATTGCCGGTGAGCAGATGGTGAACCTCGGCAAGCGTGTCCGGGAACGTATCCAGGAACTCGAGCAAGCTGTCCAGCCAGCCTTCCGGAAGGTCGGCCATCATGCCGCCGACCCGCGTCGCGGACGTCGTGATGCGCGCACCGGTGAGGGATTCGTGGAGCTTGTAGATCCGTTCCCGCTCCTGAAACGAATACAGGAACGGCGTGAACGCTCCCACGTCGATCGCCGTGGTTCCCAGCCAGAGGAGATGGCCGAAGATGCGGTCCAACTCCATGCAGATCACCCGGACCACCTTGCATCGTTCGGTGACCTCGATGCCCATCAGCTTCTCGACGGACATCACGTACGCACAGTTGTAGATGAGCGGCGCGAGGTAGTCCATCCGGTCGGTCAGCGGGACGATCTGATTCCACGTCCGGTACTCGCCGAGCTTCTCGAACGACGAGTGCAGGTATCCGATATGCGGGACGACCTTCTTGACCGTCTCTCCGTCGAGCTCACAGACGAGTCGCAGTACGCCATGCGTTGCGGGGTGCTGGGGCCCGATGTTGATGAGCATGTTCTCGGTGCCGATACCCGGCTCTGGAATATCGAACGGAGCGATCGGGCTTATGGCCCCGCCCCCGCCCACACCCATTTCGCGGGACTGGCCGACGTTGAGCTCAACCGTTCGGGTCGTCATTCGCCTTCTCCATCGCTCGATTCGGCCTCGATCAAGCCGACCTCGGCCTCAGCGACTTCCTGGGGAGCACCATGGTCCATGTCCCCGGTCAGATAGAAGCGGTCGACGTTCTGATTGAGCGCCTGAAGCGTCTGCTCAGCTCGCGAGAACCTGCCACGCAGCGGGAAGTCCTTTCTCAAGGGATGTCCCTCCGCATAGTCGTCCGGCATGAGAATCCGGCGAAGGTCGGGGTGGCCCGTGAAGGTCACGCCGAACAGGTCGAAGACCTCACGCTCCAGCCAATCGGCAGCCTTCCACAGATCGCAAACCGACTCGATTTCCAACGCGTCGAGCGGGAGCGGGCATCGGACCCTCAGCTCATGCTTGTGCGCCGTCGAGAACATCTGGTAGACGACCTCGATCGGCCTTCCCCCGCCGTAATCGACCGCGGTGACATCGGACATCATGTCATAGCGTTGTCCGTCGTCGTCCTTTAGCCAGGCCAGGATGTCGTGACACTTGTCCGGCGTGACCCACACGACGGCCTGACGTCCCGCGGCCCATCGATGGCGAAGGACCGAATCGCCGAAACCGGCGATGATCGCCGCGACGGAAGCGTGGTCTGAGGCATCTTCGCCTGGTGCCGCCGTGGCGTCGCCCGGCGCCTCTGAAGGCAGTGGGCCTTCATCGACGGCGTCGAGTGCGCTCTTGGTGTCGTCGGTCATCGCGTCAGGACAGAAGGTCGTCGGTCGATGCGGACTCGACCTTCACAGCCACGCCGTCCGAAAGGCGCTCCTGCTGGGTCGAGTTGCCGAAAGGTCCGGTGAGGCCCACGAGCTCTTCGGGCCCGGCTTTCGGCCTGGCCACCAGTGCCGGATCCTCGGCCCGGTGCTCGAAGTGCCGGGTGAGGCTCTCCTGCCGGATCTTCTCCTGAATCATCATCAGGCCGTAGATGAGCCCTTCGGGGCGAGGGGGACATCCCGGGATGTAGACGTCGACCGGGACGATCGTGTCGATGCCCTGCACCATGGAGTAAACGTCGAAGACGCCGCCCGAACTCGCGCACGCTCCCATCGAGATGCACCACTTCGGCTGCGGCATCTGGTCCCATACACGCCGGAGTACCGGGGCCAACTTGTACGGGACTCGACCCGCACAGATCAGGACATCGGCCTGTCGCGGACTGAATGACATCCGTTCCATGCCGAAGCGTGCCAGATCGTAGTTCGACGCCGCCGAGGCCATCATCTCGATCGCGCAACACGCCGTACCGAACGGCATGGGCCAGAGCGAGTTGAGGCGACCCCAATTGATGATGGCGTCGACCTTGCTGGTCAGGAACGTCGGGCTGCCCGATCCGAAAATACCGCCCGTCGTCTTGGTTGGACCCGCGCCCGGGAGCACATCACTCAGTCCCACTCCAGCCCTCCTTTCTTCCACTCGTAGACCAGTCCGATCGCAAGAACTGAAACGAAGAGGGACATGGATAGGAACGCGCTCCAGCCAAGGTCACGCATCTTCACGGCCCAAGGAATCAGGAAGATCGTCTCGAGGTCGAAGACGATGAAACTGATCGCGACCATGTAGAACTTCACCGAGAATCGTGCCCTGGTGCTACCGAGCGGGATCATCCCCGACTCGTAGGGCATCAACTTCTGGGCAGTGTCCCGTCGGGGGTTCAGAATGTGGGACGAGACGACCATACCGAGGGCGTTCACGATCGAAACGCCGAAGAGTATGAGAAGGGGGAGATAGGCTCCCGACATGTGGGCCGCTTGGGTTTGTGAAATAGTTCACGAGCGTGGCTGACCGGCGCAAAAGGTACCCGAGCCTCCGCTGGAGTGTCAACCGGATCCGGCGTTGTTTTTCGCCGCATTTCGGGGGTTTGACCCAGCTTCGTCCACTCCTCTATCTTGGGCCGCCCCGAGGGCCCCGAAATCGCTCCCAGAGCACCGCCTCGGGGATCCCATACCAGACCTGGAGAGCCGTAGTCGATGCCCATCAAGAGTGACAAGTGGATCCGTCGCATGTGCGAAGAAAACCGCATGATCGAGCCCTGGGAGGCTGGGCAGGTGCGCGACGGGGTGATCTCGTATGGGATCTCTTCATACGGTTATGACATCCGTGTCTCGCCCGAGTTCAAGGTGTTCACGAACGTCCACAGCGCGATCGTCGACCCCAAGAACTTCGACGACAACTCCTTTGTGGACATCATCGGGCCTGAGTGCATCATCCCTCCCAACTCCTTCGCGCTCGCCCGGACGGAAGAGTACTTCCGGATTCCGCGTGACGTCCTCGTCGTGTGCGTCGGCAAGTCGACGTACGCCCGCTGCGGCTTGATCGTGAACGTGACCCCGCTCGAGCCGACCTGGGAGGGGTACCTCACCCTGGAGATCTCGAACACTACTCCCCTGCCCGCCAAGGTTTACGGCGGCGAGGGCATCGCCCAGCTGCTGTTCTTCGAAGGCGACGAAGAGCCCGAGATCGCGTATGCCGATCGGAAGGGAAAGTACATGAAGCAGGTGGGTGTGACGCTGCCCAAGATGTAGGGCCCGGATGACTCGGAGCGTTTCGCGTGGCGTTTGACGAGGGACTGGCCCAGAGGGTTCGCGAGGCGCTCGCAGATCGCTCAGACCTCACCGAGAAGAAGATGTTCGGCGGAGAGATGGACTCCACGGGACGAGCGATGCGAGGGATGGTGTACGTGGGCGTCGACGGGACCGTCGAAAACGATCAGCTGACGTCCTGGTTGGAGCCTGCCGTCGCGTTCGCGGGAAAGCTGCCGGCGAAGTAATTTGGGTGAGGCCGGACCGTAGAGATTCTCTAGATCCGCGGTCGGGTCTGGAGCTTCGCGAGCCAAGGAGGAGCCATGTTCTTTGATTCGTCTTCCCTCGGGCGCACGGTTGCGTGGGTATTGGGCGGACTCTTCGTTACCGCGTGCAGCCTGGAGGTGAACGTGCACCTCAATGGCTCCGAGGATGACGGCGTCTCGGTCGAGGCGACTGTCGAGGTGCCCGCAGTCCCTGAGGTGCTCCCGCTTGATCCGTCCCGGATTCGACTCTCTCCTCGGCCCGACAACCCGGCGATCGGGGACGCGCTCTGGCGTCCGTGGGAGTCCGAAGCGGCGATCACGCTGTCTCCGCGGGCTGGAGAAATCGACCCGAGGACTACGCCCACGCTCACGCCGTTCACGGTCGCGCCGTCGATTCTGAATCGGGACGAAGTGGTGCGGGCGATGGAGGACGCGTATCCGCCCCTACTCAAGGAGGCGGGCGTCGGTGGAACGGCACGGATCTACTTCTTCATCGAGGCCGACGGGACGGTCCGGCGCACGGTGCTAGATCAGACTTCAGGATACCCAGTGCTGGACGAAGCGGCGATGGCCGTCGCGTATGTCTACCGGTTCACACCGGCGCTCCTTCGTGAAGAACCGGTCTCGGTGTGGGTGTCGTTCCCGATCACCTTCCAGGTGCGGTAGGAAGTCCGGACCGAGTTCAGGCGGTGAGGGATCCGAGGACGAGCGCGTAGAAGGCGCGCTCGTCCTCGACCCACCTGTCGATCTGCAGGCCAGACTCCGCAAACAGCGCGTCGATTGTCGGTCGGTCGTATTTGCAGCTGACTTCGGTGCGGATCGCCTCACCCTCGGCGAACGAGATCACCTCACCGTTCGGGAACGAGACGCGCTGGTCACGGAGTGAATCGAGGTGCGTCTCGATTCGCCCCATGTCCTCGTCGTAATGCGCGCGGTGCCGAAAACTCGTGAGGTCGAAGTCACTACCGAATTCGGCGTTCAGTACGCTGAGCACGTTGGGGTCCTGGCCGCAAGTCGATGCCGAGAAGGAACTCGTCACCCTGCCCCATCACATCAGCCACGTGTCGAAGCAGCTCGATTGCCGCATCGTGTTCGAAATTGCCGATGGTGCTGCCGAGAAACGCGACCCACTTCGGTCCCGGGAGGTTCTCCTCCAGCGGAATCGGGGCCGTGATGTCCGCGATGGCCGGAGTGATGTCCAGCGACGGATACTCGGACGAGAGTCGTCGCGCCGTCTCCCGAAGGAAATCGGCGCTAACGTCGACCGGGACGTACACCTTCGCTGAGCCGTGGTCACGCATTGCGTCCAGGATGATGCGAGATTTCTCGGCATTTCCTGCACCGAGCTCCACCATGGTTGCAAGCCCCAGGTCCGCGACCCATCGGGGCATCCACTCGCGCAGAAGAGCGGTTTCCAGGCGTGTCGGATAGTACTCGTCCAGGCGCGTGATCTGCTCGAAAAGCTCCGAGCCGCGCTCATCGTAGTGGTATTTCGAGGAGATCTGCTTCTCGGGAAGGCTGAGCTCTTCCAGGACATCAGCTCGTTCCGCCATGAGAAGCTCGAGGTCTGCGACCGCCGCTCCCACATCCCTGCCCTCACTCGTCACGCGCGCACCGTATCCCGCTGAAGATCTGCCTGCGTATCGGGTAGTCCCAGTTCCGGAAGGTGTTCCGGACT
>JBDGVT010000137.1:0-10468 GCA_039585495.1 Gemmatimonadota bacterium | reverse complement strand
GACCGCACAGGACACGTGGCTCTGGCAGATGCACGCCGACGTGCCGCTCGAAGATCAGAGCCACGAGGCGTTCTGGCAGCAGATGCTCCGCTGGCTGGTCGACGGCGTGCCGGATGCGGTTTCGGTCGCGGCGGACCAGGAACAGGCCGAGCCGGGTGAGCGTGTCACGCTCGTGGCCTCCGTGGGCGACTCCACCTACATCGAGGTGAACGACGCTGCAGTCACCGCCCGAATCACCAGCCCCTCGGGAGTCGTCGAGGAGATCCCGGCCGAATGGACGGTTGAGACAGACGGCGAGTACGTGGTCGAGTTCCAGCCGTTCGAGTTGGGTGACTACGAAATCGAGCTGACCGCAGAACGCGAGGGCGCCGCACTCGGAACCGATCGCACGTTCGTGCACGCCACACCAAGTGACGCCGAGTACTTCGGAGCATCGCGTCGGACGTCCGTTCTCCGGAGGATCGCGGAAGAGACGGGCGGTCAGTTCTACACACCCGAGACCGTCAGTACGCTCCCCGAGGACATCACGGTGACCGGTGCCGGCGTGACCCTGGTCGAAGAACATGACCTGTGGGACATGCCGGTCCTCTTCCTCATGATGCTCCTGCTCATGGGCGCCGAGTGGGGCTTCCGGCGCATTCGGGGGCTCGTGTGACGCTACGAAAGCACATCGGAATCGCCGGGCTTTTCGCGGTCACGCTGGCCGCGCCTTTGACGGCACAAGGTCGAACGCACGCGGTCATCGTCGTGGGCCTCGGCGGTGCGGCCGAGTATCGCGAGAGCTTCCACGCCGAGGCCTCCCAGATCTACACGGCGCTCATCGAACGCCACGGGCTCCACGCCGAAGACGTCACCTATCTCGGCGAGACCGTCGAGGTCGCGCCGGAGATGATCTCTCTGAGGTCGACCCGCGCCAACGTCCTGCAGGTGCTCGGTGAAATCGCTCAGTCCGCTGAGCCCCTCGATCGTCTCTTGGTCGTGCTGATCGGACACGGGACGTCCGGCGGAGACGAGCCGCAGTTCAACCTCCCTGGCCCGGACCTCACGCCGAGCGACTTCCAGTTGGGATTGATGGCCTTCCCCACACAGTCGCTGGCGTTGGTGCACACGGGGACTGCGAGCGGCGGCTTCGTCGCACCGCTGTCGGGCCCGAACAGAATCCTCATCGCGGCCACGCGCACGGAACGGCAACTCAACGCGACCGAGTTCGGGCAGTTCTTCGCTGCAGCCGTCGCTGGTGAGGGTGCGGACCTCGATCACGACGACCGTGTGTCGTTGCTGGAGGCGTATCTCTACGCGCGACAGGAAGTGGAGCGGCACTACCAGGAAGTGAACGAGATCCTCACCGAGAACGCCATCCTCGATGACAACGGCGATGGAGAGGGGAGTCACGATGCGGGCCTGGCGGGTCCGGACGGGCCGTTGGCAGCAACCTTCCATCTGGGTGGCGTTTCCGGCACGGCGGCGCAGATGCCCGATGACCCGGAATTGGCCCGCCTCTACGAGGAGCGTCAGGAGATCCAGGGTCGCATCGGAGAGCTTCGCGCGGTTCGCGACGCGATGACCGAGGACGCTTACCTCGACGCCATGGAGCCGCTCCTCGTCGAATTGGCGCTGAAGAACCGTGAGATCCGTGCTCGGGAAGGTGGGGGCTCATGAGATCCTTCCTCCTCGGCCTCGCCTGTGTCGTCGTGGCAATGCCCGTTTCCGCGCAGGGTGTTGCGGAAGCGCGGGCAGCGCTCCGGGCCGGGGAGTACGAGGAAGCAATCGACCTCTACGAGGACCTGCTCGACGAGAACCCGGGGGCCGTTCAGGCGCGGGTCTCTCTGATCGAGGCGCTGATCGCCGTAGGGTCGTACGAGGACGCGATCGAGACCGGGCGTGCCGCGCCGAACCAGGACGCGGTCGCGAATGCCGTCGGGGAAGCGCTGCTTCAGGTCGGGCGTCTCGACGAAGCCGAGCGCGCGTTCGAATCCGCGATCACCGAAGGAGGTCCCTGGGCGCTCACCGCCAGGGTCAACCTCGCGGAACTCCATTTCGACCGGGGCCGCATCGACGATGCCATGGCACGGTTCGACCAGTTCATCGACGTGTACAACGCTGCCGACGGCGGCCTGACGTCACGCGAACTCGTCGCGGTCGGCCGCGCCGTTCGTTACCTGGGGCGCACCGACCCGGACCTGTTCCAGGACGCGCTGAAGGCATTCGACGAGGCAGCAACGAAAGATCCCACGTGGATGGAGCCCTACGTTCGGGTGGGTGAGCTCTTCCTGGAAAAGTACGACAGCCCCTCGGCCAAGATCGAGTTCGAGAAGGTCCTCGCCGAGAACCCGCGACACCCCGGCGCGCTCCTCGGGATGGCAAAGGCACTCGAATTCGACGGGACGTCCGACTCCCGACGGGTCCTCGCCCAGCTCCTCGAGGTGAACGCGAACCATGTCGAGGCCCATGCGATCCTGGCCAGGCAGCACCTGACCCGCGAGGGAATCGAGGAAGCACGATCGGAAGCCGAGGTCGCGCTCGCTGTGAACCCTCAGTCCCTGTCCGCGCTCACGGCGATGGCCGGGTCACACATGCTGGCCGACGACCCGCAGGCCTTTCGGCGTGTGCGGCAGCAGGTACTCGCGATCAATCCCCGATACGCATCGCTCGACGTGGAACTGGCAGAGTTGTCCGTGCAGACACGTCGCTACCAGCAGGCCGTGGACCGCGCACAGGCGGGGGTCGAGTTGGACTCGGCGTCATGGGAAGGCTGGGGTCTGCTCGGCATGAACCAGCTCCGCATCGGCGAGATCGAGTCGGGCCGAGCGAGCCTGACACGAGCGTTCGAGGGGGATCCGTACAACCCGTGGTTCAAGAACAACCTCGACCTGCTCGACACGTTCGAGCGCTTCGAGAGTCGGACGACGGCGCACTTCGAGCTTTTTCTGCACGGCACTGAGGCGGACCTGCTCGAGAACTACCTGTCGCCGATCGCCGAGGAGGCCTACGACAGCCTCTCACGCCGCTACGGGGGAGAGCCGTCCGTGCCCGTGCGCGCCGAACTCTACACCAGTTCCGCGGACTTCTCAGTGCGTACGCTCGGAGAAGTCGGTCTGGGGGCACTCGGCGTGAGCTTCGGTCGGGTCCTGGTCATGGACTCTCCGGCGGCGCGTGAACTCGGTGAATACAACTGGGCTTCGGTCTTCTGGCACGAGCTGGCCCACACCTTCCACCTGGCGCTCTCGGACAACAGGGTGCCGCGTTGGTTCTCCGAAGGCCTCGCCGTCCACGAGCAACGCAAGGCGAGGCCCGGCTGGGGCCATCAGCCCGGGATTCCTTTCCTGCAAGCGCTTCGTGATGGCGAGCTCAAGAAGGTGAGCGAACTCAACGACGGCTTCATGCGGCCCGACTATCCACAACAGGTCATCTTCTCCTATTACCAAGCATCGCTCGTCTTCCAGGTCATCGAGGAGCAGTACGGCTTCGAGGCGATCCGTGGGATGCTCGACGGATACCGGCGCGGCGAGACCACCGAGGAGCTCTTCGAGGCGGTGCTCGGAACCTCGATCGAGGACTTCGACGACGAATTCGACGACTACATGAGCGCTCGCTTCCGCTCACCCCTGGCGGGGCTCGCGGTTGTCGCAGAAGCACCCGGGCCGGCAGCGGATATCACCGCTCTCCACGCCTTCGCACGGGCACATCCGGGAGACCTGATCACCCGACTTCGCCTCGGCATCATGCTCTTCCGCGACGGCCGCTACGACGAGGCGGAAGACGAGTTCAAGGCCGCATTGGGGATCTTCCCAGAGTACGGCGGAGCCGATAGCCCCTACTGGTTCCTCGCCCTGATCCATAGAGAGCGCGGCGAACTGGACCTGGCCGCGGCGTCACTCGCTCGACTCACGGCGCTGTCAGAAGCGAACTACACGGCCCTGACGACGCACGCCGAGATCCTCCAGGAGTTGGGGCGCCTGCCCGAGAGCGCAGCTGCGCTCGACAGGGCCGTGCTGGTGTGGCCCTACGAGATGGAGCTACACGTGCGCCTGGCGGAGTTGCACGCTAGCGTCGGTGACGCGGCCGGTGCAGTTCGCGAGCGCGGAGCCGTGGTCGCTCTCGGGCCCGTGGACGAGGCGGAAGCGCTCTATCTCCTGGCGGTTGCGCAGAAGGACGCCGGGGACCTGCGCGGCGCCAGGCGCTCCGTCCTGGGAGCGCTGGAAGTCGCACCCAACTACGACGAGGCGCTCGAGTTCCTGCTCGAGCTCAGAGGCACGGAGGAGGACGGATGACGCTATGGGCTCGGGCTGCCGCCGCCTCTGTTGCGCTCGCGTCCGTCACGGCGACGGGTGTGGCTCTGTCTCAGGGAAGCCCGCATACCATCGCAGGGCCCGCTCACTACGGGGCGATGCTCGATCCCTCGGCCGATGGGTCGCTCCAATCCTATGACGACCTGAACGCACCGTACGACGGCCTCTTTCACTTCGTTCGAATCCGGTACTCGGGGGCAAGCAATAGAGGTTTTGGTCGCCGGAGGGGTGGTGGCGGAGCGATGTGGGCGCACGACTACCCTCGGGCCGAACGCAATTTCCTGTCGATCATGGACGAGACCACCTTCGTCGGCGCGCAGACGGAGGGGTCCAACGTGCTCACGTTCGATGACCCCGAGCTCTTCAAGTATCCCATCGCATACATCGTCGAAGTCGGGTCGTGGAACCCAACCGACTCAGAAGTCGAATCGCTGAGTGAGTACCTGCAGAAGGGTGGGTTCCTCATCGTAGACGACTTTCGCGACGGCTACGCGCTGAGCAATCTGGAATTCCAGCTCAGGCGGGTCCTCCCGGACGCCAACATGGTCATGGTCGAGGACTCGGACGAGGTCTTCGATTCGTTCTTCCGGATCGTTCCGCTGGACGTCATTCCTCCCTACGGGGGTGGGCGGCCGATCTGGTACGGGATCTACGAGGACAACGACCCGACCAAGCGGCTCATGGTCATCATCAACTACAACAACGACATCGCGGAGTACTGGGAGTACTCGGACTACGGGTACTACCCCATCGACCTGGCGAACGAAGCGTACAAGCTGGGCGTCAATTACGTGGTCTACGGTATGACCCACTAAACGGAGAGAACCTTGGCGGATGACGTGATCGGAACCGTGACGCTGGACGACGCAGACGACGTCGCTCTCGCGGATCGACTGAAGAACGGGCGCGAGCAGATCATCAGCGAGCTCAGAAAGCTCATCATTGGTCAGGATGAGGTGATCGAGCAGGTGCTCCTCTCACTCTTCGTCGGCGGAAACAGCCTGATCATCGGCGTTCCCGGTCTTGCGAAGACGCTTCTCATCCACTCCATCGCTCAGGTGGTGGACCTGAAGTTCCAGCGGATCCAGTTCACGCCCGACCTGATGCCCTCCGACATCACCGGTACGGACATCATTCAGGAGGACGCCGAGACTGGACGCCGATCGATGGTGTTCGCGCCTGGGCCGGTGTTCGCGAACATCGTCCTCGCCGATGAGATCAACCGCACGCCACCCAAGACGCAGGCGGCCCTCCTCGAAGCGATGCAGGAGCACCGCGTCACCGTACAGGGTCGTACGTACGTTCTCGAGGAGCCGTTCTACGTGTTCGCCACGCAGAATCCGATCGAACTCGAGGGCACATATCCGCTTCCCGAAGCGCAGCTCGATCGCTTCATGTTCGAGATCGCCATCGACCATCTCGACGAAGACGAGGAGCTCGAGGTCGTCCGGACCACGACCGGGAACCTGAAGCCCGAATTCAGCCACACGGTGACGGGCCCGGACCTCATCGCATTCCAGGAGCTCGTGCGTCGCGTGCCCGTCTCGGACTCGGTTCTCCGATACGCCGTCGGATTGGTCCGCATGAGCCGCCCGAGCCCGAACGGAAACAGTCCTGACTTCGTGAAGAAGTGGATCGCGTACGGTGCATCGCCTCGCGCAGCTCAGTATCTGGTGCTCGGAGCCAAGGCGCGGGCGATCACGCAGGGCCGTTACCACGTGACGTTCGAAGACATCAAGGCGTTGGCTCAGCCCGTCATGCGTCACCGTGTCCTCACCAACTTCCACGCAGAGTCAGAAGGAAAGACGTCGTCGGAGCTGGTGAACATGTTGTTGGAGCACGTCGCGATTCCGTCCTCGGGCATGTAGGAAACACCCACCCGTGCCTACACCTCGGACTCGCACTGCGGCGGCAGGGACCCAGTTCCTCGACCCCGCCGTCCTCGGTCGGATCGGCAATCTGGAGTTGCTGGCTCGTACGGTAGTCGACGGATTCCTGACTGGACTCCACCGGTCTCCGTACCTGGGCTTCAGCATGGACTTCGCGGAACACCGTCCGTACATGCCGGGCGACGATATTCGCAGAATCGACTGGCGCCTCTACGCGAGGACCGATCGCCACTACATCAAGCTTTTTGAGGCGGACACGAACGCGAACTTCTCGGTCCTGCTCGACCTGTCGGCGTCCATGAGCTACGGGAGCCACTCGCTCACGAAGCTCGATTACGCCAGGTACCTGGCTGCCTGCCTGACCTTCTTTTCAAGCAGGCAACGAGATCGCATCGGCCTCGTCACTTTCGATCACGACGTGGTCGATTACGTGCCCCCGTCGATGAAGCACCTGGATACCATCCTGCATACGCTCGACCGAGCCCACGCAGGACGCGCGGGAAGCCTGGAAGCGCCCATTCTACAGATCACCGAGATGCTCGGGCGGAAGGGCATCCTCGTCGTCATCTCCGACTTCTACGAAGAACCGGAGGTCGTCCTGAGGGCCCTCGGTCCACTGAGAGCGCGTGGACACGACGTGATCGTCTTTCACGTGATGGACCCCTATGAGCTGGAGTTCCCGTTCGACGAAGCTTCGGGGTTCGAGGATCTGGAGACCGGAGAACAGATTCCGGTGATCCCGGCCAAGCTCAAGGACGACTACCTCGCGATGGTGAAGGCTCATCTCGGGGCGCTGGAGAAGCGGTTCACCGAGAATCGGATCGACTACACGCTCCTCGATACGTCCAAGCCGCTCGATACGGCCTTGTTTCAGTATCTGCTGGCCCGTGAACGGCTGAGTCGCAAGCGATGAGCCTGACCTTCCTGGTCCCGCTCTTCCTGCTCGGTGCGGCGGGCATCATCGTGCCGATCGTGGTGCACCTTACTCGCCGCCAGCGGCGCAACGTAGTGCACTTCCCGTCCCTGATGTTCCTTCAAAAGATCCCCTATCAGGAACAACGGCGGCGGCGAGTCCAGCACTGGTTCCTCCTTTCCCTGCGAGCACTCGCACTCATTCTCGTCGTGCTCGCGTTCTCCAGGCCATTTCTCGATCAGTCGGAACTCGGTGCCCGTCTTTCGTCCGGCCCGAGGGAAGTGGTGGTCCTCGTGGATCAGTCCTACAGCATCGCGATCGGCGATCAACTGGAGCAGGCTCGGTCCGAAGCACAGTTGGTCTTCGATGATCTGGGCCCACTCGACCGCGCGTCACTCGTGGTCTTCTCTCGGGGGGCCGATGTCGTCGCCCGATCGACCGGAGATCGGATCCGCCTCAGAGGGGCGCTCGACACGATCTCGGTCTCGTCTGGCCCGACGAGGTACGGGCCTGCACTCAAGGTGGCCCAGACGATCCTCGAGGAGTCCAACCTCCCCACGGGCGAGGTCTACCTGCTCAGCGACTTCCAGAGGAACGGCTGGTCGGGCGACGAGGGCGTCAGTCTGCCGCCCGGTTCCAGCGTGATTCCCGTGCAGCTCGGCCAGGCCGACACGATCGACAACGTCATGGTCACGGACGTCACCCTGCCGCGGCAGACCGTGGCGGGCCGGGAGCGGGTGACGCCGACCGCGAGGATCGTCCGCCGAGGTGGCCTGGAGCCGCGCGAGGTCACGGTCTCACTCGAAGTGGATGGCCAGGAGATCCAGAGCCGTCCCGTGACGCTCGGGCCCAACGCGGCGACCGCGACGGTATCTCAGCCGCACACCACAGGTACGGTCCGACTCCCTGAGGACCCACTCGAGGCGGACAACTCCCATCACTTCGTGCTGTCGCCAGGGTCCTCCCTCACGACCCTCATCGTCGAAGGCGCCGGAACCGGCTCGGCGTCCGATGTCTCGCTGTACCTGCGTGGTGCACTCCAGATCTCGGACGACGGGCGTTTCGAAGTGCGGACACGACGCGCGAGCAGCGTGCGTCCGGTCGACCTGGAGGGCACTTCAGCGGTGTTCCTGAACGACGTCCAGATCGACGGGGGTTCGGCCGAGCGCCTTCGCGCATTCGTCGAGGCCGGTGGTGGGATACTCATCGCTCTCGGGCAGGACGGGGGTTGGCCAGCTTCCGCAGCGGACATGCTGCCGGGCACGGTCGGCCCGGTCGAGGACCGAATCCAGGGTCGCGGAGGCAGGCTGGGCTACCTCGACTACGAGCACCCGATCTTCGAGGTGTTCTCCGGCCCGCGAAGTGGCGACTTCACTGGCGCACGATTCTACAGGGCCCGCCAGCTTCAGCCGGCGGACTCTGCGTCGGTTCTCGCGAGGTTCGACGACGGATCGATCGCACTCGCCGAGATGCGTATCGGACGCGGGAAGGTCCTGGTGTGGACCACTTCGCTCGACGCTTTCTGGAACGACCTGGCCCTTCAGCCCGTGTACCTGCCGTTCGTTCATCGGCTGGCCGAGTACATGGGCGGTCGTGCAGAGGCAGTACCGTGGTTCGTGACAGGTCAGGTCGTGGATCTCGCCGACCCTGCGGCTCTGGAGACAGCGGGGCTCGTCTCGTCGGAGGCCGCCGGGCTCGTGGAGGGACTGGAGCAGATCGCTCTGTCGCCATCCGGATCCAGTCGACCGATGCCGGCCGGTGATGGCCCCCGGTATCTGCCTCTCGAGGAGCATGGGTTCTACACGGTCCGGCAACCCGGATCGGACCCGGATCGCCCGTTCGTTCTGGCAGTGAACGTCGACCTCGAAGAGTCCAATCTGACACGGATCGATCCGGAGGAGCTCGTGGTCCAGATCGAATCACCGACCGCCGCGCCGCAGTCCGGACCCGCGTTCAACGACGCGACCGAACTGCGCCGGGAAGATCAGGAGCGGAGACAGTCGCTCTGGCGATGGCTGCTCATCGTGGCGCTCGGGCTCTTCATTCTCGAGACCATCCTGTCGAACTGGGTGTCGAGAAGGGCCGCGGGAGCCCACGGGGTCGCCGTGGGTTAGGAGAAAGGTGAGGTGGTGAGGTGGATCATGGCGGCATCCGACCAACCGACCCTAGGTTGGGAATGAGTCGCAACGGGAGAGGGATATGAGGGAGTCTGACAGACGCTTGGCTCGCAATCGAATCCTCGATGTGGTCCGGAGCGTCCGCTGGCGCTGGCGCGCACGGATCGCACTTCGGGGCATCGTGTGGGTCGCAGGCCTGACTGGCCTGGTCGCGTTTTTGGGTGCGCTCGGGCTCGAACAAATGCGATTCTCGGCCGAGGCGGTCGTCTGGCTGCGCTTCGTGACCTGGACCACACTGGCGGTCTCGATCTTCCTGTTCCTCGTGCGACCTCTGATGAAGCGCGTTACCGACGCGCAGGTAGCCCTCTACCTGGAGGAGAACGAACCCTCCCTCGAACACTCCGTGGTAAGCGTGCTTCACGAAGGCTCGAATTCGGCGTCCCCAGACCTCGTGCATCGGGTCGCCGAGATCGCACTCGAGAAGGCCAGCAAGGTCAACTACGGGCGTCGTGTCGAACAGGGCGGCCTCTACCGTTTTGCGGGCGCCCTCACCGCGGTCGCCGTGCTGGCCGTGGCAGCTACACTGCTAGGACCCGAGCACCTGCGCCTGGGTCTCGCCGCGCTGCTCTTCCCGACCGTCGACGCTGCGGAGGTGAATCCTTACTCCGTCTCGGTGGTCCCCGGTGACGTCACCATCGCGCGTGGATCCGATCAGATCGTGACAGCTGCCCTTGGCGGCTTCGAAGCGGCCGACGCTTCGATCTTCACCAGGGGCGAAACCGATGACTCGTTCCAGCGGCTGACGATGCTGCCCGCGATCGAGGGCGGCTTCGAGGTGATGCTCCTCGGAGTCAACGAGCCCACGGAGTATTTCGTAGAGGCGACCGGAATCCGCTCGCCCACGTTCTCCATCGACGTCGCAGACCTGCCGTACGTCGACCAGATGGACCTCACCTACTACTTCCCCTCCTACACCGGCCTGCGAGCGCGGATCGTCGAAGACGGTGGGGATGTCGCCGCACTGCGAGGGACCGTGGTGGAGCTGCAGATCGAACCCACCATGCTCACGCCCGGTGGCCGCCTGATGTTGGACGGACAGCCCGCTGAGGAACTCACCGTTCAGGAAGACGGGACATTGTCGGTGAGGTTCACCGTCGGTTCCAACGAGTACTACTCCGTCGAGCTGGCGCGGGATAACGGGGACTTCGTGCCTGCCTCCCCGGAATACAACATCGACGTCCTGACGGACCAGGAACCGTC
>JBDGVT010000136.1:0-15296 GCA_039585495.1 Gemmatimonadota bacterium | reverse complement strand
AACAATCGGGTGGGGGCAACTCGAGACAGGCGCCCAACCCAACGAGTTGCGCCGCGTGGAGTTCCCGATCATCGACCTGAAGTCGTGCCGGGAGGCCTCGGGATTTCTCTTCGAGTCCGTCGGGGACGGGTCAATCTGCGCCGGACTGCCCGGCGGCGAGCTCGGAGCCTGCTTCGGTGACAGCGGGGGTCCGCTGCTCGTTCGGGCGGATGAGGGCTGGGTTCAGATCGGTATCACGAGTCGAGGCGCCGCGCTCGACGATTGCGGGGACATCCCGAGCGTGTACGCAGCCGTGCCGTTCATGTACGACTACATCACGGCAGCCGCACAGATCGAGGCGTCGGGATTGTACGTCGTCGACTGGGGCTCGGGTCCTACCTTTCAGGCGGACTTCGGGAACTTCCATTAGGCGGGGCTGCATGACGCGCCAACCAACGTCATGGCAGGAACACTTGCGCGCGCCCAACCTGCCACCAACTGTAAGTCCTTCCTACTGTCCGCTATAGCCGAAGTGGGAGTCTGTTGGAGAGGTGGTCGGATCGGCATGGATGGGCAGGGATCTACCCTCGACAGGAGTGCACAATGCACAGATCTGTCTCGGCGCTTCTCACCACACTCCTTGCTGTAGCCTCTTTCGCTGGCCCACTCGACGTGGTCGCCCAGCAACGGGTCATCGGCGGTCAAGTGACCGGAGAAGCCAATCAACCCCTCGCGCTCGTCACCGTCGAGGTGGTGGGCACCAGCTTCCGGACAGAAACCGGAGAGCAGGGCAGCTTCACGATCCAGGCACCAACAGGTGAGGTAACCCTCCGCCTGGAGACGCTCGGCTTTCTGACCCAGTCCGTGATCGTTCCGGCGGGACAGAACTCGGTCACGATCCGAATGTCCCGCGACTTCCTGAACATCGAGGGCGTCGTCGTCACCGGGCAGTCCACTGCGGTCAGCCGGCGCAACCTGGCCAACGCCGTGGCCACGGTGACTACGCAGCAGCTCGACGCAGCGCCTCCCGCAGCGAGCATGGAGACGCTGCTCGCGGGTAAGATCGCCGGTGCGCACATCGAGCAGAACTCCGGCGCCCCGGGCGGCGGCATTGCCGTGCGCCTGCGTGGGGTCTCGACCATCAATGGTGAAAGCGAGCCTCTTTATGTAGTCGACGGCATGATCCTCTCGAACGTGTCGATCTCGAACGGCCTCAATATCGTTTCGTCCTCTTCGGGTGGCTCCAACGCTTCGACACAGGACGACCCGGTGAACCGGATCGCCGACATCAATCCAGCCGACATCGAGCGGATCGAGGTACTGAAGGGAGCCTCCGCCGCGGCGCTGTACGGATCGCGTGCTGCGAACGGCGTGGTGATCATCACCACCAAGCAGGGAACGCCGGGTGATCAACGAATCCGCTTCACACAGCGCTTCGGGACGTTCGACCTGAACAACACGTTCGGTTTCCGTGAGTGGACACAGGCAGAGGCGATTGACGCCGGCCTGATCACGCTGGCCGAAGCTCCCCAGTACTTCAACTCGGACGGCAGCCAGATAGCCCCGACGGACATGGAGCACTTGCTGGCCGGCCGGAACGCACTCTCCTGGGAAAGCTCGGCGGTCGTCTCCGGCGGTGACAACAACACCCGCTACTTCCTCTCCGGTACCTGGAAAGAGGATGAAGGGATCATCGACAACACCGGGTTCGACAAGCAGAGCCTGAGGATCAACCTCAACCAGCGGCTCAGCGATCGCTTCAGGGCGACCACATCCGCCAACCTCGTCCGGTCGACAATGCGGGGACCAGTTACTACATGGTCTTCCCGTTTACTCCGAGCTTCGCCGATCTGCAAGCGTCATCGGACGGGACCTTCCCGGCGAACCCGTACGAGCGGTCGAATCCGCTCCAGACGGCCGAGCTGTTCGAGAACGACGAAACCGTCTGGCGCCTGATCGCATCTACGAGCCTTCAGGCCGACCTCTTCGAAAACGAAACGCAGTCGCTCAGCGCAAACTTTCTTGCGGGTGTCGATTACTTCACCCAGAAGAACGCGATCTTTGCGCCGCCCGAACTCCAGTTCGAGCCGAACGATGGCCTCGCCGGAACATCTGCGCTCTCGAATTCCAGCAACCGGGACGTCACGATTTCGGCGAATGTCGTCCACGCATACAACACATCCGATCTGGGCTCCACGTTCACTTTGGGCCTCCAGTTCGAGGACCGCTCTCAGGACGTCGCACGCACCTTCGCGCAGGGCCTGACCGCGGGCCAGAGAAACGTGAGCTCCGGTGTACAGACGGCGGTGACTCAGTTCCGTAGCCTCGTCAAAGACCTCGGCGTCTTTGCGCAGGAAGAACTCCTGCTCATGGATGAGCGTCTACTTCTGTCCGTCGGTGGCCGGCTGGACAAGACATCCGTCAACGGCGACCCGAACTCCTTCTTCTTCTATCCGAAGGCCGCTGCCTCCTACCGCTTCGACGACGTGACCGATTGGCTCGATGGCCTCAAGGTCCGGACGGCGTGGGGGCAGTCAGGGAACCAGCCCCTGTTCGGTCAGAGGTTTACCGCACTCACAGCCACCGGGAACATCAACGGCGCGTCCGGCCTGGTCGTAGGCGGAGTGGCCGGTGATGCCGGTCTGACACCCGAGCGTCAGTCGGAAATCGAAGTCGGAGTCGATCTCACGCTGTTTGAGGGTCGTGCTCAGTTGGAGGTGACCGGGTTCAAGAAGGACATCACCGATCTGATTCTCCAGAGGACGCTGGCCCCGACGACGGGATTCGCCACGCAGATCTTCAATGGTGGTGAAGCGACGGTCAAAGGCCTCGAGATCGGACTGTTCGCGACACCGATTCAGACCGGGACCTTCCAGTGGGTGTCACGGACGACGTTCTTCCACGACGAATCGGAAGTCACGTCACTCCCGGTTCCCGCGTTCGAGACGGGAGGATTCGGAACCGGTCTGGGAGCATTCCGCATCGAGGAAGGCCAGTCGATGACCCAGATCGTGTCCACCATAGGGCAGGACGCGTCCGGTGACGCGATCGTCGAGAACGTGGGTGATGCGACGCCCGACTTCCGCGTCGGGTTCTCCAACGACTTCGAATTCGGACCTCTCCGTCTCGGAAGCGTGCTCGACTGGTCCAGTGGCGCCAAGGTCATCAACCTGACGCGACTCCTCGCGGACGCCGGTGCGAACTCCGCCGATTACGTCGCCAACCTGAGCGATCGCACACTAGACGACGCTGCGGGCACCGTCATGGAGCTCGGGGACGGGGGATACCGCTTCCTCAATTGGGCCATCGCCAACAACACGACCGGCTATATCGAAGACGCAAGCTACGTGAAGATCCGCGAGATATCACTCGGATACCAGATCCCGCAGGAGTTCCTCGGATCTCTCCTGGGAGACGGTGTCGAGAGCGGCACGCTGACGCTGAGCGCACGAAACCTGTTCACGTTTACGGGCTACACGGGCGTCGACCCCGAGGTCTCGAACTTCGGAAACCAACCGATCGCAAGAAACATCGACGTCGCACCCTTCCCGCCGAGCCGCAGCCTGTGGCTCTCCATGGACTTCATCTTCTAGGCGGGTCCCGTGAACAGCAAACTGCGAAAAGGACATAGAGCCATGAGCAATCGACTCATTTCGTTGTTGGTGCTGAGCGGTGTGACCGTGCTCGGTGCCTGTAGCGACAGCTTCTTGGTCCCGGACTTGAACAACCCGGGACTTGAATCATTAGCGGACAACCCCACCCAGTCCGCGGTAGTGGACGCGACCCAGGGCCTGTTGATCGGCGCGCGAGCGGCGGTCAGCAATCAGTCCGGGTACGTGAACCACCTCGGCACTCTGGGCCGGGAAGCACTCACTTTCGACAACTCCGATCCCCGGTATTTCGATGAGATGCTCGCCGGGTCTTTGAACGCCGGCAACGGTGCGTTCGGTGGTAGCGGTTGGGGACCGCGCTACGCAAACCTGCGGAACGCCAACATCGTGCTGACGTCACTGGACGCCGTCGCCGGCTTCACCGCGGCGGAAATCGAGGGCATCCGAGGCTTCGCCAAGACCATCCAGGCCCTCGACCTCCTCATGGTCATCAACCTGAGGGACACGAACGGCGCGGTCATCGACGTGGACCGCGATCTCGATGAGGAGCTGGCCCCCTTCGTCGACAAGGCAGCTGTATTCACCGAAATCGTCCGGCTGCTGAACGAGGCGGACGGGCACCTGACCGGCGCAGGCTCGTCGTTCGCGTTCCAGATGCCCGGGTTCTCCGGCTTCGACACGCCCGGAGACTTCTCCGAGTTCAACCGAGCGCTCTTGGCCCGGGTCGAAACGTACCGGGGCAACTACGGCGCAGTACTGACCGCGCTCGCAGGGTCGTTCCACAGCAGGACCGGCGCACTGACGACGGGACCGGAATACGCGTTCGGCACCGGTTCCGGTGACGTGACCAACGGTCTCTTCCAGGGAGCCGACCCGCAGATCGTTGCGCACCCGACGGTATGGGCCGATGCGCCTCTCAAGGGTGACGGCACGCGCGACAATCGGGTCCTCGCGAAGGTGGAGCCGCTAGCCACACCGAAGTCCGACCCACGAGGCGTGACGTCGGACGTACGGTTCATCCACTATTCGACCCTCTCCACGGGCGTGCCGATCATCAGGAACGAAGAGCTGATCCTGATCGAGGCGGAGGCGCTCTGGTTCACGGCGGATCCGACTGGTGCCCTGGCTGCACTCAACGAAGTCCGGACCCGATCGGGCGGACTCGATGCTCTGGCCATGCCGGCGGACGATACCGAGTTCACCGATGCGCTCCTCAACGAGCGTCGCTGGTCCCTCCTTCAGGAGGGCGGGCACAGGTGGCTCGACATGCGTCGGTTCGGTCGACTCGGCACACTGCCGTTGGACAGGGCGAGTGATGTGGCCGCCGATCGGTTCCCGGTGCCTCGCAACGAGTGCATCGCGAGAAATCTGACGGTACCCTGCGGCGTGTAGTCTCTCTCGATCGTTGAGCGAGGCTTGCGGCCCGCCCCTCCGGGGGCGGGCCGTTTCTCGTCCGGGTCAGAACGACGGCCCCACCCCGACGCCGGGGACAGCCCTCCATTGCCCACCCACGCCTCGGCATCGATTGTAGGGTTCCGGACCCGACGACCGAGCAAGGAAGAGATGATGAGCGCGACCCAACGACTGTTTCCGATGACACTCCTCGTTCTGCTCGCGGCGACTCCGATCGCCGGGCAGGAAACGGACGACTGGGACGTCACAGCCACGCGCGGAGACGAGCGACAAATCCAGTTCGCCACGTCAGAGGGCACCTGGCTCTCCGTGGACGTCTCACCGGACGGCAGCTGGATGGTCTTCGACCTTCTCGGTCACATCTATCGGGCGCCTACCGATGGCAGCTCCGACGCCGTATCGCTGACTCAGGGTGATGACGCTGCAGTCAGCTACCACCCCAGAATATCTCCGGATGGCTCGACCATCGAATATCTCCGGATGGCTCGACCATCGCGTACATCTCGGATCGCGAGGGCCAGAACAACCTCTGGCTGATGAACACCGACGGCTCCGATCCCAGATCCGTATTCACGAGCCAGAACGCACGTGCGTCGATGCCCGCCTGGACTCCAGATGGCGAGTACATCCTGGTCGACCGTGCGTTCGTCGGGAGTGGCGGAGGTCAGGGTCAGAACGGGATCTGGATGTATCACCGAGACGGCGGTGACGGAGTCGCGCTTCTCGAGGACGGCAGCGCCACCTGGCCATCGGTCTCACCCGATGGTCGTTACGTCTACTACCAGATCCGAGCCGGCTCCGCGGACGCTCTTGCGGGCCACTACCAGATCCGTCGTCTCGACCGGCAGACCGGAACGATCGTCGACATTACCGCCGGAAACGCGGATGGCGCGGCGGCGGGCCGGGCCTCGTCGGGTGGAGGTTTCGCGCCTGAGGTGTCGCCGGATGGCCGCTGGCTCGCCTACGCGCGCCAGATCCCGGACGGCACGGTGGAATGGAAAGGGCACGAGTTCGGTCCTCGCACCGCACTCTGGCTAAGGGATCTCGAGACGGGTGCCGAGCGGCTGCTCATGGACCCGATCGGAGTCGCCATCGAAAGCGGCTCGAAGAGCCAGCGCATTCTGCCCGGATACGACTGGACGAGCGACGGCGCGTCCATCGTCATCTGGGAGGGGGGCCAGATCCGGCGTGTGGATGTCGACTCGGGCACAGTCGAGACGCTCGCGTTCAACGCCCAGGTGGATCGAACCCTGTCAGGGTTGGCGTATCGATCGTTCCGGATCGAGGACGGCGCATTCGAAGCGAAGTTCCTGCGGTGGCACACAGCGTCACCCGACGGTGCCACGATCGCGTTCCAGGCGATCGGCCGTGTCTGGACTCAGACCCGCGACGGAGGAGAGGCCCGCCGCCTTACCTCCGACGGCTTCGGAAACGTGCAGGAATTCGGGCCCGCGTGGTCACCCGACGGACGCTGGATCGCCTTCACGACCTGGCACGATACCGAGGGCGGTCACGTGTGGAAGGTGCCGAGCTCGGGAGGGGAACCGATTCGCCTGAGTGAGGAGGCCGGTGAGTATGTGCATCCGTCCTGGCGAGCCGACGGACAGGAACTCGTACTCGCCAAGGGGGCCGGGGCCACCAACCGCGGACGCACGGTCACGCACAACGCCTGGTGGGACATCGTGACCCTCCCTGCCGACGGTGGCGTCCCGACCCACGTGGCGAGGGCTTCCGTTCCGGTCGGACAGAACCCCTCGTCACTCGCACGGCGCGGGATACTCGCGCCGTCCTACGGGCCCGACGGCCGGATCTTCTATCCGGAGCTCAAGAGCGGTGGACTCCAGGGCGGGCAGATGGTGCTGGTCTCCGTGAGACCAGACGGCCTGGACTCTCGCGACCACATCTCCCTGCCGGCCGCGGACGAGATCACTCCGTCACCGGACGGTCGCTGGGTCGCGTTCCAGGAAGGGGACAACGTCTACATCGCCGCGATGCCGTACGCAGGCACCGGCGGGGAAGCCGTCGCCCTGAACAAGCGCGCCGGAGATCTGCCGGTGCGACGCCTGAGCCGCGAGGGTGGACTGTTCCCCCGGTGGAAGGACTCGAATACGATCGAGTTCGGCTCCGCGACCCGGTACTTCGAATACCGCGTCGCCGAAGAGACCGCCGATACGGTCGAACTCTCTCTGCGTGTGGACCGGCACACGCCGTCCGGGCGGGTCGCGTTCACCAACGCCCGCATCATCACGCTCGACGGTGAAGAGGTCATCGAGCGAGGGACGGTCGTCGTCGATGGCGCTCGAATCCAGTGCGTCGGGTCCTGTGACACTTCGGGTGCGGAGGTCATCGACGCCGCAGGCACCACGATCATCCCAGGACTCATCGACATGCACTCGCACCACTATCGCGAGCACCGTGGCTACCGTCCGCTTCGAGACTACGAGTCGTCGATCTATCTGGCGTACGGCGTCACGACGAGTCTCGACAACAGCATGTGGTCGCAGAACATCTTCCCGACCGCAGAGCTCATCGAAGCGGGCCGCATGATCGGCCCTCGCACCTTCAGCAGTGGCGACCCGATGTATCGCGGGGATGCCGCACGTCAGAACGAGTTGTCCAGCTACGACGAGGTCGCCTGGGGCGTACGCCGACTCAAGTCATGGGGTGCGGTGTCGATCAAACAGTACATGCAGCCCCGTCGTGACCAGCGACAGTGGGTGTCCGACGTTGCCCGGGATGAGGGGCTCATGGTCACGGCCGAGGGTGGTGACCTGTTCTACAACATCAGCATGATCGTGGATGGGCAGACCGCGTGGGAGCACCCGCTCAGCTACATCCCCCTCTACAGCGATGCGTCGAAGTTCTTCGGTCGGGCAGGCATCGTCTACTCACCGACCTTCGTCGTGGCGGGTCCTGGACCAGCGAACATCGACTACTGGTTCGGCGAATCAGACGTGTGGACCCAGGAAAAGCAGCGCCGTTGGATGCCGTGGAGGATGAACGCCGGCCACCTGCGTCGTCGGATGCTACGACCTGATACCGACTACTCGTTCCCTCTCATCGCGCAGGGCATGGCGGACATCATCGCGGAGGGTGGATACGGCGCCATTGGCGGACACGGCGAACACCACGGTACAAACGCGCAGTGGGAGCTCTGGATGGCGGCCTCGGCACTCGGCCCGATGGAGGCACTTCGTGTGGCGAGTCTGCACGGGGCCCATTTCCTCGGGGCGGAGGCCGATCTGGGATCGGTCGAGGTCGGGAAGCTCGCGGACATCCTGATCCTGGAGGCGAACCCGCTCGACGACATCAAGAACACGGCCCTGATCCGCTACGTCGTGAAGGGCGGCGTCGTGTACGATGCGGAGACGCTGGATGAGGTATGGCCAAACCAGACGCCCTTCGGCCCCTACTACTGGGTCGACGAGGACGCGCTCAGGACAGATGTGCGCAGGATCGGCGGTTAGCCCGCCGATCGGTCACTAGCCGAGGGGTATCAGCACACCCAGCTCGAGAGAGAACGCGGTGGCGCTGGCCGAAAGGTCAGCGGTACTCGCGTCCATCCAGCTGAATGAAATGCCTGGGCGGATGCGCACACTGTCTCCGAAGGACCCACCTGCGCCGATCCTGAATCCCAGGCCGGCGTCGGCTGCGTCCGCGCCCGTCACGCCTGTTTTTCCGTACATGAGCGCCGCTCGAGCGAACGGTGCCCCCTTGTTGAACTCGAGTCCGAGCATCCCGTGGTTTCCGGAGATCTTGACGTCGATTCCGGAGCAGAAGCCCCCGTCGCAGCCGAAGATGGTCCGTGCATATCCACCGAACACCTTGAGTGACGGATTCAATCCGTAGCCCAGGGACGCCTCGAGCGACCAGCCGGGCTTGGACTGAAGTCCAGCTTCTGAACTGGACAGCGCACCGATGGTCAGTGCGTTCTTGACGTCCAGGGTTATCTGGCCACTCGCCGAGGTCGCCGTGGCGAATGCGAACAGCAAGGCGGCTGAACTCAGTCTGGCCGATCTCGAGATCATCATCGGTTCATCTCGACGCGGCGTGTTCGCAGCCCATCACTCATGAGAATATCCAGCTCGCCGTCAACGTTCTCGAGGGTCCCGGGATCACGCACGATCGCTCTCACCCGCCCGCCAACCGGATCTCGTACCACAGCCATCGGAGGCTGCTCACCGGTCGCACTTCGCCTAGCCTCCCCCTCCGGGCCCGTCAGCCGGATCTCCTCCAGGGCTGTTTCCCACGACGGTTCGTACGGGATGGCGAACACGAAGTGAGCGCCTCCAAACTCGACCTCGTCGGGCGTGAAGCTCAGATCGAACAACCGTGCTCCGTTCGCGGAGAGGCCTTCGAGCCGATAGGGACCGGCTTCGGTCGGGAGCTTGACCGGCGCCTCCACGACAAAGGCCGGCTCCACGAGCATCTCCACGGATCCGGCCGCACCCCATAAGAGAAGGACATCCTGAGCCGGCCCGGGCGCGGTTGCGGCTGCGGGCTCGGTCAAGTCGCGGTGTGTAAACGCCTTATCGAAATGATATCCGCTGATCCAATCCGGGTTGCAGTATCCCATGACATCCTTGAACTGCTCCGGATCCACCAATCCGCCGAGGCCGAATCCTCCGAGGAAGTCGTATCCCCACGAGCCGATACTGGCTCCACCATGAGGGTAGTCGGGATCGGGGCCACCTGCCCCACCGCAGGGTGCGTGTCGCAGGTTCATGTTGTGTCCGAGCTCATGCGCCAGGGTGTGATCGGATGGGCGCCCCACACTCGTGGGCTGTCCGACGTAGCCGAGGCCACCCCAGGCCGAACCTGAAGGGAGCGTGACAGCCCCGTAGTAGTAGCCGATTCCACCCTCGATCTGGCGGAGGGCCTGGATCTCTCGCAGGAAGCTGCTCCAACCTGCCCCGGTCGTCAGATTCGACGACGTCGTGAACGTGTCGTGCACGATGACGTCGAGTTCGCCGATGGGAAGGACGGTCCGCGCAAAGCGGACCTGGTCGCTCTCTGCGGTCATGCCGTTGGTCCACGTGAAGACCTGGGGGTTCGGCGCAGGATCGTAGAGAACCGGCACGATCGTGAGCGTCATCGGCGGAGCCTCCACGATGCCAAGGTCCAGTCTACCCGTCGCAGGTACACGCGTCTGGCTACCGGCAGCGAGTGGGACGACGCCGTCAGGGTCTACCTCGATGACGATCTCGAGGCCGGCCTGGATGACCGTCGCGGGAATCCTGGCGTTATAGGATCGATCCAGAGAACCCTGATCCACGTCCGAAGGCGTTGCGTCGACCTCGAGCTCCATCAGGGCAGCGTGGACCTCGGTTCCCGACTGGTAGAACGTGGCGCGGACACGCGGGTCGAAGAAGCTCGCCACATTGCCGGTCACGAACACACGCAACAGCGCCTCGCGCCCGGCGATGATCGGCACGCTGCCGTCCATGTCCTGGATGGCCTGCGTCAGGTGGAAAGCCGGCACCGACAACTCGACCTCACTCGGATTGACCCGGAGTCGTACACGGTCGACGAGTCCTGCCACTTCGGCATCGGCGAAGACCTCGCCACCTCCGATCGCCCGAACCTCGCTCCCTGAAATCTCGACGGTCTCATCGTTCGTGTAGGACCAGGTGACCGCCCAGGACGGCACCGTCTCGAACGCCACACCCTCCTCGTCGAGGACGGTGATCGTTAGCTGGCCCGACCCACCCTCGGTGAGCACCAGGTCGCCGGGGGTGATCTCCATCGACGTCGGTACCCGACCGGCGCTGAGCCCAAGACTATCGCACGCCCCAAGAGCGAGGGCGCACGCGATCAGCGCGCCGTATCTGGCGCGATGTGCCATCGTCCGAAGCGCTGGTAATGATGGAGGCATGCATTCTCGTCCTGAAATTGTGGTGTCCCTACGCAGGCGCGGAGCGGGATTCTTGGGCCCAAAGATACACCGCCAACGGAACCCCGAGGGAACGGTTAATACGATCAGCGCGTCCTCGGGTTGCAATTGCGTTCCTCTGCACCGAGGCGTTTGGGCCCCGAATTGTCCCCCCGACCCGGACGGACTAAGCTCCCCGTCCCCTGTCTAATGACGCTCCGGCATCGACCATGCGCACAATGCATTGCTTCAAGACCGCCTGCCCCGTCGTCGTCGCCTGGTCGGTTCTACTGACGGCTCCGACCGATTCGTCCGCGATTCAGGACGCACAGCCGGCGAACCCGGCGGTCGTTCACGAGTCCGCTCGCCACAACTTCCGGGTCGTGCCGGTGGTCGGTGGCCTCGAGTATCCCTGGTCGATGGCGTGGCTGCCCACGGGCGAGATGCTCGTGGTTGAGCGGCCAGGCCGTCTACGGGTGATCCGAGATGGGGTCCTGGATGCGGACCCCATCGAGGGCTTGCCGTCCGTCTACCGCTCGCGCGGCCAGGGCGGGTTCATGGACGTACTCGTGCATCCCAGCTTCGAGCAGAATCAGCTGCTTTACCTGACCTACGCCAAACCCAATGACGACGGGTCAGCAGGCACGACCACCGTCGCACGGGGACGGCTCGAAGGAAGCCGCGTGGTCGACCTGGAGGAGGTCTTCGAGTCGGACGCGTGGGACGGAAACAACAACCACTTCGCAGGCCGCATGACGTTCGGACTGGACGGCTATCTCTACGTAGCCATAGGCGATCGTCAGGCCGACCCGAACCTGCTGGCCGATCATCCGTCGCAGGATCTCACCAACCACATCGGCACCGTGGTTCGGCTACATGACGACGGATCGGTTCCGGACGACAATCCTTTCGTCGGTCACCCCGATGCCCTCCCTGAGATCTGGAGCTATGGGCACCGGAACATGCAGGGAATGACGACCGATCCGGAGACCGGAGATATCTGGTTGAACGAACACGGTCCCCGCGGCGGTGACGAGCTGAATCTGATTCTTCCGGGCCGGAACTACGGGTGGCCGGTCGTCTCTCTCGGCATCAACTACGACGGGACCCTGATTACCGAGCACACGGACCTGGCCTGGATGGAGTCCCCACGGTTCGCCTGGATTCCCTCACTCGGAACCTCGGGCACGATGGTGTACAGAGGAGATGCCTTCCCGTGGTGGCGCGGCAACGTATTCGTCGGAGGGATGGCAGGTGCCCAGCTCGCACGGGTGACCTTCGAGGGACATGTCGCGCTCAGTGGAGAAGCGCTGCTCGAGGGCGTACTGGGGCGCATCCGCGATGTTCGGGAGGGTCCCGACGGCTTCATCTATCTGGCGGTCGAGGGAGACGGGCTGACCGAAATCGTCAGACTCGAACCGATGCCCAGTGACATGGAGCCGCCTCGCTGATCGGTCCCGGATCGTTATGCGGCGCAGGGCCTCAGAAACCCTGCCAGCGTCGCTGGCTGAGTAGCCTCCCCGACCCCGGCTCCGCCAGAATCTCACCATTCTCGAAGACGATTTCGCCTCGCCGAATCGTCATCGTCGGCCAGCCGGTCACCGTCCAACCAGAGTACACCGAGAAGGCCGCGCCCGAGAACATGTCTTCATCACGGATCTCGCGCGTGTCGCTCGCGTCCCACAGCACGATATCCGCATCCGATCCGACCTGGATCGCACCCTTCTGTGGGTAGAGCCCGAAGAGCTTCGCGGCATTCGTCGACGTCACCGCGACGAAACGCTCCGCGGTGATCCGTCCCTGAACGACGCCCTCCGAGTAGAGCATCGGCCGTACGACCTGAAGGTTGTTCAACCCGGCCCGATGCCGGGAAATGGTCTGTGCGGGGTCGAGCTTCGTCTCCCTGGTGTACGCCACGTGATCCGTCCCGAGGACCTGGATCGTGCCGTTTGCCAGGCCGGCCCAGAGCGCGTCCTGGTCATTCTGGCCCCGTAGGGGCGGCTGGCCCACGTAGAGGCCACGATCCTCCCGATCGAACCGGTCTCGCGTGAAGTGAAGGTAGATGGGTCGGGTCTCGACGTAGACGGGTAAGCCGCGGGCCTGAGCGTCCTGTGCCACGCGCAATGCCCGCTCTGACGAAACGTGGACCGCGTAGATCGGAGCCCCGGTCTGCTCGGCCATGGCGACGGCTCTCTGCATCGCGACGACTTCTCCGAGGATCGGACGGCTGTCGGGGAAGTACTCCAGCGATGTCTTGCCCTGGGCGGTAAGCTCCTCGACCGCCCTGGCGAGGATCGGTCCGTCTTCGGTGTGAACCATGGTCAGGATCCCGGCCTCTCCGGCCGCGGCCATCGTCGACATATACCCTCGCACCTGCTCGTCGAACGCGGAGGTCACCATGAAGACCTTGATACTCGCCTGTCCGGTCTCGGCGAGCAGCGACGGGATCTGCGCTGCTTGAGTCGACGGATCGTTGATGTTCGGGTGCATTCGAGATCGTGGTAATCCCACCGGCCAGGGCCGCCATCGAGCCGGTCCTGTAGTCATCTGCCCGGCTTCCACCCAGGTGAACATGCGGATCGATCCCTCCGGGCAGCACGAGCCGCCCCGACGCGTCGATTCGCCGCACGCCGTCGGGTACATCGAGCGACCGCCCCACCGCGACGATTATCCCGCCCTGCACCCACACGTCTGCAGCGAAGCTTCCCTCCGACGTGACGACGGTGCCTCCGTGGATCAGGAGGTCCTGTGCCGTGGCGTTGGATCGGCCGACCGTGAAGAAGACCGCCGCCACTAAGGCCAACGTGACGGTCGAGCGCATGGGGGACGTCATCTCTGCGAGCTCCTCGATCAGGTAGGGCGCGACGACACGGTCGCCGAGGGCCAATAGGCGGGGTCGCGGATGGGTACGCCACTCCGAGCCCGGCTTCCAGCGGGGCCAAGCACCACGCCCTATCATGTTCGCCACACCGCTCAGCAACCGGACACCGATGCTCGATTCCATGCCCAGGCTCGCCGCACGCCCTGCCCTGCTCGTAGCTACCCTGCTTCTCCTGACGACGGTCGTCGCGCTGGAAGCCGGACCGAACCGTTACGGTCATTCGGACCGCGTCGAGCGCCATATGCTCCCGGCGGTCTCGACCGGCCCAATGGATCCTGCCTGGAGTCCTGACGGAGAATGGATCGCCTTCTCGATGCGCGGCGACATCTGGAAGATCCCCACAGGTGGCGGCGAGGCGATCGCCCTCACGCAGGGACCCAACTACCACTTCGAGCCCAAGTGGAGTCGAGACGGGACGCGCATCGCCCTCTCGATGGACATCGACGGCAATCTCGAGATCGGCTTCGTGAGTGCGGAGGGCGGTGAGGTAACGCGGGTCACGATGGACCCCCAGGTCGACGTCGAGCCGGAATGGAGCGCGGACGGATCGAGTCTCTACTTCGTGAGCGCCAGGGATCGCGGCTTCCGAATCTACGAGCAGAGCCTGGTGGATTCAGGCAGTCGGCCCGAGCTGGATCGAGCCCTGGTCCGAGAGATCGCGACTGGTGTGCAGCCCGCGCTCTCTCCCGACGGGACTCGCCTCGCTTTCCAGGGTGGTGGCGGACTGTCCGTCGTCCCGGTCGACGCTTCCGAGGAACCCACCCTCGTGAGAAAAGAAGAAACCGAATACAGGATGCGACCCGCGTGGGCTCCCGACGGTCAGGTCCTCTTCTACGTGTCCGATGAGCGTGGTTCGAATGACATCGTCTCCTTGCCGGTGGAAGGTGGGAGCCCAGTCATCATCACGCCCGACACGGCGGGAGAGTTTTCGCCCGCCGTCAGCCCCGATGGTTCTCGCATCGCGTTCGTCTCGAATCGGGACGGGCCGACCACGCTCTACACGACCGGCGTAGCAGGAGGGCCGATCTCCTCGTGGAGGGCCGTGCCGATTCAGGACAACGTGCCTCGCGTGGAGGAGGGTCGCCTGACGGCTCGCGTGCTCGGCCCGGAAGGCGAGCCTATCTCTGCCCGTGTCTACCTCTCCGCCAGCGACGGACGCGGGTATGCTCCGGAGGGTAGCTACCATCGGGTCATCTCGGTCACGGAGACGCATTACTTCCACACTGCAGGGACGTTCGAGGTCGACGTGCCGGCCGGGCCAGTGACCGTAGAGGTCATGCGAGGGCACGAGTTCGTACCGGTCTCTGCCGAGGTGACCGTCCCCGCGGGCGGCTCCGCCCGACTCGAACTCCAGCTCGAGCGGCTCGTGGACCTGCCCGCTCTGGGATGGTACTCGGGGGACACCCATCTCCACGACCTGCATCAGGGACGCTTCGGTCTGAGCCACGAGGACTTCTTTCTTCAGACCGAGTCCGAGGACCTGCACGTCGCGAACGCCCTGATCCACATGGACGGGACACGCCTCATGGGTCGATGGGAC
>JBDGVT010000135.1:0-12258 GCA_039585495.1 Gemmatimonadota bacterium | reverse complement strand
CACCGTCTTCGTCCTTCTCACCTCGCTCGTCGGCCCACTCCCGGTCCAAGCCATGAAGGTCCCTGGGACGGGTCCGCTGCCATCGGCGAGCCCGACCGCCAATACCCAGGAAGCAACGGGGCTCGTGGCGCATTTCGACTTCGACGGGACCGTGGAGCCGACGTCCGATCCGCGCCTGACTCCCGACGGGGCCGGCACTCCGACGTTCGTGAGCGGCCTCATCGGCGATGCGCTCCGACTGGATGCCGATGGCGGGGCAACGTTTCTGACCCTCGCGTCCGATATTCTGGCGCTCGACAACCGCGAGGACTTCTCGATCCAGTTCTGGGTCAGGACCGCTGCCGAGCCGGATCGACGTTTCGTGGTCCTGTCGCAAAAGGAGTTCACGGACAACAGCCTGGAGTCGCAGAAGAATGCGGGATGGGTGTTCTATGCGTCGGGAGGGACGTGGGCGTGGAGCATGGGCTCGGGCTCGCGGCGCATCACGTACGAGCGCGAAAACGGGACGCGAATGCCTCTCAATGACGGGAGATGGCATCAGCTCACCATGACCCACAACAGCTCGCTGTCTGAGGTCCGGTTGTTCTATGACGGGGTGAACTGGGTGACCTACAACGTGCACGATTCGAGTGGATTCGACTTCTCGAACACGAGTCCGATCGTCGTGGGTTGGGATGGGCACGACTCGCCGCCGGTGCCCGACTTGCTCCCCGAGATCGAGGCCGGTGCCGCGCGATTGCAGACCTTTGTCGACGCGTTCAACGCCCTCGGCGAGCGCCCGATCGAGTCCGATGAGTTCTTGCGGCTCATCGTGGATCCGCGCGACATGTACGAGCAGAGGGCGGGTCGAGAGATCGCGGACGCCGATTGGGCTTTGGTCGCCGAGGCCGAGGCCGCGCTGATGGACAGCCCGTACACGATCCATCAGGCCCTCGAGTTCATGGAGGCGGCGCCGCTGAGGCAGATCTACGCTCTCGTCGACGGCCGAGTCATCATGCGGAGGGACGTTGCGGCACGGTATGCTCGTCGAGAGCGTCTCGAGTCGCCCGAGGCCGACATCGACGAGCTCGCGATCTGGGATCGGATGCTCTCAGCCGAGGAGGTACGTGCGTCGTACGCGGCTCACGCAGAGCCGGCGGATGTTGCTCTTCCCGAGGACGTCGCGACCCTGACGGCCGCAGCCTGGAATATCTGGCACGGAGGAAAGCACTTCACGCGAGAAGAGCACGGCTGGGACTCCCGTGAGCGGATCGCCGAGGTGATCACGGAAGAGGGTGTGGACGTGGTGATGATGCAGGAGACGTATTCGTCCGGTGACTTCATCGCGGCTGAGTTGGGCTACTACTTCGCGACTACGGTGGATTGGGACTACCTCAATCAAGGAGCGAACATCTCGGTCCTGAGCCGCTACCCGATCCGGGACGTATTCGTCCAGGAGGACTCACCGTTCCAGAACGTCGGGACCAGGGTCGCGCTCAGCCGCACGCAGGACATCTACGTCATGTCGAATTGGTACGGGATGAACCAATTCCCGGCGGTCTTCGACTTCCATCGGTCGCGATTCGCGGAAGCCGATTCCGTTCCGGTTCTCTTCGGCGGAGACTTCAACGCGATCCCCCACACCGACGGGGGTCCCAGCCCGGCCTCGCGGGCTCTTCTCGACGCGGGCTTCACGGACGCATATCGCAGCCTCCACTCCGACGTCGACGAGTGGCCCGGGCCGACACACAGGAGCGGCCGCCGGATCGATCAACTGTACTACAAGGGCTCAGGACTGAAGAACACGTCGACGCGGGTCATCTCGACGTGGGATCGGGGCTTTCCGTCCGATCATTTCCTCATCCTGTCGCGCTTCGACCTCGACTACCGGACGCGGGGATAGCCTGACTTCCATGTTGAAACGAATCACCATCTTTGGACTCGTGATGTGCTCGATCGTCACACCGCTCGGGGCACAATCGGCCTCAGACCCCTATCGGGTTTTCGACACGCGGCCGGTCATCACCGAAGGTCCTTATCTCGTGGCGACGAGCGAGACGACAGCCACCATCGTCTGGCTGACCGACACACCGAGCCACGCGAAGGTCCGTTACGGGACGTCCCAGGACATGGCAATGACGGCGGAGCCGGAATCTCATGGGCTGGTGCCGGTCGGCACGCGGCACGTCGTTCACCTCGCCGGTCTCTCTGCGGGGACCACGTATAGCTATGAGGTGGTCGCTACACGAGTGGTGAAGCTGAATGCATACTGGCCCGACAAGGGGCTGGACGCGGTGAGCGGTCCCCATCGCTTCACGACGCTCGACCGCCGTGCGGAGTCGGTGTCGTTCAGCGTCGTCACCGATACGCACGAGGATACGCGCCGGATCAATCGGTTGAATGAGATGATCGATTGGGGATCGACAGACTTTCTGGTGCACACCGGCGATGCGTTCCATTGGATCGACACCGAAGAGCACCTTTTTCGGGCCTGGCTCCGCCCAACCACCGCGGGGCTGGCCCACAGCAAGCCGCTCATCTTCGCCCGGGGCAACCATGAGCTTCGTGGGCCGTTCGCGAGACGGCTGTTCGACTACGTACCAACGCCGGAGGGCCGCTTCTACTATTCCCGGGAGGCCGGACCCGTGCATCTCCTCGTCCTCGATACGGGCGAAGACAAGCCGGACGATACGAACGTGTATGCCGAGTTGAATCGGACCGTGGCGTATCGGGCCGCCGAGCTCCAGTGGCTCACCGAACACCTCAGGACCTCCACCCGGGCCGCCGAAGCACCGTTCCGGGTCGCGGTGATGCATCAGCCGCATTGGGGTTGGTTGGTCGATGGACCCGAGGCGTGGGTCGCCGCCGCCAACGAGGCGAATGTCGACCTCGTGATCGCTGGACACCAGCATCGATTCTCTTACACGCCGCCGGGGCCGGATGTCGACCATTCCTACCACCTCCTGGTGGTGGGCCAGGACCAGGTCGCTCGTGTCGACGCGACGTCAACCGAGCTCCGAGTCGTGGTGACCGACGTCGATGGTCAGGTGGTCCGCACGATCGCGCTTCCGCGTCGCCGATAGGCGCGGAGGACCGTGAGCGGGTGGCGGCCGCGCGAAGTCGTAACCCGCGGCTGCTCGCCATCGCCGGCTGGCCTGACGCTCATTGGGGTCGGTAGACTAAGGACCTCAGCCCGACGACCGAGACTTGGAGGACCGCTTTCATGAGCCGACATCAGCGAATAGGTGTGACCCGAGGCGTCCTCACCCTCATGGTGCTGTCCGTCCTCGCATCGAGCGTCGAGGCGCAACACACCCGCACGCTCACCTACGGACAGCCGGCAGACGTCGGCATGTCAGCCGCGGTACTCGATGGTGCCGTGGGCCTGTACAGGGAGGCGGTGGAGCGGGGTGATCTGGTGGGCGCGGTCCTCATGGTCGTCCGACAAGGTCGGGTCGTCTTACACGAGACGGTCGGCTACAGAGACCGGGAAGAGGGGCTCCCGATGGAGCCCAACACGATGTTCCGCATGGCTTCCAACACGAAACCTCTGGTGGCCACCGCCGTCGCACAGCTGGTGGAGCAGGGGGAGCTCGGCTATGACGATCTCGTGCGAGAGTACTTCCAGGAGTGGGACAACTACCGAGCTGGCTTCATAACGGTCGGTCAGCTGCTCTCTCACAGCAGCGGACTGCGCATCTCGTCCCTCTTCCTCAATCCGCTGATGGAGCCGTCAGCCGAGCACCCGGATGCACCGACGCTGATCCTGGAGTCTGGGCGTTTCGGTGAGATCGGTGCAGCGGTCCCACCGGGTGAGACATACAGCTACAACAACCCTGGCTTCAATACGCTTGCGGCACTCGTCGAACTCCGATCAGGCAAGCTCCTGGAGGACTACCTCACGGGCGCTGTGTACGCACCGTTGGGAATGTCCGACAGCTATAATCACCACGCGGGGCACGAGGTCGACGGCAAGGTCGACCGCATGGGTCAGGTCTATTATGGCCGTGACGCGCAAGGCGACTGGACACCGGGCGGCACACCGGGCGGACCGGTGGCGTTTCCGTTCGCGCGTGGGTCCGGAGGCATGATCTCGACGGCATGGGACTACGCACTCTTCTGCCAGATGTTCTTGAACGGGGGCGTGTACGATGGTCGACGCATCCTCTCGGAGGAGAGTGTGCAGCTCATGACGTCTCCGAAGATTCTGGTCGGAGGGGAGGGCGAGGACGCTTCGTACTACGGCTACGGCTGGAGCGTTTCCAACGGAGTGTACGGGCACAGTGGTTCGGACGGGACGCGCGCGTGGGTCGATCCCGAGCGCGAGATCATCGGGCTGATCTTTACGCAGACGCCCCGGGGCCCGAACCCCTGGCAGCGCTTCCAGGAGTTGGTGAATCTGTCGATCGAGCCAGGCTGATCCGAGACCCGTGATGTTCAGGAAGAGCGGGAGATAGCGACCGCCCTCATCCTGACAACTCCAGTCAAAATGGGTTGACTTCCCACCCCGTTCTGGAGAGCCTCAAAGTGGCAAAGGAGTGCGATCCTATGCCGGTTGGAGGTGGTCGTGCCGTTGCGCACGCTGAGCACTCGAATTGCGGTTCCGGCGGGATTCTTCGCCCTGATCAGCATCGCGGCGTTCTCCGTCCTGCTGATCCGAACCCAGCGCGAACAAACGATCGCCGAAGCCATTCACGGCTCGGAGAGCATCGCCGAGATCATCCGGCTCTCCATCGATCACGACATGCGCATCAACCGCAAGGACGGGGTGCGTGAGATGGTGGCCTCCGTCGGGGAACACCTCGACGTCGAGGTCGTCCGGGTGTTCAGCAAGGACGGCGTGATTGCCTATTCGTCCCGGCCCGATGAGGTCGGAGTCGAGGTAGAGATGGAGTTCGAGGCATGCGTCGGATGTCATTCCGGCCCCGTGCCGCCCAGAGACCTGGCGGAGGACGACCGCTCGAGGATCTACGCTGACTCCAGCGGGAATCAACGGCTGGCCACGATCCGGGTGATCAAGAACGAAGAAGGGTGCCAGGGGTCTGGCTGCCACGCCTCGATCGATGAACAGAGTGTTCTGGGGATTCTCGGGGTCACGGTCTCGTTGCAGCACGCTCAGGACAGGATGTCTCTGGCCTCCCGGAACGCTCTCCTCGGTTCCCTTGCCGCCGTGGCCTTCATTACCGGGACGCTTTTCTTCCTGATCATGCGGTCCGTGCGTCGACCGATCGACACGATGATCGCGGCCACCCGTCGGGTCGCGGAGGGTGACACCCGTCTCGCCGTGCCCCCCGGGGCCAGTCGTGAAATCGGGATTCTTGCGGCTTCGTTCAACGACATGGTCCAGAGCCTGAGCAGTTCGCGTGAGCATCTGGAGAGCTGGGCGAATTCCCTGGAAGAGAAGGTGACTGCGACGGCCAGGGAGTTGCGAGAGGCCCAGTTCCAGATGGCGCATGCCGACAAGCTCTCGTCGGTCGGGCTGGTCGCGGCGGGTATCGCGCACGAGTTGAACAGCCCGCTGATGGCGATCATCACCTTCACCCATTTGGTCCGGCAGGCTCTCCCGGAAGACTCGGTGGAGCAGGAGGATCTGAGGATGATCGAGCGCGAAGCGAATCGGTGCGCGACCATCATTCGCCAGCTCCTCGACTACTCAAGGGAACAGACGCATGAACCCGAGGTCGAACCTTGCCACGTCGGCACTGTGGCGTTGGAGGCTCTGGAACTCCTGAAGGTCGAGCTCCAGAACGCTGACGTGGAGATTCGGACGGTCGTAGCAGACGACCTGCCGTTCGTGGAAGCCAATGCGTCACAGCTCCTCCAGGTCTTCGTCAACCTGGTTCTGAACGCACTTCACGCGATGCCAGACGGAGGGAAGCTCACGATCGAGACCTCGGCCGTGGCGCGCACCCTCCACATCAAAGACGGCCTTCCCCCGCACCGTGGCGATCGCCTGGTCAAGACGGTGGTCCGTGACACCGGCCCCGGCATCCCCCGAGAGTCGCTCAGCAAGGTCTTCGACCCCTTCTTCACGACGAAGTCAGTCGGGGAAGGAAGTGGTCTTGGACTCTCGGTGTCGCTCGGACTGATCAGGAGCTACCGGGGGACCATCATCGCCGCCAGCGACGGAATAAGTGGCGCCGAACTCACCGTACTGCTTCCCGCGATGCAGGAGCACTCAACTTGATCAGCGAAAGTCAGGTCTGGACCGAGCCTCCCAAAGTGCTTGCCATCGACGACGAGCAAGTGGTCTGCGAGAGCATCCGCCGTGTGCTGGCCGGTGAAGGCTACGCCGTTCAGACGACCACCTCGCCGCGTGAGGGATTGGAGTTGCTCACCAAAGGGAGTTTCGACCTCCTCCTTCTCGACATCAAGATGCCGGAGCTCGACGGGATCCAGGTGCTACAGATCGCACGCGATGTGTCGCCCGAGACTCAGGTATTGATCATCACCGGATACGCCACCATCGACACGGCCGTCGGCGCCATCAAGACCGGGGCATTCGATTATCTCGAGAAACCCGTCAGTCCCCCCCAACTTCTCGTGGCCGTCGCCCGCGCCCTCGAGCATAAGCACCTCGTAGGCCTGACGCGGCGTCTGAGGGCAGAACTGGAAACTCGCTACCGCATCGGGAACGTCGTTTGTTCGTCTGCCGCGATGAGACACGTGATGGAGTTGGTCGCTCGGGTCGCGCCGACGAGTAGCACCGTGCTCATTACCGGTGAGACAGGTACGGGAAAGGACATCATCGCCCGGGCCATCCATTACAACAGCGCCCGCAGAGACGGTCCCTTCGTTGTCGCCGACTGCGCGTCACTCAGTGAATCACTGTTGGAATCAGAACTCTTCGGCCATTTGCGCGGGTCGTTTACCGGCGCGGTGAAGGATCGGAAGGGACTGGCGCAGGCCGCGCGTGGGGGTACGCTGTTCCTTGATGAGATCAGCACGATTTCACCGCAGGTTCAGGCGAGTCTGCTACGCCTCTTGCAGGAGCATGAGATCCGTCCCGTGGGCTCGGATAAGACGGTTACGGTTGACGTCCGGCTGGTCGCTGCCACGAACCGGGATCTTCAGGAACTGGTGGATGAGGGCACGTTTCGAGAGGACCTCTTCTACCGACTCGGGGTGTTCGCTATCCGACTACCGCCCCTCAGGGAGCGGCCCGAGGAGATCCCGCTTCTCGCGCATCACTTTGTCCAGCGGTACTCCGAGGAGTTCGGAAAGTCGATCGACTCCATCACCCCTCGGGTGATGTCCGTCCTCGAAAGCCATGATTGGCCGGGCAACGTGCGCGAGCTCGAGCATGCGGTAGAACGGGCGGTTCTCTTGTCCGATGGACCGACGCTCGACCTCGACGCCGTTCCGTCCGGCGCCGATCACCCGAATGGGGCCTGGAGTGATGTACCGGACGACGCGGCAACCCTCGCCGACCGGAAGCGGGAGTTGCGGGCAGGAGCCGTGGAGAAGATCGAGAAACTGTTCGTCCTCAAGGCGCTTCGAAATTCGGGAGGAAATGTCTCTCACGCCGCGAAGACCGTGGGAATGGCTCGCCCCAACCTTCACGCGCTCATGCGCAAGCACCGGATCACCGCCCCTCGAGTCCGAAATGGTGAGGTCTCTGCCTCCGACGAGGACGCCGACGCCTGACGCCCTAAGGGTGTGTACGAGACCGATACACCGTATGAGATGGGACGGATTGGGCCGAATTCGGCCATTTCATTGGGGTCTTGGCGTCCAGGCACCCACGCACCGGTCAACGGCACCGTCGGAGTGTATGGATCCGCTATACAATGTCGGCCTCCGAGGCGCTCGGCGTCCAGGGCGGCTGCCGCCCTAAGAGATAGGGCTGCAACGTGTTAGGAGACAGCACGGAATCCAGTGCCGTTCGGCATACAGCTTGCCTCCGCTGAGGGTCGACCAGAGGAACCTCGGCGCACCGCCGACCCGACCCCGCGGTCAGAGGAGGGTGGCAACGATGTCTCAACGCGATGGATCGACCGTACTCGTTTCCGATACGGACGAAGCGTTCGATCACTCCCGGCCGATTGCTACCGAAGCGTCGGTGACCTCGTGAAGGACAGATGCCTCGAGTCCATCTCGGTGCTCGTGCTGCTGTTTCGACCTCTGCCCGCGGGTGTGCTGCTGGCCACGCTGGGGCGGATGAACCTCGAGTACCCGCAGGTGCAGAAGGTGGTCGTCTTGGATGCGCCTCCACCGCTTCCCATCGCCCAGTATCTCACCGCGTGTGGCGTCGATTTGATTTCGTGCGTGCCGGGCGACGAGAAGGGCGCGAATCAGTTGGCATCGGTCGTACAAGATCTGAAGACGCGAGCCGCGTGGCTCACGTCCTGGGCACCGGGAGATCCGTCCCGACTCCCCGTATAGAGGAGATACCACAATGAACGCGCAGAACAGAGTCATGTTCGTGGATGATGAAGAGGGCGTCCGGTTGGGCTACGACCGTTACTTCTCCGTCCACGGTTTTGACGTCGACACCGCCAAGAACGGACACACCGCGGTATCGCGACTACGCGAGACTCCGGCGGACGTGGTCGTGGCGGACCTGAGGATGCCGGGCATGGACGGGATCGAGCTTCTCGAGTGGATCCATGACGAACAGCCGGAAACCAAGTTCATCCTGCTGACCGGCTACGGCAGCGACAAGATAGAGCGGCGTGCTCGTGAACTCGGGGCATTCGAGTATCTGAACAAGCCGATCCACCCCGATACGCTGGCTGCGGTGGTAACCGCCGCCACCATCCTCGGCCCGACTGCGGACGCTAATGAGGATGAAGAGGTCGGTGTCGAGGCTTCTCCCACCGAGCTCGTTCCCGCTCCCGAGACCCAAAAGGCATCGTCGCTGCGGCGGACGCTCGAGATCGTCTTCGCACTCGTCGGTGCACCGATCCTGGGGTTGGCGTTCGTGGTCTTCCTCCCGGTGATCGGCTTCGGGGCCTTCTTCTGGATGCTGGGCAAGCGGGTCTCGCAGAGACTCCAGACCGAAACCGACTAACATCGACGAACGGGAGATGGTCATGCGTTTCCAGCATATCGCGATGGTGGCGCTGGTGTCGGCGCTATGGGTGGGTACGGCCGACGCCCAGGAACTCGGCCGAGTCGGGGCCATCTGCGCCGAGTGTCACGAAGGTGTGGACGAGACCCGGCTCGAGGCCCTGACCCACGCAGGGCACCTCTCGTGCATGTCGTGCCATCACATCGGCCTCACGAACGACCCCGAGGTGTCACAGGCCCGTCGAGTCGACACATGCCTGGGCTGCCACGAGGACCTGCGCGATTCACACGTGGAAGCAAAAGGCGACCGGCCGCAGTGCGCCGCATGCCACGTAATCCACGAAGATCCGGTCAACGTCCTTGCGCCGGAGACCTTCTCCGCGCGGTGCACTGTGTGTCATGCGGAGCTCGATCACAGGCTTCACGCTGACGTTCAGGTAGATGCGCCCGAGTGCGTGGAATGCCACTCGAGTCACACGGATAAGCCGTTCCTCGCAGAGGACCCGGCCGTCTCCTCGGTAGCGTGCGCGACCTGCCACGAAGAGACGCACAGCTATCACGTAGACAACGCTGACGACTTTTCGTGCGTGGAGTGCCACTCCGTTAAGGATCCACTCCGGCCGCAGGCATCGGCGCTGCAAGTGGGTGCCTGCCGGGATTGCCACGTGAATCTGGTGCCGGCTCACGAAGCCGTCGAAGAGGACGCACCGACGTGCATCGAGTGCCACGCATTCGGAAACGATGCGTCGATCATCTCTTCGGGACCACAGATGTCGCAGAGATGTGGTACGTGTCACGAGGACGCGATGGAGGGATTTACGGCGGGTGCCCATGCTTCGGGCCTCGATCCCGAGCCCAACTCCGATCTGCCCACCTGCGTGGACTGTCATCGATCTCACGCGGACCCCGGCACCGAGCGTGCGAACGTCCGGTTAGCGGCCACCGTGCGCTGCATCGAATGTCACTCGCAGGCACTCATGGCCGAGAAGTACGACCTCTCGGCGGACGTCGTGTCGTCGTATGAGGACGATTATCACGGTGCCACCGTCCGGTTCATGTGGAACCACCCGGCCCAGGAGGGCCAACCCGCAGTCATGGTGTGTTCCGACTGCCACGGAGCCCACGACGTGGGCTGGAAGGAAACCGATCTGGTCGCTGATGTGTGCCGCGAGTGCCACGACGGCAGCGACGATCGGCTGGCAAGCGCCTGGATCGGTCACGGTTCGGTGGGCCCTGGGAACAAGCCGATGGTGTGGCTCGTTCGTCTGTTCTACTTCTTCCTGATCCCGTTCATGCTGGGCGGCCTTTTCCTTCACATCGCGTTCGATCTCGTCGACAAGAGAAGAGAAGGTGCGCGGGTCATGAAGACGGAGGGTGTCCAGCGGCTGATCGGTCGACTCCGGGGCAGGGTGGCCCCAAAGAAAGAGGTGGTTACCCGATTCAGCCTGGCGGACCGGTTCGAGCATATGGTTTCGATGCTCTCGTTCATCCTGCTGGTCGTTACCGGGCTTCCTCAGACGCGGCCCGACCTCTCCGCAGCCAATTGGGTGATCGCCGTGTTCGGCGGCATCGGCATGACTCGAATCGTGCACCGTGTCGCCGGCTTCCTCTTCGTCGCGCTCATGGCGCTCCACGTTGCACGTGTCGTGATGAGGGCGATCCGAGGACGTCGGATGCCGGTCATGGTTCCGATTCGGAAGGATTTCGAGGACGCGCTCCAGACGTTGCGTCACTACCTGCTCGGCCAGGAGAAGCCCAGAGTCGGGAAGTTCGACGCGGCCGAAAAATTCGAATACTGGGGACTGTTCCTCGGTGCGATCGTGATGAGCGTTACGGGGATCGTTCTCGTGTTCCCGGAGCTGGTCACGCTCCTCGTACCCGGACAGGTCGTCGCGGCGATCCGAACGATGCACGGCCTCGAAGCGACCTTCGCGGTCATGGTCGTCGTGCTATGGCACTCCTGGGGGGTCATCTTGCGACCCGACGTGTTCCCGCTGGACACCAGCATGTTCACGGGCAAGATGAGCGTCGAGCGTCTCGCGCATGAACATCCGTTGGAGTACGAGCGACTGTTCCCGGACCGCGTCGCGCCTGCGAGCCACGAGCCTGATGGTGGCGACCCGGTTGACCTGGTGCCAAGCCACACCTGAGGCGGCTATCCGGTCGCCCGCTGAGGCGGGCGACCGACTCGACTGTCCGTGTTGGCTGTTCAGTCCGTTGCGGAGTCGCTACAGGAGGGATATCGGACCGTTGCCGGACCTTCTTTCCACACGCCGCAGGGTGCTCCGGCCAGGAGCGAGCCCTGCATGTCGAGTGTGCCGTCCTCGGAATAGCGCTCGTAGGGGCCGTCCATGACGCCGTTGCGGTAGGTGACCAGCTCGATGAGCCGTCCGTCGAGATACCACTTCCTGGGCCCCTCGAACTCACCGTGGTTGTACGTGCCGTCCTCGTAGAGGTCTCCGCTGTCCCAATAGGCCCGGTACTTCCCGTCGAGATGGCCGTCGTGATACGTGCCTTCCTCGAAGATGCGACCGTTCTCGAAGTACCACTCGTACGGCCCGTGCTTCACGCCGTTCTCGTACATCTCTTTCGCGCTGAGCTGGCGGTTCTCGAAGTAGGCCTCGTAAGGACCGTCATAGGCCCCGTCCCGAAGGCTGAGCCGCTGGGCGATAACGAGGGGCTGATCGTCGAACGTCGCGAAGACGGTTCCGGAGTAGGGCTCGAACGTATCCGGGTCGAGAAACACGTCACCCTGGCGGAGCAGCTCTGCAACCGGTCGGGGCTCCGGCTCCGTGCACGCAGTCCCCACGAGAAGGACCCCGATCGCTACTACTCCCTGAGTCATGATGCGAAGTGCGGTCGAGAGGGCGGGCTGTGTGCTGCGGAGAGGTACGGACATTTTGCTTGGCTCCGGAGGAAATGTGCGCCAAAATACCATCGTACCTCGCTGTAAACAAATGTTTTTTTTCGGCCAGGATGGCCGATGTGCTGTTCGCCACCTTGGAACGACGTTGGCCCACGGGTAGATTCTCAGCGATCGTGCCGAGCCTCCGGTGCGACGTCACCGGGTGGGGAGAGGTTCGCTTGATTTCGGTGGAACGCAGGAAGACCGTAACGGTCGATGTCGATGGCGTCCTGATCGGTGGATCGGCCCCGGTGGTCGTCCAGTCGATGACCAACACCGACACCGCAGACGTAGCCTCGACGCTCGAGCAGGTGAAGCTCCTCGCGGATGCCGGGAGCCAGTTGGTACGGGTCACGGTGAAC
>JBDGVT010000134.1:0-8198 GCA_039585495.1 Gemmatimonadota bacterium | reverse complement strand
CGACGAGCCTGATTGGCTCGCACGACTCGCGGGTCGCCACCCCGGCCGCGTAGTTCTCGCCCTCGATACGCGAGACGGTGTGATTCTCCGAAAGGGGTGGACCGAGGCGACGAGTCTGAAGGTCGAAGAGCACCTCCCCACCCTGGCGGACCTCGCCCTCGCGGGAATCCTGTCGACCGACGTCGGCCGTGAGGGTCGGTTGGAAGGGATCGACCGGGGCAGCTGCGCAATCACGATACAGGCCAGCCCGCATCCGATCTGGATCTCGGGCGGCATCACGACCATCGAGGAACTCGAGTTCCTCGAAGACGCCGGCGCGACGGGGGTGGTTCTCGGAATGGCCCTCTACGCCGGAACTCTCGAAAAAGACCACGTAGCCGCTCGATGGGGCGGCTCCAGGAGGACGAGCGATCCGTGAGCAAACTGGAACGAAGCACCAAGGAAACTCAGATCGTCGCCGACGTATCTGTCGGCTCAGGCCAGGCTGAGGTCGAAATCCCCGACCGCTTCCTGGCGCACATGGTCGAAACGCTCGCGCGGTACTCCGGTCTCGACATCCGGATCACCGCGACAGGCGACCTGCGCCACCATCTGGTCGAGGACGTGGCAATCGTCCTTGGTCAGGCGGTGCGAGAGGAGCTGAACGAGGAGATCGCCCGGTTCGGCTCTGCACTCATCCCGATGGATGAAGCCCTGGCCGAGGCCGCGATCGACGTGGGTGGCCGTCCCTACTTCGTTGGCAAGCTGCCGTCGAAGCTCTACACACACTTCCTGCACTCCTTCGCGCACAACCTCAACGCGACACTCCACGTGCGCGTCCGCCGAGGCACGGATCGGCACCACATGATCGAGGCCGCGATCAAGGCGACAGGCGTAGCGCTTCGCCAGGCGCTGGTGCAGGGCGAGGAAGTCTTCAGCACGAAGGGCGCGGTCGTCGAGGAGAGACAGGGCTGATGCTCCGCCCCCGTGTCGTCGTCTGCCTGGATGTGAAGGACGGTCGGGTCGTGAAGGGCACCCGGTTCGAGAACCTCCGCAACGTGGGCGACCCCGTCGAACTGGCTGCGCGTTATGAGGCCGAGGGTGCCGATGAGATCGTCTTTCTGGACGTCTCTGCATCGAAGGAGCAAAGGAGTACGCTCCTCGATGTCGTGCGGCGAACCGCGGAGCGGCTCTTCATTCCGCTCACGGTCGGTGGAGGGGTCCGTAACGTGGACGACATCGGCCCAGTGCTCCGCGCCGGAGCAGACAAGATCAGCGTCAATACCGCTGCGGTTCAGAATCCGGAGGTGATCTCGACGGGAGCTGAGCGTTTCGGCAGCCAGTGCATCGTGGCGAGCATCGACGCGGCCAGCGAAGAGAACCGTTGGCGCTGCTACACACACGGGGGATCGAAGCCGACGGAGCTCGACGCCGTAGCGTGGGCCTCGGAGTGCGTTCGCCGGGGCGCCGGGGAGATCCTGCTCACGTCGATCGACCACGACGGTGGCAGAAGCGGATACGAACTGAACCTGACCCGCGCCGTCTCCGACGCGGTTTCGGTTCCCGTCATCGCCTCGGGAGGCGCCGGGGCATCGCACCACCTGCGGGATGCCTTCACGGAAGGCGGCGCATCGGCTGCACTCGTCGCCGGGATCCTGCACGACCGACTCACGACGGTCCGTGAGCTCAAGGACGACCTCATCTCCTGGGGCATCGACGTGCGCCGATCATCCAATACGATGGAGCTGCACCAATGACGGACACATCTCCAGGGCCCTCTTCACGCGATCGCACGATCCGCTCCGTGGACGATCTGGCCGAGCTGGACTTCGACAAGGGTGATGGCCTGGTCACGGTGGTGGTACAGGACGACACGACCGGGTCGGTTCTCATGGTCGCCTTCGCCGATCGCGCGGCACTCACCCTGACGCTCGACTCGGGTGAGGCACACTTCTGGTCGCGCTCACGCGAGGCGCTGTGGCGGAAGGGTGAAACCAGTGGCAATACCTTGGCAGTGTCGTCACTCCGGGCCGACTGCGACGGGGATACCGTGCTCGCTCTGGTGAAGCCCGCGGGCCCCACCTGCCATACCGGAACGACCTCATGTTTCGGAAACGAGACCGCACTCGACTTCCGCGGCGCGGACGGTCGGGACACCGATGTCCTCGACACCCTCGATCGCACACTCTTGGCGCGCGCCGCCGAACGCCCCGAGGGCAGCTACACGACGCGGCTGCTCGAAGACGCGAATCTCCGCCTCAAGAAGTTAGGTGAGGAGTCCGCGGAACTCGTGGCGGCTCTCGCGACAGGAGACCGCGAACGAGCCGTCGAAGAAACGGCGGATCTGTTCTATCACATGCTGGTCGCGCTGCGGGCCGAGGGCATAGGCCTCGACGCCGTCAGGGATACTCTACGGAGCCGGTCTCGATAGGTTAGTCGAATGTCCGACGCCTCGACGTTCCACGAAGAAGAGGCGCTGGGAAAGGCGTACGACGCCCGCCTCATGCGCCGGCTCCTCCGCTACCTGCGCCCCTATTGGTGGCATGTAGCACTCGCGCTCTTGGTTCTCCTGCTCGGCTCGGGTGTCGCGATCGTCGGGCCGTGGGTCACTCAACTCGTCATCGACGAGGTAATCCCCAACCGCGATACGGGGCTACTCGGTGTCCTCGTGGGCGTCTACGCCGGGACCATGGTTCTGGGCTTCACCCTCCAATACGCGCAGGCCGTGATCACGACGTGGCTCGGGCAGTCCGTCATGTACGACCTCCGGGCGGAAATCTTCGAGAAGCTCCAGCAACTCGATCTGAAGTTCTACGACAAGAACCCGATCGGACGTCTCATGACGCGCATCACGAACGACGTCGAGACGCTGAACACGCTCTTCAGCTCCGGGGTGGTCACCGTCTTCGGAGACATCTTCACCCTTCTGTTCATCGTCGGCGCGATGCTGAGCATGAACTGGCAACTCGCGCTCGTTTCTTTCAGCGTGCTGCCGCTCGTCTTTCTGGCGGCTTTCGTGTTCCGCGCTCGAGTCCGCGCGGCGTACAGGGACATCCGCGTTCGCATCGCACGGGTGAACGCATTCCTCCACGAGCACATCACAGGCGTTCGCGTCGTGCAGCTCTTCAACCGGGAAGAGGCAGACGCGGCGAAACTCGGCGAGCTCAACGACGATCACCTCGAGGCGCATCTCCGATCGATCACGTACTACGCGCTCTTCTTTCCGGTCATCCAGTTCTTCACCGCGCTCGCACTCGCGCTGATCATCTGGTACGGAGGGGCCCGCATGCTGGAAGGTGCTGTGACGGTAGGTGTCATCGCCGCGTTCCTTCAGTATTCACGCCGCTTCTTCCGGCCCATTCAGGACCTCTCGGAGAAGTACAACCTCCTCCAGGCCGCGATGGCGTCCTCCGAGAGGGTCTTTCAGCTCCTCGACGAGGATCTCCTCATCGTGGACCCGGACGTCCCCGTCGCTCTTCCGGCAGATGGGCGGGGCGAGATCGTCTTCGAGAACATCTGGTTCGCGTACGGTGAAGACGCGGACGGCAATCCCGACTGGGTCCTCGAGGACGTCAGCTTCACCGTGGCACCTGGCGAGAAGATCGCGATCGTCGGGCACACGGGAGCCGGCAAGACGACGTTGATCAATCTGCTCATGCGCTTCTACGACGTCACGAAGGGGCGAATCCTGCTCGATGGGACACCCATCACCGAGGTCCGTGTCGATGAGCTGCGCGCGCGCGTCGGCCTCGTGCTTCAGGACGTCTTCCTCTTCAGTCAGGATATCGGGTACAACATCCGCCTCGGCTCACCCGACATCGAGGACGCGCGGATCGCCGAAGCCGCCGAGCGTGTCGGCGCGTCGGCCTTCATCGACCGTCTCGACGACGGGTACGAGCAGGCGCTGGGCGAACGGGGTTCGACTCTGTCCGTCGGCGAACGTCAGCTCGTCAGCTTCGCTCGAGCCCTCGCGTTCGATCCGCAGATTCTGGTGCTGGATGAAGCGACCAGTTCTGTGGATTCAGAGATCGAGGCGAAGATCGAAGAAGCCACCGATGAGCTTCTGAAGGGCCGGACATCGGTCGTGATCGCCCACCGACTGTCTACCATCCAGAACGCAGACCGCATCGTCGTGATGCACCACGGCCGTGTTCGCGAGCAGGGCACGCACCACGAACTACTCGCCGCGAACGGACTGTACGCCCGCCTTCACGAACTTCAGTTCGCGGCGGTAGCCGGCTAGACGACAACGCCAGTCAGCGTCGGCCGACTGCTCCTGACGGTCGAACTCCGAGCGTATCCACGGCCTCGACGCTATCCACCGCGACCCTCAGTGAGTCCAGGACCGGCTCAGGCCGTGGAGGCAGGGCCGCGACGGAATCAAGCACGATCTGACGACGGGTGACCGGCGTAAGCACGCCCGCAATCCGCACGATGGGCTCGCGCGTGAAGCCACTCGCCGGTTCGAGCGCGCCTTCGCTGTACCGGCTCGACGGATTCCAGAGCACCCATTCGCTCACGCCCGCATCATAGGTAGCCTGGATTTGTGCCCTCACCTCCGCGGCCGTATAGACCGGCTGGCCGAGCGTGAAGTCCTGGAGCCACGGCCGGGTCAGCCCCGCTCCCTCGACCCTGGCGGACCGTCTCTGCGCGTCACGCAGGGCTGCCAGAACGACCCCGTACGGGTGGGCGTTGGGATCCTCGAAACCGAAGCTCCCTTCCCAGTAGTGGCTCGGATACACCATGGGCAATGCAGCGTCGACCACATCGATGAACGACTCCCAAAGCTGCCCGATGCCGATGTCACGTCCGAAGGACGTCGTGACCCCGAAGACGTCGGCGGTTGATCGTACCGGCAGATCGCTCAGCTCCTCACGCGCGAACATCAGGAACCCACGGATGGCATCGACTCTGAGCTTGTCTTCGGAGCCGGCGAACACCGCACGGGCCATGTCCGACGCGGGTGCGTCGGGGAAACGGATGTAGTCCCACTGAATCTCCGGGAAGCCCATCTCCGCGACCTCGCGGGCGAGCTCGACGTGATACGTCCACATCTCCTCGGAGAAGGGGTTCAGCCAGACGAGTTCCTTGCTGTCCACCCAGATTCCTCCAGCCGTGTCCTGAACCGCGAACTCGGGCCGCAGTTTGGCCAGAATCGGGTCTTTGACCACCACGATCCGTGCGATCGGATAGATGCCCGCTTCCTCCAACCGATCGAGCAGCCCAGGCAGATCGCTGATCCGACGCTCCCCAGTCGCTCCGATCTCGTGTGCGAGCGCGACGTCCGTCGCGTGGCTCACGTATCCGGTCGCGTCCTTGATGTCGATCACGATCGAGTTGATCTCGGTCTGGCGGGCGAGCTCGATCAGCGCCCCCATGCGGCCGGATGAGCCTGCCGTCCACGCGTTGGCGTAGATGCCCTTGATGGCCTGAGGCCGCCGGAAACGTGCGTTCGGGAAGTCCGTGTACTCCCAAGCCGTCGGAATCATCGGCCTGGAACCGTCCATCTGGACTCGTGGGCCCTCCGGCGGATACGGCATTCCGGGCGGGACCGGCCAACTGGATCCTGGCAGATCCGAGGCCATGACATCGACCTCGGGCTCACCCAACTCCTCCTGGGCCACGGCTTCTGCTGCGCCCTCATCACCGGTCTCGGTCAGGTCAATCCGCTCGTCGGGCAGATCGATCTGGGCGAGGGGCCATTCGGAGCCCGCCGCCTCGGCGTCATCGGTGGCGGGCGGACCTCCACATGCGAGCATCCCGAGCAGCAGGGTCGCCAGGGAGTGTCGCATCCAGGGGCTGGTCACCGCGGTCGACCTCGGGCTCAGTACGCGCGCAAGCTGGGATCGATTTCCGCTCGCCACCCAAGAACACCGCCCCGCAGATTCAGCACCTTCTCGTAGCCGCTCTGCATGAGGACCGCCACCGCCCACTCACTCCGTGACCCGCTGCGGCAGTAGACCACCAATTCGGCGTCTGGGTCGAGTTCCTCGAATCGCTGCGGGAACTCCCCCGTCGGAATCCGAACCTGTCCGTGATCGGGCAGATCGGCGATCGCGACCTCGAACGACTCGCGTACATCGACGAGCACCGGCACGTCTCCGGCATCGAGTCGCGCCTTCAACTCCGTCGGTGTGATTTCGGGGACTTCGGGTGCGTTCATCCTTCGATGCGCCTGATGAGAGGGTCGAGCCGGGATGCGGTACGGTCCGCTGCGCCGCGGTGTTGATCAATATAGCCGAACGCCTCCCGACCGCCGCGCCCCCGCTTCTCCTCGTCCTTGAACCACTCCGCGAGTACGGAAGCGAGCGTCGGTGCGTCCTGGACCGTCCTCGCGCCGCCGGCAGCGATCAGATCGTCCGCGGCGCGGGTGTTGTGATGTCGAGGTCCGAATAAAACCGGAGAGCCCGCCGCCGAGGGTTCGAGCACGGAGTGCAGTCCGGCGTCACCGAACCCTCCCCCGACGTAGGAAACGGAAGCGATCGAGTAGAGGTCGGAGAGTGGACCCACCCGATCCACGACGACGACATCCACATCTCGCACGGATCGGCTCGCCTCGACCGTCGCCAATCCCTCCGCTCGCCACCCACTTCTCCTGAACCGGGAAAGAAGCTCCTCCACCTGGTTGGGAGCGGGCTCGTGCGGCGCGATCACGACCCGGAGTTCCGGAACCTCCGACCGTGAACGCTCGAGGGCCGGCAGCAACACGGCCTCGTCCGCGAGCCAGGTCGAACCCGCTACGAGAGTCGGCCTCGGGTCCTCGTGGAACGGTGCGAGCCAGGGCGACCGCGCATCGACGCGTTCGAGGCGAGCGAGCGCCGAATCGATCCCAGGATCTCCGGTCGTGTGCACGCACGATGGCGACACGCCCAACTCGACGAACCGCTCCGCGTCGGCGTCGGCGTTCGCCCCTGCCAGGGCAAGCTGGGTCCAGGCATCCCTCATCAGGCGCCGCGCCGGACCACGGAGGCGCCCTGCACCGTCTGGAACGGACCCACCTATGATCGCGACCGGCACCGCGAGTCGGCCCGCCTCCTGGGCCAGGACCGGCCAGACCTCCGTCTTCGTGAAGACGACGAGGTCGGGTCGCACCGCGTCGAGCGTCGCCCGAATCGGCCCGCGGAGATCCCACGGGAGGTAGGCCGCCACATCGGCACCCACTGAGCGCGCAAACGCCTCGGCCGACGGAGAGAAGTGCGTGAACACGATCTGAAGGTCCGGGATACGCCCACGCAGCGCCTCGACCACGGCCTGTGCCTGGAGTCCCTCGCCCACACTCGGAGCGTGGAACCACGCCACCGGCCGAGTCGGGTCACGTCGATCCCTTCCCCACGACCCGAGTTGGTCGTGCGCCCGGCGACGGCCCGCCATCCCTCGGGACAGCTTCGACGAGCCCATCGACAAGACGGGAGACACAGCCCGTACGGCGCCAACGGCCAACCGATAGAGGAGGAGCGTCATCCAGCCAGAAGTGAGCGTGCGATCGTGGACCTCATGAGCGAGAGGATAGGTCCCCGACCGTACCCTCGGTAGATTCAGGCGATGCAATACCAGGTGACTGTACGGTACGGGGGAAGCCGCCAGCGCTACGACACCTACGTCGTCGAGGCCACGGACGCGGCCGAAGCGCTTCGTGTCGCCGCGGAGCGGATGCCTGCGGATGTCGCCCCCGACGCCGATCTGGTCGAGCTCAGAGTCGCCGTGGATCCCGAGCGCCGCGCGTACGTCGAGGAAACCCCCGGGTAACGGGCGACTCTACCGCCGAATAGAAGAACGGACCCGCCCTCTCCGTACCTTCTTACGAGCACACGTTTCCAGGGTCAGGAGCCCAGACCATGAGTACCATCATTCTCGCCATCTTCGTGATCCTCATCGGCGCGACCATTCGCGCCGTCGGACCCGCGACCGGAAAGCCCGGCGCCGCCGCGTCGGCCAAACTCGCCGGATACGGCTTCATGTTCGTGGGCCTCGTTTTGGCCGCGTCCAACACGGTCACCGTGATCTCGGTCGGAGAGGTCGGGGTGAAGCACTTCCTCGGCACGGTCGATACCACCCCCCTGACCGAAGGCATCCACATCGTCAATCCGCTCGCATCAATCGAGAAAATGTCGATCCGCGAGCAGAGTTTCCCCGAGGGGGGAGGCGTCGAGGTCATCGAAGCGCAGACCAGCGAACAGCTCAATGTGACGCTCGAGGTCGCCATCCTCTTCAGGCTCGAT
>JBDGVT010000133.1:0-8244 GCA_039585495.1 Gemmatimonadota bacterium | reverse complement strand
TACTCTCCCACATGATGAGCGAAATCACTCCGCGCACGGTACGCCGCCACACTCAGCTACGAGGCGCGGCGGTTGTCGCGATCGTCGCGCTCACAGCCTGTTTTGGGGACTCCCTGGCCGGTCCCGTGAGCCCTGTCATGAGCAACGTACGCGCGAGCCAGAACTTCACGTGCGCCGTCGGAGAGCTGGGGAGGGCCCTTTGCTGGGGTCACAACGATCGGGGCCAGCTCGGCTCGGATACCGTTGGGGAATCTGTGGCGTTCCCACACGTCGTATCGGAGACCCTGAACTTCCGGCAGGTGAGTACGAAGCCGGCCGCACGCCACGTGTGTGGGGTTACGACTACGGGAGACGCGTACTGTTGGGGAGAGAACAACTTCGGCCAGATCGGCCGCCCCCCCACGGCCTCCAACTCGGGCCCGCAGCGCGTGCCGGGAGATCTTACTTTCGCGTCGATAAGCGCGGGGTGGCGATCCACGTGTGGCGTAACGACAGATGGCCATGCCTATTGCTGGGGCCGCGGCGAGTGGGGCCAGCTGGGAGACGGGCTGACCGAGGGCAGCGACGTGCCGGTCCTGGTCGCCGGTGGTCACACGTTCCAGAAGGTCGACGTTGGCTCCAATAACCTCGTTTGTGGGCTGACGACGGGAGGAGCGATCCTCTGTTGGGGTCTGGACCTGGCGGGGGCGCTGGGCGCGCCGAGCATGGAGACATGTGTCCGCAGAGACGGACTCGAACTCCCGTGCGCGACCACTCCACAGCCCATCACCTCCGAGGAGTTGTTTGTGGACGTGACCGCGGGCCTGTCCTACGCATGTGGGGTCACGGGGTCGAAGCAAGCGTTCTGTTGGGGCCGAAACGACGGCGGACAGTTGGGCAGGCCTACCACGGAGGTCTGTGCCGAGGGGGGGCTCCAGGACATAGAATGCGGCCGGACTCCAAGCGTCACCTCGGGCTCGGTACGACTCGTCTCCTTGTCCGCCGGGACATTCCACACGTGTGGCGTCACGGATGCCGGCGCCGCGTACTGTTGGGGTAGCAACTCCCTGGGCCAGTTGGGGAGTGGCCTCGTTGGCACGAACAGTAGCGCTCCGGCGCAGGTGCGCGGGCCAGTCACCTTCAGGACGGTCAGCGCGGGAAATGAGCATACGTGCGGCGAAGGACTCGACGGTGCGTTGTACTGCTGGGGTGCGAACCAGTGGGGGCAGCTCGGGACAGGGGACCTTCAGCTCTGGCTGGAGCCGGCGCGGGTCGTAGGGTTGCCCTAGCTCGCTGCACCGGCACGACCTCACGACCTCGTCAGGGAGTAGGCGCGTCGGCCGTCGGTGCGTAGGTTCTCCTTCATCGATCCGACCCACCGAGAGGAACTCATGAAGCGCCTTCTCTTTTCTGCGCTGATCGGCGTGTTCGCCGTCGGCCAGACCGCTTGCAGCTCCGCCCAGGCCTCCCCGTCCGAGACTCCCAGCCCACAGGCCCGAGGTGGCGGAGGAAACGGCGAGGAGGGCATCAAGCCCTACTCCGAAGTCATCACCGAGGAGGCGCGGTCGGACGAAGGTGTATTCACGGTCCACTGGGTGGGCGACGATCTCTTCTACGAGATCCCCATGGACATGCTGAGTGTGGAGATGCTCCAGGTGTCTCGGATCGGGCGCACGCAGACCGATATCGGCTACGGCGGTCAGAAGGCCAACACCCAGACGGTGATCTGGGAGAAGCGGGACAAGAAGGTGGACCTGCGCGTCGTGTCCTACGTCAATGTGGCCGATACGTTGCTGCCCATCGCCACGGCGGTGGAGAACTCGAACTTCCCGCCCATCGTAGCCTCGTTCGACATCGAAGCGTTCAACGACGACACCACGGCGGTCGTGATCGACGTCACGGACCTCTACACGACCGACATCCCCATGCTGGGGCTGCAGAGCGGCCGGAGAACGACCTACGGCGTGCGGCGGCTGGACACCGATCGTTCGTACATCGCGTCGGCCAACAGCTACCCTGAGAACATCGAGGTCCGGCACGTCCTGACCTACGATGCTACTCAGGTGCCGGCCAACGGCTCTACAGGCTCGATCACGCTGGAGATGGCTCATTCCATGATCAAGCTCCCCGAGAATCCGATGCAGCCGCGGCTGTGGGATGATCGCGTGGGCTTCTTCAGCCTGACCCAAAACGACTACGGGCTGGACGTGCAGAGAGCCGAGACCCGCACCTATGTGACTCGGTACCGACTGGAGCCCAGCGACACCGCCGCATTCCTCCGGGGCGAACTCGTCGACCCGGTTGAGCCCATCGTCTACTACATCGACCGGGCCACACCGGAGTGGCTCCGTCCGTACCTGATACAGGGAGTGAACGACTGGCAGCCCGCCTTCGAAGCCGCGGGTTTCCGCAATGCCATCATCGGACGCATGGCTCCGACCATCGAAGAAGATCCCGAGTACTCACCCGAGGACATCCGGTACTCGGTCCTCCGCTACTTCGCTTCGCCGGTGAGAAACGCATCAGGGCCGCACGTGCACGACCCACGTACGGGCGAGATTCTCGAGAGTGACATCAACTGGTACCACAATGCCCTCGGCCTGGTGCGCAACTGGTTCTTCGTGCACACCGCCGCGGCCAACCCGGAGGCGCGGGGCGTCGAGTTCGATCCGGACGTGATGGGGCAGCTCATCCGCTTCGTGATGGCCCACGAGGTGGGGCACACCATCGGCATGCAGCACGCCATGCAGTCCAACGCTGCCTTCTCGGTCGAAGACCTGCGTAGCAGAGAGGTGACCTGCGAATACGGCACGTCCGCGTCCATCATGGACTACGCCCGCTTCAACTACGTGGCCCAGCCCGGCGACGATGTGTGCTTCATGCCCATCGTCGGTCCGTACGACAAGTGGGCCGTTGAGTGGGCGTATCGTCCGGTCATCGGCCAGGACACGGACGGCGAGCGTGCCACGCTCCACGAGTGGGTGCTGGATCACTCCGAGCCCCTCTACCGTTACGGCACCTCGACGACCTACGACCCGACCTCACCCAGTGAGTCCCTGACCGACGACCCGGTGGCAGCCAGCGATCTGGGCATCGAGAACCTCAAGATCATCCGCGAGAATCTCCTCGACTGGACCGCGGAGGACGGCGAGGACTACAGCCAGACCGAGGAGTTGTACGGCGCGATTCTCTCGCAGTGGAACAACTACATGCGCCACGTCTCCATCGTCATCGGAGGGGTGGAGCGCACCCCGAAGACCTCCGACCAGGAAGGCCCGGTCTACGAGATCATTCCCGAGGCGCGCCAGCGGGAAGCGATGGACTTCATGAGCCGGCAGGCCTTCACGACACCAGAGTGGATGATGGACGAGGAGCTCTTCACTCGCGTTGAGCCCGCCGGCATGGTGGATCGCATACGCCAGACCCAGGTGGGCGTGGTGAACCGGGTGCTGGACTTCGAGCGCATGCAGCGTCTCATCGAGAGCGAGGCCCGGCTTGGCGACAATGCGTACACACTGACGGAGATGATGACCGACCTGCGTCAGGCTGTGTGGACCGAGCTGGCCAGCGGCGAGAACATCGATACCTACCGCCGGAACCTCCAGCGCGGCTATCTAGAGCGGATGCAGTACCTCATGGAGAACGAACTTCCGGAGATTCCAGCACAGTTCCGCGCGTTCATCACCCGGACGGAAGTCGACGTGAGCCAGTCCGACATCCGCGCTTTCACACGCGGAGAACTGGGGGTGATTCGCGCAGACGCGACGCGGGCCCTGGATCGTCAGCACGACACGGCCACGACGTACCACCTGCAGGACGTGGTCGCGCGTATCGATGCGATCCTGGATCCGGGTGACTGAGGGCGGTCGGACCTAGCGGATTTGGGTTGGCCCCGTGACCCGAGAGGGTCCCGGGGCCGACGCTTGGGCGAACTACGAGAAAGGGAACTCCCCACACGCCGCTCAGCCGGCTCCTGACGGTTCAGCGCCTGGCTCTGGCCGTACCCTACTCCGGGGTGCTTCCGTGCCAAGTTCGGAGGTTCTGATGCCGTACCGCGTGACCGTACCGATTCTCATCGCTACAGTCGCACTCGTTGCCTGCACCGCGACCACGGAGCCCGTCAACGAGCGCCCGAGCGTTTCGATTACCGCGCCGACGTCTGGTACGACGGTGACGGTCGGTGAGAGTGTCACATTTACCGCTTCGGCCACCGACACCGAGGACGGAAACCTTAGTGCAGCGATCGCCTGGTCATCGGACATCGACGGTGCCCTCGGGTCCGGAGCGAGTGTCACAGCGACGCTCTCGCTTGGGACGCACGTGGTCGAGGCCAACGTCACCGACGCGAGCGGAGCCACCGCAACGGCTTCCGTTACAGTTACGGTCGAGCCGAATCAGCCTCCTACCGTAACGATCTCCGCGCCGACGTCCGGCACCACCGTGACGGAGGGCGAGAGCGTGACGTTCACCGCTTCCGCGGCGGACGCCGAAGACGGGGACCTGACGACCGCGATCGTCTGGTCGTCGGACATCGACGGCGCCCTGGGCTCAGGCGCGAGCGTCGCGGCAACGCTCACGGCTGGGTCGCATGTGGTCGAGGCGAGCGTCACCGACGCCCACGGTGCTGCGGATACGGCTTCCGTCACCGTCACGGTCGAGACGAACGAGGCTCCGACCGTATCGATTTCCGCACCCGCATCCGACACCACGGTAACCATAGGCGAGAGCGTGACGTTCACCGCTTCCGCGGCGGACGCCGAAGACGGGGATCTGACGGCCGCGATCGTCTGGTCGTCGGACATCGACGGCGCCCTGGGATCAGGCGCGAGTGTCGCGGCAACGCTCACGCTTGGATCGCACGTGGTAGAGGCCCGCGTGGTAGACGCGGATGGCGCGGCCGACACCGCGTCGATCGTGGTGACGGTCGACGTCGTGCGCCCTGAAACCGTTACCGATGTTACCGTCGTGGCCGTGACCGGATCGTCTGCGACAATCACGTGGACCGAGGTTCTGGATGGATTCGGTAGCCCCGCAGAGTACGAGGTTCGCTTCGCGGCCACACCGATAGGGGCCGGACCGGGTGATCTCCCGACTCAAGGCACCTGCACCGGCGTCATACCGGGAACGTCAGCCGGCGCGGTTGTGCAATGCGATGTCGAGGGTCTCCTGGTCGGCAACGGGTATGACTTCGTCGTGACGGCTACACGGCCAGTAGTAGGTGGACCCCGCGTCTACGGGACTCCCTCTGACCCGGCGACGGGCTACACGGACTTCTTTGAGGACTTCTCCGCGTTCGGAGATGACGTCGTACCTACGGCCCCACACGGTGGCCTCGAGTACTACACGACCGATGGGACCAGCGACGTGTCTGTGAGGGTCGTCGCCGCGTCAGGTCAGCTCACGGATCGCCCCTTGATTCTCTCGAAGGCCGGCTCCGACCTTGCTGGATCTTCGAACTTTTCGATCTCTCGTCCGGGGTTCGCCCCACTCGTCGAAACGGACACTGGCCTCATCCACCTTTCAGTGGATATCCAGGTCAACTCCGGCAGTTTCTGTCAGTTCCTCGCGATCCGGGGGACGGCGTTCAACTCGGTCTCTTCGGTCTACCTGCACGACCTGAGCTACACGCCAGGAGTCGCATACCGGATGATCATGACGATGGACGTGGACGCCGGGACCATTTCGGCCACGCAGGACGGTGCTCCTGTCACCGTATCGCGGACGAACTTCCCCTACATGCCTATCAGATTCGGTCTCGAGAGCTGCTCCAGGGAAGCCCAGGAGTCGGCGGCCGACAACTTCCGGATCGAACATCGATGGCCATAGGCGAGGGGCGCGGCCCTCGAATTCGTCCCGTCCACCGAGTGCCGAATCAGCACAAAGTCGGTAGATTGTTGGGATGAAGATCGGGATCATCATCGGTCGGATTGGTGACGTTGACGGCGTCGCCCTCGAGACCGAGAAATGGATCGCAGTCCTGAAGAAGATGGGACACGAGATCTTCATTCTTTCCGGCGATTTCAAAGAAGATGTCATCGAGCCGGAGAACCAGACGGCGCTGAAGTTCTTCTCGTTCTTCTCCCCCGAATGCGAATGGGAACAGAACCGCGCGTTCTTCTTCCCACCGGACGATCCCGACCGACTGTTGAGTCATCTCGACGGGACCGCCAACCACGTTGCGACCGCCATCTTCCAGTGGATCGTCAACTGTCGACTCGATGCGCTTCTCATCGAGAACGCCTCATCGTTGCCGGCCCATCTCTCGCTGGGCATGGGCCTCAGGCGGTGCGCGGAGCGGCTCGATCTACCGGTCGTCATCCATCATCACGACTTCGCCTGGGAGCGCGGGTCTCGCTATGCGTCCCCGTTCTCGGAGATCACACAGATCGTCGAGGAGACCTTTCCCCTCCGGACCTCCAACGCCCGGCACGCCGTCATCAACTCCGATCAAAAGAGCGTGCTCAAGGAGAGGTTCGGTATCGAGGCGACGGTCGTACCGAACGTCATGGACTTTGACGTTCCATTCGCCAGGAGAGACGCCTACAACGCCGACCTCCCTGCGAGTATCGGGCTGCAGGAAGGCGACATCCCTCTGTTCCAGATCACGAGGATCGTCGAGCGAAAAGGGATCGAGGTCGCGATCGATGTCGTCAACCGGCTCGAGGACACGAAGGTGAAGCTCGTGATTACCGGCAGCGCCGCCGACGATCACCGCAAGGGGTACTACAGGGAACTCCTGAGACAGATCGAGCAGAACGGACTCAAGCACAGAGTCCTGTTCGCCCACCACAAGCTGCTCAGCGCCCGCGGAACCTCGGCCGCGGGCGAGCGGATCTTCTCGCTGGCAGACGCCTACGCGCATGCCGTGGCCTGCACGTATTTCAGCACCTACGAAGGATTTGGAAACGCGTTCGTCGAGGCGGTCATCGCCCGAAGACCCATCTTCGTAAACAACTACAAGCCGGTCTATTGGCCGGATATCGGCAGCCTCGGCTTCCGGACCGTCATGCTCGAGGACAACGAGCTCACGGACGACGCCTTGGCCGATATCGATCGGATCATCCACGATCCGGCGGAACAGGCGGAAATTGCAGAGCACAACTATGAACTCGGGCGTGAACACTTCTCGTTCGACGTGTTGGAGAGGAAGCTCGAGGAGATTTTCCCGCACTGAGGTGAGCCATCGTGCAGCAAGCGCGGCGCCATGGGGCGAAGGGCATGATGGATGCCCTACGATCCGAGGGGATCGCCACGTGGTTCGACCTGGGGCTGATGCTGGATCGGCTCCGCGACGGGCGCCGCACTCCCAGCGTGACATTCGATGGTGACTACGAGTCGTTCGCGGGGCGGATAAGCCAGGGTATCGGGCTCGTGACCTTCCACTGCTCGGTGGACGGTGTCACGGTCGAGATCGCGAAATACGCCGAGGCCATGCGTGACGTCCTGCCCGACCCGCGACTCCACCTGATCGTGGGTCGCATCGATGAACGCGCGGAGCCGATCCTGGGCACGGAAATCGAACGACACACGGTGCCCGGATTGAACGGCTTCTCCGACTGGCCACTCTACGCGGACTTCTTCCATCGCCGCCTCGAGAGAGGAAGCCCCCTCTACAACTCCCTGATTGTCGCGCTCTGGGACGACGTGCTCGATCTCTCGGAACGCCTTGGCACGCTGATCGAGAGTCGAGACATCCGCTTGTTGTACGTGATCAACACGAATTCGAACCCCGGTAACGTCGCACTCGCGTTGGCGCTCGTGCTGCTCTCCGAACACATGCGCATCCCGGTCATCGCGAACAACCATGACTTCTACTGGGAGGGTGGAGCGCCCGGGTGGGAAGACAAGGCCCACAGGGGCCCTCGTGACCATTTCTTCACCAACGCCCATCTGGGTGAAGTGTTTTCGGTCATACAGATGATCTACCCGTGGATCGCGCGTACGTGGATCTCGGCGAATATCAGTCGCAGACAATCAACGCAGTTGGTGAGGCGCTTCGGCCACAACCCGGCGAACGTTACCGAGCTGGGCACCGCGGTGGACGAATCGCTCTACGCGCCTCTCCCCCGCCCCAGACGCGTCGAGGTGCTGGGGCAACTCTCGCAGCTCCTGAAGGGCAACCGTAAGGAGCTTGGAGCACGTGCAGTCTCCTCCGTCCTCGCCAACGACCGACTCGCCGGGGATCCGACCCCGATGCTGCTCGCCCGCCGCGACATCACGAGGGTGGATTTCGTCCACGATAACGTGCTCTTGCTGCAGCCTACA
>JBDGVT010000132.1:0-8902 GCA_039585495.1 Gemmatimonadota bacterium | reverse complement strand
CCCCTGGAGATCACGGGGGACGGACTGAACCGAGCCGTACGCGGCATGCTCGTGACTGGCCGACTACGGCCCGGCGTGAGCTTCGAAGAGGCCGTGGTGGAAGCAACCGCGATCGGAGAAGCGCTCGCCGAGGAACACCCGGAGACCAACCGAGGGTGGGCACTCGACGTTCGAACCACCGACGATTCGATCATGGGTGACGAGGCGAAGGCAATCATGACGCTTCTCGTTCTCACCGTCGGGCTCGTTCTTCTCATCGCGTGTGCGAACGTCGCGAACCTGGTTTTGGTGCGTGGCTCCGCCCGAATGCGGGAGTTTGCGGTACGGGCCGCGATGGGAGCCAACCGGGGCCGGTTGATCCGGCAGCTTCTCACCGAGAACATGCTTCTCGCGCTTGCTGCGGGAGCACTTGGTGTGGGGCTCGCGTCCCTCCTGATCAAAGGGCTCGTCCTCGTCACCCGGGGACAGGAGGTCCTGTTCACGATCGCCCAGATCGATCACCGGGTCCTGCTGTTCACATTAGGCGTGTCTGCGATCGCGCCTCTGTTCTTCGGGCTGCTCCCCGCCCTGGGTACCGTTCGCTCAGACCTCAACGACTCTCTTCGTGACGGGGTGCGTGCCGGAGCAGGCCGCCGTGGAGGACGCACGCGTAGCGCTCTGGTCGTTTCCCAGGTCGCGCTGGCCCTTTCGCTCATGATCGTGTCCGGCCTGCTCGTGCGATCGGTCATCACGATGCAAGGCGTAGACCTCGGGTTCGAGACCGAAGGTGTGCTTACGATGGTGATCGACCTGCCGGAAGCCCGTTATCCCACCGAAGACGCCGCTGCGTTCTTTGATGAACTCGAGGATCGGGTGCTCACCATTCCCGCCGTGGACGCCGTTGCGCTGGCCAGCGCTCGCCCGAATACGAGTTTTTCGGGTGGCATCCCCTTCGCCAAGGAGGGGCAGGAGGGCCTTCCGATAGAACAACGCCCAACGGCGTACAGCGCGACCGTAAGCGGTGGGTATTTCTCCGTCTTGGGAATCCCGATCCTGCAGGGCCGCACCTTCGATGAGCGAGATCGAAGCGAGACAACTCCTGTAGCGGTCGTGAGCCGCGAGGCCGTCACACGGTATTGGCCCCAGGGAGACGTTATCGGACGTCGAATCCAGATCAGTGGAGATCCCGTCGCCGACTGGCGTCAGATCGTTGGCGTCGTGGAGAACGTCGTCGGAGGAAACGACCTGACCAATCCCGACGTTCCGCAGATGTACATCCCGGCCTCACAAGCACCGCGCCGTACCCTGGTATTCATGGTTCGCAGTGCCGCAGAGGAAGCCGGTCTTACCGGGCAGGTACGGGAAGCCGTGTTGGCAATCGACGCCCAGCAGCCCATCGACGACGTCCGTACCATGGAAGCGTATCTGTGGGATCTGAATTCCACCGGCTTCGCTCTGATCTCGATGTTCATTTCGTTCGCGGTCTTTGCGCTGGTGATGGCCGGCATGGGGATCTATGGAGTGATGTCGTTCATGGTCGCCCAGCGGAAGCAGGAAATTGGCCTACGGATGGCACTCGGAGCCGAGAGAGCGTCGGTGCTGCGCCTCGTTCTGCGGCAGGGAGGCACGCTCCTGGCGATCGGTACCGTGATCGGCGTCGTGCTGGGCGTGCTGTTCGGTCGGCTCACCTCCGGTCTGGCGTACATGGTGGAGGCAACCGACCCGCTCACACTTATCGTCGTCCCGTCCCTGCTGGCGGTGATCGCTTTGCTTGCGAACATCATCCCGGCACATCGGGCGACCCGAATCGACCCGATGAACACACTGCGCTCGGACTGACCTCGATCGACTGAAAATCAGGGGGGCGGTCGCGAGGGCCGCCCCCCTGGTCACGTCAGCTAGTTGAGCACCGCGGGCAGCGCCCGAACCACGATGGTCGGAACGTCGAACTCGTCCATCTCGATATACGCCGCGAGACCGTCAGGTCCGAAGGCAGAAGGGATCTCGGTAACGCCCGTGGCGAACGTCCCCATGTACTGACCCTCCGGCGTGAGGACGTCGATGGGGCCGTCGTCCGTGGGTGCGTCACCCCGCCGCTGCACCCAGAGCTTACCGGTCCAACTGGCGTCCAGGCGCGTGAGCACCGGGAGTTCGTGGAAGAACTCCATCTGCTCCACCTGTCCTCGCAACATCTCTCTGATCGCTTCCTGGCTCACCTCCTGCCGCCCACCCGGCCCGTTGGTCACGAGACGAACCTGCAGTCCACCGCCTTCTTCCAGCTCGACCAGGCGACGCTCCCGCTCGTCCTCCTGCATGCGTTCGGTGACCGGGCGCGGCTCGAACGGCCTCCGCAGCACCCTGGACATGTCGCCCTCAGGCCCGACCACCTTGAGCGCGTACGCCGAGGAGTCGGAGAACACGACTCCTCCGTCGGGAAGCGCCCCTACGTAGAGGCCCGGCTCGAACGTCATCGGGCCCGCCGACATCGAGAAGCGCATACCGCCGCCTTCCATCCTGGTCTCCCCTTCTGGACGCGGCGGAAGCCACCCCTCGGAGATCACACTGACAGCGGCTTCTTCGCCCACGAGTGATACTCGATGGATCGGGCGGGTCTGAGGCAGGTCCGGAGCTCCCGCGCCCGGCCCACCACGCATGGCGACGATCCCACCACCACCGCCCGAAATGATCGCCTCGCCGCTTGGATCGGGGGCCAAGTCGCCGATCCGAACCATGCCACCTCCGCCCATCCCGACCATCCGTTCGAAGTCACCTTCCGGGGAGAAGATCTGATACGAACGATGTCCGACGTCAGCCACGACGAGCTGTCCATCCCGCATGACGGTGAACTGCATCGGCATACGAAACTCGCCGGGACCCTCACCCTCGCTGCCGATCGTCCGGACGAAGTTGCCTTCGCGGTCGACGACCGTGACCTGTGACGCCTGCCGATCGAGAACGAAGAGGTTTCCTTCCGCATCGAACGCCAGCCCAGCGATCTCGCCAAAGGTCTCCCAGACGTCCCCTTCGATCGAGCCGACGCGGAAGACTTCCTCGAAATCGGCATTCAACGCCCGGTCCGTCCCTGGCAGGTCGACGATCTCCTGAGCACCCACGGCTGAAGTGCCCGCCAGAACGACGAAGCCTGCTACCGCCCAACTCCTAACACCAAGATTCCGAATCACTGCGACACCCTCTCGTCTAGTCGATCTCCCATCTCCGACAAGTGTAGATGATAAACGGGTCCCGGGGGGTTGCCCGATGTCCGCTCGCCCCGGCATTTCGTCAAGACTTGCCTCCCCGATCCACTCGGGCACCTTTCATATTCCTCCGGCCAATCCGGAGACCCGGACCTCTAATCAGGCACGCATGATCAAGGATCTCCTCGACCGCACGATTGAGAAGCGACCGACGACTCTGAGTTTCGAAGGGCGCATCCTGCACCTTCTCGACGACGCCGAACTCGTCAGGGCTCAGCTCTACGATGGCAAGGACCTCGAACTCACGGACGATCTCCGGGGGAAGCTCAGAGATCAGATTTCGACCGACGAGATCACGCCGGCCTACATCTGCTTCTTCTATGACGAGACGCTGGGCGACTTTCCCTACCTCGGGCTTCGCACGACGAATCAGTCGACGGGCGAGACCGAGTATCCGGTTGAGCGAAACGCCGTTCGGAACGGAGGGTTCGTCTGCTCAGTCGCGGGAAAGCGCCGTGGGAAAGGCAGCAGTCGTGAGGCGAGCCCGTACGCCGAACTTCACGCGGGCATCCGCGTCGTCGTGGCGGAGAGCATCGAGCGGATCTACAACGAGAACTGTCAAAACCTAGGCGTTCTGACGACCCACGACTTCGGGATGATCGATCGAATCCAGGCAGGTGAAGAGATTCAGCTGTCCGAGTTCACGGAGGGGAAAGACGAGATCACCCGCCAGATCATCGAATACGGCGGACTGTTTGAGTTCAACGTCGCGAGGCTCCAGAACAAGGTGACGATTCCGGTCACCGCGGCACTCGCGCCGGACGCTGCCGTCACGAGGCCAATGACGTTGGCGGAGAAGATTTTCGCGAAGCACCTGGTCACGGACGCTGCGCGGGGCGAAGCCGGGGTGCCCTGGGTCGTGCCGGGGGATGCCGGATTCTTCCGCACCGACATCCGCTTCAGCCACGAATACGTAACCCCGATGGCCTCGATCTTCTTCGAGGACAAGGTCGGCAAGGACGCGAAGGTCGTCGACGCAGACTCGATCCTGTTCTTCCGGGATCACCTGACCTTTCTGTCCAAGGTCATGAGCCAGGAGCGCATCGAGGAGGGGTTACTCGATGTCGCGAACGAGCTCGAGGTGAAGCAGCGCGATTTCAGCGAGAAGCAGGGTGTGAAGCTCTACGGAGAGCAGATGGGTCACCGACTCGGATCACAGGCGATCTGTCACTCGAAGATCCTCGAGGAGTATGCCGAACCGGGCATGCTGATCATCGGCACCGACTCCCACACTCCGCATGCAGGTGCGATCGGGGCTGTAGCTTTCGGCGTCGGCACGACCGCCATCTTCAACTCGTGGATCACCAGGGACGTCCGTGTGCGTGTCCCGCAGTCGTTCAAGGTGATCGTGAGCGGTGAGCCCGCACCGAACGTGACGGCCAAGGACTACATGCTCGAGATCCTGCGCCACCCGTACATCCGCGACGGGCACGCGATCGGCCAGATCATCGAATACGCGGGGTCTGCGGTGGAAGCGCTCGGGGTCGATGAACGGGCGACCATGGCGAATATGGCCGCCGAAGTGGGCGCGTTCACCGGGATCATCGCCGCGGACGAGAAGTCCGTCGAGTTCATGGTGAACGAACGCGGGATGGAGCGAACCAGGGCCGAGGAGCTCATCGTCGGAATGCAGAGCGACCCCGGCGCCGAGTACGTGAAGATCATCGAGATCGACGCATCGGCCATTCGACCGATGGCGGCGCTTCCGAACGATCCGGGCAATGGAGTCTTCATCGACGAACTCGGCGACGATCCGATCCGGATCGACATCGCGTACGCCGGATCCTGCACGGCCGGAAAGAAGGAAGACATGGACATGTATGCACGTGTCTTCGCTGAAGCAGACGCACAGGGCCTCACGACCCACTCGGACGTGAAGGTCTTCATCCAGTGCGGCTCGACCGAGGTTCGTGAGTACTGCCGTGAGAAGGGGTATCTCGAGCTCTTCGAGAGAATGGGGGCAGAGTTCATCGAGCCGGGATGCGGTGCTTGCATTGCCGCCGGTCCGGGCGTGACCAGCTCCGCGGAGGAGGTGTCCATCTCCTCCCAGAATCGCAACTTCCCCGGTCGATCGGGTCCCGGGAATCTCTATCTGGGTTCTCCGTATACGGTCGCAGCCAGTGCGGTAGCCGGCCACGTGACGAGTTGGACACCAGGGCAGAAATTCCGTCCCCTCGATTCGAGGAAGCTGACGACAATCTGAGGAGGGGCATGTCCGACGGGACTGACTCGGGAACTGCAGGATCGTCGCACGATATTGCTCCGAACAAGACGTCGCCCGACTCGGCGATCGAGGAGTTCGAGCGAACTCAACCGACAGAGCGGGAACTCCTTCGAGATGCCCGTAGCGAGGCCATGGCGGAGAAGAGCAAGGCCACCGCCTGGCTGCTCGCCGTGGGACTCCCCCCTGCCGCCCTCGTGGCCGTAGCCCTCGCGCTCCTGATCGAGGGAAGCCGTAATCTCGCGTTGGGGTTCGTCGCCCTAGGGGCGGCGACGCTTGCCCTCAAAATCTTCCGCGCCCATCGAAAGATCAAAGACATCGAGAAGCAACTCGAGGATCCGATGGACGGTTCGTAATCGGTCGAGCCACTCGACAAAGGCGGTATATTTCTTGACCTGCCCTTCGCAATTGACCACGAGGGGATGCCTGGATGGACAAGACTCAGCTCATCACGAAACTGAACGAGGATCTCGCCGGAGAGCTCAGCGCGATCGCTCAATACATCACGTACGCCGCCAAAGCGACTGGGCCCTTCAGGCCTCAACTCACCCAGTTCTTCCTCACGGAGGTCGTGGACGAACAGGCGCATGCCCTTTTCCTGGCAAACAAGATCGTAGCCCTCGGCGGTGAGCCTACCACGGAGGCTCGGCCTGTCCCTCCAGCTGCCGGAAATCGTGAGATGCTGGAGGCGGTGCTCAAGGCTGAGCGGCAGGCGACAGCAGATTATACCGAGCGTGCGGAGCAAGCCGACGCGTTGTGTGACAAGGGACTCGCTGTGCAACTCGAAGACATGGTCCGCGACGAAAGTCACCATGCGGAAGAAACGGAGCGCATTCTGCGCGACTGGCCTCTCTAGGGTGACGGGATCCGACCATTCAGGGGGTGGTCCAGAACTTGAGTAGTGAAGTGCGTGAGGCCTGGAGCCGCGACTCATCCGAAGCTTCCTCGTGGAAGACGGACGGTGACGTCGATTCGACACTGCCCCCGCTCCGCATCGAAACGCCGCGACTCGTCCTCCGGTGCTGGACCCCGGAGGACGCGCCGCTCCTCAAGGCCGCGATCGACTCGAGTCTCGAACATCTGCGTGAGTGGATGCCATGGGCAATGAAGGAGCCGTCCGAACTACGAGTCATCGAAGAGAGGATCCGGCGATATCAGAGGAGGTTCCTCGAGGGTGAGACCTTCGTCTATGCCATCTTCGATCGCTCCGAATCCGAGGTCGTTGGTGAGTCGGGGCTCATGGGTCGCATCGGGCCCAGGGCGCTGGAAATCGGGTACTGGATTCGCGCAAACCGGGCCGGGCGGGGATTCGCGACGGAAGCCACCCGCGCGCTCACGGTCGCAGGTCTCGAGATGCCCGGTGTGGATCGTCTCGAAATCCACTGTGACCCGAGGAACGCTGCGAGCGCGGCGATTCCACGGAAGCTCGGGTACCGGCATCGGGAGACGGTCCAGGAGCAGAAGGAAACACCCGAGGGTGAAGTCAGAGAGACGATGATCTTCGAGAGTACCACCAACGACGAGATTCACACCATCTCCCGCTGACGCTGGCCGCTGTCGCGTCTCTGCCCATCTTCCTACGATAGTCCGGCGGCGGCCCGGGCGGGCGAGCCTCCCGCAACCCACCCCTGAGGCACACCACGAATGGACGAGCAGGCAACCGACCCAACCTCGGGCCCGGAGAAGCACCGGCAACTCGAGAAGCAGCTAGGGCTCTGGGACGTCTACGCTCTGGCCACGGGAGCGACCCTCAGCTCGGGCTTCTTTCTCCTGCCTGGACTCGCCGCCGCGGGGGCAGGATCGGCCATGCCGCTCGCATATCTGCTGGGTGCTGTCGTCCTCCTACCCGGTCTCCTGAGCAAGGTGGAGCTGGCGACCGCGATGCCAAAGGCCGGGGGGGTCTACTACTTCCTGGACCGAAGCATGGGCCCTCTGGTCGGGACCATAGGCGGCTTCGGGACGTGGATCGCGCTCATCTTGAAGTCCGCATTCGCGCTCATGGGAGTCGGCGCCTACCTCCATCTCTTCTTCGGAGGGCTCGAGTTGGGTCCGATCGCTGCCGGATTCGCGATCTTCTTCGGTGTAGTCAACTACTTCGGAGCCAAGAAGAGCGGGACCTTCCAGGTGCTGCTCCTGATCGGGCTTCTCATTCTGTTGGCTTGGTTCTGTGGCTTCGGTCTCCTGCAGTCGGACTTCTCCAACTTCAGCGGATTCTACGAGTCAGGAAGCACCGGCATAATCAGCACCGCCGGGCTCGTTATCGTCAGCTACATGGGGCTGACCAAGGTCGCGAGCGTCGCTGAGGAAGTTGAGAACCCGGAGAGGAACCTACCCCTCGGGATGTTCCTGGCGTTCGGCACGATCATCACGATCTACGTCGTGGGAACGTCGGTCATGATCGGCGTCGTTGGTGTGGAGACGCTCGCTCAAAACGGGGGCGACCTGACCCCGGTGGCGACGGTCGCCGAGGCCCTCGTCGGCCGCTGGGGCGCCGTGCTGATGACCATCGCGGCAGTCTTCGCCTTCTCCTCCGTCGCGAATGCGGGAGTACTCAGCGCGTCGCGCTACCCACTGGCCATGGGACGAGACAGACTGCTACCCGATCGGTTCAGCAAGATCGGCGATCGTGGCACGCCTACGCTTGGAATCGTAGTGACCGTGGCCCTGATCCTGCTATCGGTAACGCTGTTCGACCCGACCAAGGTCGCGAAGCTGGCCAGCGCCTTCAAACTCGTGATGTTCGCGCTGGTATGTCTCGCGGTAATCGTCATGACAGCATGGGGGCGCTTCCGACGCTGTTCACGTGTGGGCTGATCACGTTCGGTGCGATGTGGTTTACGTACTACGCCCGAGACAGAGTGACGCGCGAGGGAGCGATCTTCCACGTTTTCGAACGGCTTGGCCGACAACGCTACGATGGTCTCGACCGTGAGCTTCGCGAGATCATGAAGGAGCGTGGACCTCGGGAGGCCGACGACTTCGATGAACTCCTTACGGCGGCGTCGGTGTTGGACGTCTCCGAGTCCGGTCCTGTGGACTTCGGGGAACTCGCGACCAAGGCGTCGGAAATGCTCGCGCTGCACCTGCCCCTCTCTGCCGATCAATTGAACGAGGGCTTCCTACGGGGCACCAAAATGGGCGCCACACCGGTTTCTCATGGAGCCGCACTGCCGCACATGCGATCGGACGTCATCGAACGTTCCCACATGCTTCTCGCGAGAGTCCCCGGAGGCGTCCAGTTCGAGACCGGGCCGGCAGCCGCGGCGAGCGCCGAGAAGGGACCGGTGCGAGCCGTCTTCTTCTTGATCAGCTCGGAATCGGATCCCGGGCTACATCTTCGCATTCTGGCTCAGATCGCCAGACGCGTGGACCAGCCGGATTTCATGCCTGAATGGCTGGGCGCGGAGAGCGCGGAGGAGTTGAAGGAGACCGTGTTCCGGAACGA
>JBDGVT010000131.1:0-8932 GCA_039585495.1 Gemmatimonadota bacterium | reverse complement strand
TGCCGGAGATCGACGGACTGGCCGATGCGCGACCGGGCACGCTACCCGTCACCTTTCGACAACTGGCCAGCCACACGGCCGGGCTGGTCCGAGAACCCGACTGGCCCGAGTCGGTCGTTGGCCCGATCGGACTCTGGGAACAACGAATCCTCGAATCGATCCCGCTCACGGCATACGACTCCGTGCCGGGGGCACGTTACCAGTACTCCAATATCGGGTTCGGCATGCTTGGCCTCGCACTATCCCGGGCGGCGGGCAGACCGTTCATCGACCTGGTCGAATCGGAAATCTTCGAACCTCTCGGGATGACGGGCTCTTCCTTCGTCGTGGTTGGTGCAGAACTGGAGCCGCGCCTGGCCGCCGGCTATGTGAGGCGGCGCGATGGATCGGTCGAGGGTGAGCAGCCGGCCCGTGAGCACGCGGGAAGGGGCTACAAGGTGCCCAACGGAGGGGTCTATTCCACCGTCGCCGATCTGGGGCGATTTCTGGGAGCCATGAGCGGAGTTCCCGGCCTGACAATCCTCACGGAAGCGAGCCGGACAGAAGCACTGGCTGTTCAAACGCCGGAGGATCCAAAGCGTGGCTACGGACTCGGCTTCACCGTGCGTCTCGACGACACGGGAAGAGAGATCGCGAGCCACGGCGGCTCTGTGGCTGGGTACAACGCGCACATGGCCGTCGACCCGGATGCCCGAATCGGCGTCGTCCTGCTCCGCAACTACGGTGGGGGAGTGACCAACCTCGGAGCCGCTGCCCAGGGATTGGTCCTAGAACTCCGGGAGCTTCGCCGTTGAGGGGGTAGATCCAGCTCCACCATCCTGCGGCCAACCGGATCGATCGGTAGATTTCGCGGGCAAGATCCAGAAGGGCCGGAGGACCAGCGTGTTACCCCAGATACTCGTTATCTCAGACCCACCCCACCGGGACGTGGATCAGGAGGTCGTCGCTTCGATCCTCGGATTGGAGTCGGATGATGCACGCCTGAAGATCGGCTTCGCGGCGCCCGAGGTCCTCTCAGCTTCGGATCCGGCACGGGCGAATGAAGTCGCCGCGTCGTTGAGATCCGCGGGCCTGAGCGTAGCTGTGATCGACGGACACGCGATGGCCGGTATCCCTTGGCCGACGCTCGTTTCCTCGTTCGAGTTCGGCAGTCAGGGCCTGATCGCACGATCCGGAGAGAATGTTGTCGAAGTGCGTTACGAGACACCGGTCGCTGTTGTGTACTGCAAACCACCGCCTGACTTTCCGAGAGGGGGGCCAGGAGGCGGCGCCACCGATTCCAAGGCAGCCGCCGGAGATGGCTTCACAGCCACGGAGACCATCGAGTGGATGGCCCGGCTGGACCTGTACTTCACGCAAAACGAGGCCCTCCGTCGGATCTCGATCGTAGATGACGTCACCGACTTCTCCGGACTCGGTGGCCGATCGGAACCCTCGGCGGACGAGGGCCTCGCGGCGACCCTCTCCGAATGCCGAAGTCGCTTCGCCCACCTCGCGGTCGATAGCCGACTCGAGAACGTGCGACCCCGTCAGAGGTTCATCGCGGGAGAGAGAGGCTTCGACCTCGACCTGCGAAAGGCGTTCTCGTTCGGAACGCTGCTGCTGCGACAGGTATTGGACTCGATCTCGCCCGAATTGAGGGACATCCCGCAATACGAGTACGGGTCCCGGGTCGCGTACCTCTTGAACGGGACGCGTCGAGAAGCCTGAAGGCCTGAAGGTGGCTCCGTCGTCCTCCGTATGCATTGGGAAGGGCACCGAAGAGCCGCACACCTCCGAGTGGCCCGAACACCCACGCGCGGCGTATCTTGAGCGCCCTTCGATCGGGACGACCCGGAGCTTGTGATGTACGCAGCCTACCTCTTCAGCGTGGTGCTCGGTGGCGGACTCCTGGCCCTGTCGCTCCTCGGCAATCTGCTTGGCGGTGACGTAGTCGAGATCGAGGTCGAGGCCGATTTCGAGCTCGACGCAGGTGTGGACGACTTCGACTTCGACGGCGACTCGGATGTCGACCACGCGGCCACCAAGATTCTCTCGATCCGAACGCTCACGTACACGATGTTCGGTTTTGGGGCGGTGGGATGGTTGATGTCGAGCGCGGGCGCGGCACCCTCGGCTCCGAGCACCGTCGCCTACGCGGTCGTAGGCGGCCTCGTTTCAGGGACGATCGTCAGCAAGGCGTTCGCATATCTGAGACGCACCGAGACTGGCCTGCTCGAAGCCGACAACTCGTTCGAAGGCCTCGCCGGACAGGTAACGCTGCCTCTGGGTGGTGGATCCGTAGGCAAGGTTGCGATCTCCCGCGGAGGACGGCGTCACACACTGCGTGCCCTTCCCCACGCGAGTGCCAGGCCCGGCGCTCCCCTGGACCAGTGGCGTAACGTGGTGATCGTCGAAATGAAGAACGGTGTGGCATACGTCGCACCATCCGATCAAGACCTGAACGCTCTTCCCTGACTCCCGATTATCCGGATCTCCTCATGGAAACCCTACCTCAAATCCTGATGGCTCCAGCAACACTCGCCATCGTGCTGATCGTCGTGGTCATGGTGCTGCTTTCGACCGTGCGTGCATTGATCGTCATCGTGCCGCCGAACCGCGCGGCCGTCATTACCGGTGGAATGAGGGCGCTCACGGATGGGCGTCAGATCGGCTACCGGTCCATTACGGGTGGACGCACGTTGCGCGTCCCGATTATCGAGACGGTGGCGCACCTCAACCTCGAAACCATCCCGATCGAGATCACGGTCCACAACGCCTTCTCCAAGGGCAACATCCCGCTCAACGTGGAAGCGATCGCGAACGTGAAGATCGCCTCCGAACCCGAGACCGTCTTCAACAATGCGGTCGAGCGGCTGCTCGGTAAGACCGAGGAGGAGATCAAACAGCTCGCCAAGGACACCCTCATGGGGAACCTGCGCGGCGTACTCGCGACGCTGACGCCGGAGGAGGTCAACGAAGACCGCCTCGGTTTCGCGAAAGCGCTCGCCGAAGACGCCGGCGAGGACCTCTCGGCGCTCGGCTTCCATCTCGACGTGCTCAAGATCCAGAACGTGAGCGACGAGCGCGGATACCTGGAGGCGATCGGTCGCAAGAAGGCAGCCGAGGCCGTGCGCGAGGCTGAGATCGCCGAGGCCCAGGCCGCTGCCGATACCCGCGAGGCCCGCGCGCTCGCCAGCCAGCGAGCGGAGATTCAGGAGGCTGGCTCGCAGGTCAAGATCGCGGAAGCCAACAACTCACTACGGGTCCGTCAGGCGGAACTCGATCAGGAGGCCGAGATCGCCGAGAAGACGGCCGCGGTGCGGTCCGAGGAAGCACGAGTGGAAGCTGAGCGGGCGCTCGAATCGAAGCGGGTCGAGCGGGAGATGGAGCGTCTGCGCGCCGATGTGATCGAGCCGGCGAACGCCGCCCGTATCGCCGCGTTCGCAGAGGCTGAAGCCGAAGCGGCGCCCATCCTGGAGCGAGGCAAATCCCAGGTCGAGGTCCTGCGGCTCCTTTATGAGCAGGTCCAGAGTGGTGGCGAGCAGGCGTTCGCGGTCTTCCTCGCCGAGAAGCTTCCGGAGCTGCTCGAGATCTCGGTGGAGGCCGTGAAGGGTGTGGACATCGACCGCGTGGTCGTCATGGACAGCGGTGACGGTGGCGGCGTGAGCAACGCGGTGAACCAGCGAGTGAAAGGAGCCTACGGGACCATGGAGGGCCTCGGCTCTGCGCTCGGAATCGACATTCAGCAGGTGCTCCGCTCTGCCATGGGCGAAACAGGAGGGGTGACTGCGCTCCCGGCTCAACCGGTAGACGAGGAAGCGTAGGGGGGCCGGGCGAGGACCAACCACCTCGCCACTGAACAAGGGCGAATCACCTCTTAGTGCACAGGTCTTCTGAATCGGGCCGACCGTCCGCCCCGTTCGATCACATCCCCGCGCAGGCCATGGTGCCGCGCACCGACAACACTCCACCGTCCCTCGACTCGAGGCCGGCGCCCTCGAACTCCACGTCATAGATCGGGAAGCCGAAGCTCTCCTCGCCGGTCGGGCGAACCGTCAACACACCTCGCCCTTCGAAGCGCCGGCCCGTCATATCGGCGACATAGATGGACATCTCGTGCCGGCCGTCGCCTGGTCCGTCCGCTTCCAGGTCGATGATCACATCTCCGAGCGACCGCCCCATGAATCCATCTTCGGTGCCGCTGCACATGACGACGTCGTCCTCGCGCCCCGAAACATCCCATCCCCCCGACACTTCGTACTCAACCCACGCCGGCGGGCTCTCCATTTCCGAAAGGGCTCCCAGAATGCCCAGAGACTCCGATTCGGCGGCGCCCCCACCCAACGGCATCGCGCCGCCCATCATGTCCTGCATCGTCATCCTTTGAAGCCCTGTGGGTGGATCGAAGGCATCACCCGAGACCGACCGCCGGTCCACGGACATGACTTCTTCGATTCGATACATGTCGTAGTCGAGCGCCTGGACGAGGACGGGGACACCATACTCGAGCACCATCACGGCCGGGTCAGCCGCGTCTTCCATGCTCATGCTTGAAACTCCCTCGACGAGTTGGCCAAAGGACCGGGTCAGCTCCGGATCGTCATTCGATACCCAGATGAGTGATTCACCATCGGACGACGAGACTTCGTACGCGGTCGCATTCATCCCGTTGATGGTCCTCGTCCGGCCCGTTTCCGTGACCGTCGGGGGGTCACTCTCGAACTCCCCCCCGAAGCCCCCCATCTGCTCCAGGTCCGCTCGGGTGACCTCGATGTACATGCCCTCGTCAAGGCTCACCATGCGGGTGACACCTGCTCGAAGATCGATGGTCGCATAGCCAGGCCCCGACTCCTGGTCGGATGCATCCATCCTCATCAGATGACCCTTGATGAGAATCTCGTCCTCGCTGACGGTCATGGATCCGTCCGCCTCGAGTCGACTCCGGAGTGCGAGAATCTCGTCGATGGAGATCTCGAAGAGCGCGCTGGACACATCCAGGCCCTGATCGGCCAAAGCGTCGAGGTAGACCTCGATGGTTCGCTGACGCACGACACCCTCGAAGTCCTGCGCTACGAGCGGCTGCACGGCGCCGGGCACCGCGGTCAAGAAGAGATACGCAGCGAGTCGCTTGAGCATCCGGGATTCCATAGCTCCACCACCTCGTCCAATACGTTGAGAACGGGCAGGGACTCACCCTAAAAGGTGCATGGACGCCCGCAGGTTGCAAGTAGGTCGAGGCGCCCGAGCCGAGCCATGAGAGACTTCCGCCGATGGTACTGGCGGGGGCAGGTGGCCGATGGTAGCGTCAGGTAGCCCTCCCCACGACGTGAGGCAGGACGATGCGGAATCTGCGACTTCTGGTTCCCGTGTTCGCCGCCACTCTGGTCGTCGTTGCGTGTGAGTCGGCGATCGATGAGGTGGTCGAGGCGGGTGACCCTCTTCCTGGTCTGAACGAAGGGGAGATGGGGCGTTTCCTCTTGGGCAAGGCCCTCTTCAGTCGAATAACCAGTCCGGAAGAAGGTCTGGGTCCCACCTACAACCAGACGCGCTGTAGCGATTGCCACACGCTGCCCACGGTCGGTGGCGCCGGCACCATTGATCGGACCTTGGGCAAGGCACGTCGGTGGGAGAATGAGACGTGCGACATGCTTACCGAGGAGGGGGGCGATCTCATCCAGAAGGAAGCCACCCCGGCGCTTCTGGCGACAGGGTATTCGCCGCCGGAAAGAACGCCTGAAAGGGCCAGCGTCCGGCTCGATGAACCCGCGCTCTCGATCTTTGGCATCGGTCTCGTCGAGTTGATTCCGGAAGCCGATATCCTGGCCCAGGCCGATCCTGATGACGCGGATGGCGACGGTATCTCCGGGCGCGTCGGGTACGACATCTCCGGACACCCCGGCCAGGAAGGCACGATGGGTCGGTTCACACGGAAGGCCGAATGGAACAAGCTGTACGACTTCATCGCCGCCTCTCTGCAAACTGAGCTGGGGCTAACGACACCCCGCGGACTCACGGAGCAAAGCCTCAACGGCCTTCCCATCCCCCCAGAAGCGGACCCTGCGCCCGATCCGGAGATCGACGAGATGGGGCTGGGCTTCCTCTACGACTTCATTCGGTTCCTGGCGCCGCCGCCGAGGGAAGTGATCACATCGGAGGCGGTCCAGGACTCGGTCGATCGGGGAGAGGTGCTGTTCGACGAAGTCGGGTGTGCGTCGTGTCACACGCCGACCATGCGTTCCGGACCGAGCGAGGTCTCCGCGATGGCCAATCAGACCCTTCACCTGTATTCGGACGTCCTGCTCCACGACCTCGGCCCTGAAAACGCTGGGATGTGCGGGCCGTACGCCACACCGTCCGAGTATCGAACCGCCATGCTCTGGGGCTTGAGGCTGAAGGAGAACTTCATGCACGATGGTGCGGCAACGACGGTCCGCCGTTCGATCGAACTCCACGGTGGGGAGTCGGAGGCTTCCCGCGACGCATTCGATGCCCTGACAGCGGCAGAACAGGCGCTCTTGTTGCGATTCCTGGCAAGTTTGTAGCCGAACACTACGGGCGATTCACCACACACACGACATAAGAACTCCCTACGGCCCGGAAACTCTCCGGGCCGTAGTCTCAAATACCCTGCCAGAGTGGATTCCGGTTACCGGAGGACCCCATGGCAGCTATTGCCCGTACCGTCCGTTTTATCTCACCCGCTTTGCGCCGAGGCGTCCTGGCTGCGGCTGTGGCCGTCTGCGGCGCAATCACCGTTCTGAGTCCGGTCACGATCTCCGCACAGGGGGACCCCCTCGCGGCCCTGCAGGAGATCGCGGTCATCGATGAGATGATCATGATCCCGATGCGCGACGGTGTTCATCTCTCGACGACGATCTACAGGCCGAAGGCTCCTGGCGACGTCCCGACGATTTTCGTGCGGACCCCGTACAACTTCAATCCGTGGCGGGATGGTGAGCTGAACACGGGTCGTTTCCGGGCTCCTCTCGAGGCGGTGCAGCGTGGCTACGCGTACATCGTGCAGAACGAAAGGGGCAAGTTCTTCTCGGAGGGTGAATGGGACATTCTGGGCCCGCCGAAGACGGACGGGTACGACGCACTCACTTGGATCGCAGACCAGCCCTGGTCCAACGGCAAGGTCGGCACACAGGGATGCTCCTCGACGGCCGAATGGCAGATGGGGCTCGCCGCGCTCGATCACCCCGCGCACGCAGCGATGGTGCCGCAGGGCTTCGGAGCAGGCGTCGGCCGAATCGGAGACTGGTACGAGCAGGGGAATTGGTATCGGGGTGGCGCCGAGCAGATGCTCTTCTTCTCCTGGCTCTACGGGGTTCAGAACACCCAGCGTCCGATGTTCGATGCCAATACGTCACGCGAGGACATGATCCGACTCTCCCGCTACTTCGACCTCGCGCCAGAACTGCCTCGGGTCGATTGGACGGAAGCGCTTTGGCACCTCCCGGTCGAGGATCTCATGAGACACGTGGGAGGGCCCGAGGGCGTCTTCGCTGACGCAGCACCGGTCGCGACCGGCGGCAGCATGATTCAGCGGACGCCGGACGATCCGGCATGGTATCGGGGCGGCCTCTATCACGATGACGAGCCATTCGGTGTACCGAGCCTCTGGTTCATGTCCTGGTACGACGTCTCGATCGGACCGAACCTCGCGCTCTTCAATCATGTGCGAGCGAATGCGGCGGAAGCGGAGGTGCGCGACAATCAGTACGCGTTCGTCGCACCCGTGGCGCACTGCGCGTACACGCGCGCCACGGAGGAGACCGTGGTCGGCGAGCGGAGCGTCGGCGACGCCCGTTGGGACTACGACGAGCTCATCTTCGGCTGGTTCGACCACTGGCTGAAGGACGATCAGAGTGCGGTCGTGGACAGTCTTCCGAGGGTCCGATACTTCACCATGGGATCGAACGAATGGCAGACGTCGGACACGTGGCCACCCGCACGGGCCGAATCAGTGACGTACTATCTCGACAGCGGGGGTAACGCGAACACGCTTCATGGTGACGGCGTGCTCACGGCGAATGCTCCTGACGCAGAAGACATCCCGGACGCATTCACCTACGACCCAATGGATCCGGTGGTCTCCGTAGGCGGCAACGTCTGCTGCACCGGAGGGGCGATTCAGGCCGGCTCCTTCGACCAACGCATGACCGAGGAACGTGAGGACGTTCTGGTCTACACGACCGAGCCGTTCGCCGAAGCCGTCGAGGTGAGTGGTACCATCGACATCACCCTCTTCGTCTCGACCGATGTACTAGATACCGACTTCACCGTGAAGTTGCTCGACGTCTATCCGGACGGACGGGCATACAACCTGGACGAGACGATCCAGAGGGCGAGGTACCGCGAGGGATACGACCGGCAGGTCTTCATGGAGTCGGGCGAGGTGTATGAGATCCAGGTGAGTCCGATGAGCACCTCGAACACCTTTGCGGCCGGCCACCGAATCCGGATCGAGGTCTCTGGCTCGAACTTCCCCCGCTTCACGCGGAACCTGAATACGGGCGGGCAGGATCGAGGTCTCTGGCTCGAACTTCCCCCGCTTCACGCGGAACCTGAATACGGGCGGGCAGAACTACAACGAGGTCGTGGGCGTACCTGCGCACAACCTCATTCATCACTCGAGTCTCTATCCGTCCCGCATCGTGCTGCCGATCGTCAGGAGTACGGTCAGCGAGGATCCGGACCAGCGAACCCGTTAAGAGCAGCGCTACAGGCGGGTAGACACAGTCATGGTCTGCCCGCCGCTGCCTGGGCCTCGACCGGGCTGTCTAACCATCGGTTGCTACGGACAGGGGTTGCCTAATCGTTATGTCAGGTGGCTCAGGCCGCTCGGCTCGATCCGGCGGCGGCGCGCTTCGCTCGCCGCTTCGCCGGTTCTCATCCGGCTTCCCTTGAAGAAAGGCCCGGAGCCGCTTTGCGGCTCCGGACCTCA